>DATBOK010000016.1:0-41666 GCA_036553845.1 Casimicrobiaceae bacterium
CCGCGCACGAGCACGTATTCGTCGTCGAGCAGAACCGCGACGCGCAATTGCGCATGCTGATCGTCAACGAGTGCGAGGTCGACCCCGGCAAGCTGGTGCCGGTGCTGCATTACGACGGCACGCCGATCACCGAGCGCTTCATCACGCGCGAGATCGTGGAGAAGGCGCGCCTGTTCAACCTCGTTTCCGCCGGCAAGGTTTCCTAGCGGACTCCTCGGGATTGCCATGACCTACCTCGCCAAGCCGAAGCTCCACCATCCGTCACTGCCGGTCAACGCGCTCGGTTTCACCCGCCGCGACTACGAGGGCTCCGTGTCGACGCTGTGCGCGGGCTGCGGCCACGATTCGATCTCGGCGGCCATCATCCAGGCGTTCTTCGAGCTGGCGATCGCGCCGCACCGCGTGGCCAAGCTGTCGGGCATCGGCTGCTCGTCGAAGACGCCGACCTACTTCCTCGGCGGCTCGCACGGCTTCAACAGCGTGCACGGACGGATGCCGTCGGTGATGACCGGGGCCGCGCTCGCCAACCGCGACCTCATCTATCTCGGGGTGTCCGGCGACGGCGATTCGGCGTCGATCGGCCTCGGCCAGTTCGCGCATGTGCTGCGGCGCGGCGTCAACATGGTCTACATCGTCGAGAACAACGGCGTGTACGGCCTCACCAAGGGCCAGTTCTCGGCGACGGCGGACAAGGGCAGCAAGAGCAAGCGCGGCGCCGCCAACGCCGACGAGCCGATCGACCTCGTTATGCTGGCGCTGACGCTGGGTGCGACGTTCGTCGCGCGCGGATTCTCCGGTGACAAGGCGCAGCTGGTGCCGCTGATCAAGGCGGCGGTCGAGCACAAGGGCGCGGCATTCCTCGATGTCGTGAGCCCGTGCGTCGCGTTCAACAACCATCCGGGCTCGACCAAGAGCTACGACTATGTGCGCGCCCACAACGAGGCCGTCAATCACCTCGATTTCATGCCCGATCGCGAAGCGATCGTCGCCGCTCCCGCGCCGGGCGGCGTGCAGGACGTCGTGCTGCACGACGGCGGCACGCTGAGGCTGCGCAAGCTCGCCGCCGACTACGAACCGCGCGACAAGCTCAATGCGATGACCTATCTCGAATCGCGGCGCGCTGCCGGCGAGGTTGTCACCGGATTGCTGTACGTGCGACCGGACAGCCACGACCTGCATGACGCGCTGGCGACGACGACGACACCGCTCAACGCGCTCGTCGATGACGACCTCGTTCCAGGCAGCCGAGCGCTGCAAGCGTTCAACGCTTCGCTGCGCTGAAGCGCCGGAGTCGTACAAGCGGTAGGACGCCGCCGGACGCCAGAAAAGGGCGGGCCACCGGCATGGGCCGGCCAAAGCCACATGCTATGTTGGCGCCACCTTGGATACCGTCGCCGCGCTTCGCGGCGGCCCGCCCGCAATGCGCGAGCTCGTGCCACGAACGACACGTTATTGCGCTTCACTGGTGATGCTCGCCGCGGTACGCGCCGCGCTCGCCGACCCGGCGTTGCCGTGGCCCGGCTTCGAGGGTGATCCGGCGCGCGGCTTCATCGATCGGCGCGCGTCGGTGGCCAAGCATCTCTACATGTTCGGTTCCCCCGCGACGTGGAAGACGCCGATTGCGTGGCGCTACAACGACGCCGGACGACCGGATTCACTCGGTATCGACCTCGCCACGGCCGGCATCGCCGATGCGGCGCAGAAGTGGATGGACGTCTGCCGCGTCTCGATCGTTCGCGGCGACGACACGACGTCGCTGCCGCAGAACATGGATGGCACCAGCACGTCACCCGGCGAAAACGTGGTGGGCTGGGGCGATCTCACGCTCGGCGTCAACGGCAACGGCGCCACCTCAGGGATCACCTGGGACTACGAAGCCGCCGACTCGACGATCATCGGGTTCGACATGACGTTCTCGAGCACGTTCGTCAACTCGACCACCACGCTCGCGCGCGCCGCCGTGCACGAATGGGGTCACGCGCTCGGTCTCGCGCACTCGAACATTCCGAATGCGGTCATGTCGGGCCCGGACAGCGCGAACAATCCCGGCGTACCCGACACCGCATACAACACCATTTCCGATCTGACCGACGACGACAAGCATGGCTGCCTGTGCCTCTATGGCCCGAGCGACGCCCTCGCGGGCCAGGGCTATCTGTGCGGTCTGCCGCCGGTGGTGACGATGGACGCGACGCCGATCGGCGCGTCGTCGGCGCCGCAACCGATCACGCTCACCAATGCTTCGCCGAACGCGTCGCTGACGATCAACTCGGTTTCGCTCGGCAGTGCGGAGCTCGCGCGCGGCGACGGCTGCGACAACGGTACCCAGCTTGCCGCGGGCGAAAGCTGCAGCTTCAACGTCGTGTTCACGCCGAAGGGCAACGCCGGTGTACGCGCCGCATCGTACGTGAGCATCGCGACGAGCAACGGCGTCGGGACCTACTCGTTTCCGGTGACGGCGACGGCGCTCGTGGCGACGAGCAGTGGCGGCGGCACGCCGCCTCCGCCCCCACCCGCGCCGCCCCAGGCGCTGCTCGCGCCGACGACCCTCACGTTCGGCGCTTCGCTGGTCGGCACCACGAGCGCGCCGGTGTCGGCCACGCTGAGCAATGCCGGCGGCGGAACATTGACGATCACGGCGATCACGCCGCAAAGCGACCCTGCGGACTTCGCCGGGGGCGGCACGTGCGCGCCGGGTGTGGCGCTCGCGGCCGGCACCAGTTGCACGCTGGTCTACCGTTTCACGCCGCAATCGATGGGAGCGCACACCGGCACCGTCGAGGTCGCCACCGACCAGGGCACGCTCGTGCTCACGCTCGCCGGCGCGGGCGGCAGCGAGGTCGGCGGCACGAACAGCGTCATCGAGTACTACAACGCGACCCTCAATCACTATTTCATGACGGCGAGCGCCGCGGAGATTGCGGTACTGGACAATGGCCAGATCGCGGGTTGGGCGCGCACCGGCTACGTGTTCCAGACGTACCTCACGCCGCAACCCGGGACCTCGCCGGTGTGCCGCTACTACATTCCGCCGGCGCAAGGCAATTCGCATTTCTTCTCGGTGCTGCCGTCGGAATGCAACGCCATTCCGTCGATGTTCCCGACGTACGTGCTCGAAGGTAGCGCGGTGATGTACATGTTCATTCCGGACGCCTCCAGCGGGGCGTGCCCTGCCGGAACCGTGCCGGTTTTCCGTCTGTGGAATGGCGGCCCGGCCTCCAATCACCGGTACACGATCGATCCCGCCGTGCGCGTGACGATGATCGCCCGCGGCTACATCTCGGAAGGTTACGGCCCCGACGGCGTGGGGATGTGCGCGCCGCAGTAGTCGTGCGCTAGAAGAGATCCCGTTGCGGCGAGTCGGCGACGCGTGGCGCCGTTACCGCGTCCTCGGGCGCGACTTCCTCCGCGCCATCGACGGCATCGGCGGCGTCGGCGGCGACTGGTGCAAGCAGCCCCGGGTCGTCGTTGCGCACCGAGTTGACGCGGGTCGACACAGGCTGCATCGCCATGGCTTCGGACGCGAACGGCGCGACGACGTCGAGCGGCGGCTCGCCGCTGACATCCAGCCACCGCTCGTAGTCGCCTGGCGCGACGATCACCGGCATGCGCTCGTGCACCGGACGGAGCAGTGCGTTGGCAGCGGTGGTGACGATCGCGCAGGAATCGATGACCTCGCCATCGGCGCCCAGCCACCGCTCGGCGAGACCCGCGAACGCGAACGGGCGGCCGTCCTTCATCGTCACGTGGAACGGCACTTTGCGGCCGCCCGGCAGCGTCTTCCACTCGTAGAAGCCGTCCGCCGGCATGAGGCAGCGGTGGCGCTCGAACGGGCGACGAAACGCCGACTTGATGGCGATGGTCTCGCCGCGCGCGTTGATCATCCGCGCACCGATCGACGGATCCTTGGCCCAGCGCGGCACGAGGCCCCAGCGCACCTGCGCGAGCTCGCGTGCGCCGTCCGCGGCGCGGCGGATCACCGGCACGTTCTGCATCGGCGCGATGTTGTAGCGCGGCGTGATGTCCGGCGGGTGCGGCAGGCCGAACGCCAGCGCGAGCGCGGCAGGATGCGTATGCAGTTCGTAGCGTCCGCACATGGCGCGGCGAGCCGCCTACGAGGATGTCTGCGGCTCGAGCAGCCGGTACGCACTCTTGGCGACCTGCAGCGTGTCCCAGTAGGCATAGGCGGCAACGGCGGCGGCGCCGAGCGCCGGCACGAACCGGCCGGCGGTGGTGCCGGCCACGCGCCGCGTCACGGCGACGCCGAGCGAGCCGAGCACGCCGCGCAGCGCGCCCGCAGTGATCTCGCGCACGACGAAGCGCTCGCCGGCGCGCACCGCGACATCGCGCAGCACCTGGCTCGCCGCATGGCGGAACAGGCAGTAGAGCATGTGCGTGCGCGTCAGGTCGGCCGTGCGGCCGTGGATCGCGAACAGGTCGGCGACCATTTGCCGCTGGATGCCCCAGATCAGGTACAGGTCCGGCAGCACAGTGGCGACGCCGAGCGGACCGGGCGGCAGCGCCAGCGAGCCGGACACGAGCGCGGCGCGGCGTGCCGCCGCGCGCATGATCTCGCCGGCTGCGGCCGGCGTGGCGGCGCGCGTCGCGTCGCGTGGCGCCGGCACGTCGGTGATGATGCGTTCGATGACGCCGCCGACGTCGTCGGCAGCGGTTGCGTCGATGGCCATCGGGCGGAACGTTCCCTCGTCTGCGGTCGTCGCCGATGGTGCGTTCGAGCTCGGCACCCTCGGCATCCTAGCTTAGCCTCTGGACGCAGATTGCGCCATTGCGCGCCGTTACAATGGCCATTTGACCGAGGCGACAATGGACATGGCGTGGTTGCGTTCGCTGCATCTCCTGGGCGCCGTGGTGTGGGTCGGCGGCATGTTCTTCGCACAATTCGCGCTGCGGCCATCGGTGGGGGCGCTCGCGCCGCCACAGCGCCTGCCGCTGCTGGCCGCGGTGATGCGGCAATTCGTGGCGTGGGCCGGCCTCGCGATCGTGCTGATCGTGGCGAGCGGCGGCGCGCTGCTGCACGCATCGGGCGGACTCGCGGCTGCCGCCCCAGGCGTGCACGCGATGATGGGACTGGGCATCGTGATGATCGCCGTCTATGCCTACATCGCGCTGGTCGCGCTGCGCCGCCTGCGCGGCGCCGTCGAGCACGGCGACTGGAGTGGCGGCGGCAAGGCAATGAACACCGTGCGCGTCCTCATCGGCGTCAACCTCGTGCTCGGCCTGGCGGCGGTGGTGCTGGGCGGATTCGCGCGCTGAGCATGGACGTCGGCGTCCCCTGCGAGACCAAGGACGGCGAGCGTCGCGTCGCGCTCACGCCCGATGCCGTGCGCACGCTCGCCGGGGATGGCCATCGCGTGGTCGTCGGCGCGGGGGCCGGCGCACGCGCCGGATTCGGCGATGCCGCTTATGCCGCCGCGGGCGCGCGCGTGTCGGTGTCGGCGGCCGAGGTCTTCGCCTGCGAGCTCGTGGTCAAGGTCAAGGAGCTGCAGCGGCCCGAATGGGACTTCGTCGCGCCGCGCACAACGGTGTTCGGCTTCGCCCAGCTCGCGCGCGATCCCGCGCTGCTCGACGCCGTGCTCGCGCGTGGCGTGCGCATCGTGGCCTTCGAGGCGGTGCGCGATGCTGCCGGCGCGCTGCCGATCCTGGCGCCGATGTCGCGCATCGCCGGCCGCCTGGCGCCCTTCGTGGCGCAGGAAGCACTTGGCGGCAGCGCGGGCGCGGGCGTGCTCGTCACCGGCGTCGACGACGTTCCCGGAGCGCGCGTCGTGGTCGTCGGTGCCGGCAATGTCGGCGCGCAGGCCGCGATCACGGCGGCGGCGATGGGCGCGCGCGTCGACGTGTTTTCGCGCGGCGCCGAGCGGCTGGCAGCGCTCGCCGCACAGCATCCGCGAATCGCCACGCACCGGCTGGCGACGGCCGGCGACGACGCGTTCGCCGCCGCGATCGCCGATGCCGACGCGATCATTGGCGCGGTGCTCGAGCCCGGGCGCCTGTCGCCGCGCCTCGTCACGCGGGCGATGCTTGCGACGATGCGCCGGGGCAGCGCGATCGTCGACGTCGGCATCGACCAGGGCGGCATCGCCGAGACCTCGCGCATGACGACGATGTCGGCGCCCACGTACGTCGACGAAGGCGTCGTGCATTCGTGCGTCGCCAATCTGCCGGCGCGCGTGCCGCGCACCGCGACGCTTGCGCTCGCCGCCGCGGCGCTGCCCCATGTGCGGCGCCTGGCGATGCAGGGCATCGACGCCGCGCTCGACGCGGACCCCGGCCTCGCCGCCGCCGCGCTTACATGGGATGGCGCCGTCGTCTCCTCCGGGCTCGCCGCGGATTCGCGCCGACCGCTCGCCGATCGGCGCCGCGACAACGGTCACGATCGCCGCGCGCGGCACGTGGGGCATCCCGGATGATGGCAGCCCCGCCGGCGCGCGTGTTCGGCTTCGCCGGCTGGTCGGGCAGTGGCAAGACGACCCTCGTCGAGCGTCTGATTCCGCTGCTGGTGGCGCGCGGCCTGCGTGTGGCGCTCGTCAAGCACGCGCATCACGATTTCGACGTCGACCAGCCCGGCAAGGACAGCCATCGGCATCGCCTCGCGGGCGCGACGGAGGTCCTGGTGACCTCGTCGATCCGCTGGGCGCTGATGCACGAACTGCGGGGCGCGCCGGAACTGGCGCTCACCGACGCGATCGCCCGGCTTTCGCCCTGCGACCTGGTGCTGGTCGAGGGCTTCAAGGCGGCGACGTTGCCCAAGCTCGAGGTGCACCGGCCGAGTCTTCGCAAGCCGCTGCTCTTCCCGGCGGACCCCCATATCGTCGCGCTGGCGACCGACGACCCCGCCGCCTTTGCCGGGGCGCCCATTGTGGTGCACGGCCTGGCGGCGGTGGACGCGCTTGCCACATTGGTAGTGGCCCAGGCCGTGCCCATGCCCCGGTAAGTTTGACTTTGGCAGGGCTGGCGGGTAGCTTGAAGGGGCGTCCGGCGGCGCCATGTGGGGTTTGTCGGCGGGCGCCGTCCGGCGCCGGCGTCTTTGCGCCAAGGTCTTGAATCAAATGAAAAAATTCGCCATCGCTGGCATCGTCGCCGCGCTCCTGTCAGGCGTCGCCGGCGCACAGGTGGCGGAGCCGGCCGCGGTGGCGCCCGTGCCCGGTTTCTATGGTGGCGTGTCGTTGCGCGACGCGCACTCCTCCGGCTTCGGCGTCGACCTGACGTCCGTGTCCTCGGCATGGATCAAATACGGCTCGACGATGGCCGACGATGGCGGACCGCATGCGCTGCTGTTCGGCGGCTACCGATTCGGCGGCAAAGTGTCGGTCGAGGCCGCCGTGGCGCGCAGCGACGCCTATGCGCTCGTGCCCGGCCGACCCGGCATGGGACTCGCGCTCGATGCGCCGAACGACCAGTCGGCGCAGCGCACGCATGCCGACGTCTATACGAGCTACAACTTCGGCCCGGCGTTCGCGCTCTACGGGCGCCTGGGTTACCAGCAATTGGATGCGCTGCCGGCCTATCTGACGGCGGGCGCCGGCGGCGCGACGGTGCGCCAGGGCGTCAACTACGGCGTGGGATTGCGCTACGACATGACGCCGTCGCTCGGTCTCAAGCTCGAATACGCGCGCTTTGGCCGCCTCGGCTTCGACACGTTCAGCGGCGCGTTTCCCGAATCCGACCAGGTGCAGATCGGCGTCCAGTACCGCTTCTGACGCTCGCGCGCCGCGCAGCGCCGCGCCGGGACCGTCGCGCGTTTCTGCTATCGTTTGATCCATGCTCGCCGATACCACGACGACCGTGCGCATCGTCTATCTCGCGCGCCTGCGCGAGGCGTTCGCGCGTGACGCCGAGGCATGGCCGCTACCGGGCAGCGCGACCGACGTCGCCGCATTGGTCGCGGCGTTGCGCGCGCGCGGGGGCGCATGGAGCCGCGAGCTGGCGGCGGGGCGCGCGGTACGCGTCGCGGTGAACCAGGTGATGGCGACGCCGTCGACGCCGGTGCGAGCCGGCGACGAGGTCGCGCTGTTTCCGCCCGTCACCGGAGGCTAGCGGCGTGGCAGTGCGCGTGCAGCAGGCGGCGTTCGACATCGGCGCCGAGATCGACGCGCTGCGCGCGCGCGACGCCCGCATCGGCGCCATCGCCGCGTTCGTCGGCACGGTGCGCGACATCAATGACGGCGCCGCGGTGTCGTCGATGCTGCTCGAGCACTATCCGGGCATGACCGAGCGCGCGCTGGAGGCGATCGTCGCCGACGCCAGGGCGCGCTTCGACGTCCTCGACGCCCTCGTCATCCATCGCGTCGGTCGGCTCGCGCCGCGCGACGCGATCGTGCTGGTGGCAGTGACGGGCGCCCATCGCGGCGCGGCATTCGAGGCCTGCGCGTTCATCATGGACTACCTCAAGACGCGGGCGCCGTTCTGGAAAAAGGAAACGACCCCCACGGGGGAACGCTGGGTGGAGGCGCGCGACAGCGACGATGCCGCCGCCGCCCGCTGGTCGGGTCCCGGCGACAGCGGTTGACCATGACCGATGCCGTGTTGATCGGCCTCGACTGGGGCACGTCGTCCGCGCGCGCCTTCCGGATCGGCAACGGCGGCGAAATCATCGCCACGCGGCACGCCGACCTCGGCCTCGCGCGCCTCGGCGGCCGCACGTTCGCGGCAGCTTGCGACGAGCTGCTCGGCGATTGGCGCGACGACCCGCTGCCGCGGATCGCCGCGGGAATGGTGGGCAGCCGCAACGGCTGGATCGAGGTGCCGTACGTCGCGTTGCCGGCGATGCTGACCACGCTCGCCGCCGGCATCCGGCGCACGCCAGGCGGCGAGCTCGCGATCGTGCCGGGGGTGATAGGTCGCGACGTGCACGGCACGCCCGACGTCATGCGCGGCGAGGAGACCGAGCTCGTCGGCGCCCAGGACGGCGCTGCCGGCGCGACGCTGTTCGTGATGCCCGGCACGCACGCCAAGTGGGTCGACGCGCGCGACGGCGGCATCACCGAATTCGCGACGTTCATGACCGGCGAGATCTACGCGGTGATGCTCGAGCATTCGATCCTCGGCCGCCTCGCGGCGCGAAGCGGCGCGCGGCGCGAGCCGGCGTTCGTGCGCGGCGTCGATCACGGTCTCGGCGAGGGCGCGCTGGCGCATGACCTCTTCGCCGCGCGTACACTCGTGCTCGCCGGCGAGATGGGCCAGGACGACGTGGCCGACTACCTGTCCGGCCTCCTGATCGGGCGCGAAGTGCGCGATGGCCTGCGCTGGGCCGATGCGCGCGGCGCGCGGCATGCCGACGTCGCGCTGGTCGGCGCCGACGCGCTCGCCGATCGCTATGCCGTCGCGCTCGCGCGCGGCGGCGTCGTGTCGCGACGCACGCAGGGCGCGGCCGCGCGCGGCCTGTGGCGCATCGCGCGCGCCGCGTCGATGATTTCCCGGAATTGAATCTTGACGAGGGCTCGATGAAGCTGGCCGATTACCTGCAGCCTCTGCCGTTCTGCGCCGTGCTGCGAGGAATTTCGCCGGAGGAGATCGCCGCCGTCGGCGGCGCGCTCGCCACGACCGGCTTTCGCATCCTCGAAGTGCCGCTCAACTCGCCGCGGCCATTCGACAGCATCCGCGCGCTGGCCGACCAGTTCGGGGCTGCATGCCTCGTCGGCGCCGGAACCGTGATCGATCCCGCCGACGTGGCACGCGTCGCCGCGGCGGGCGGCAGGCTCGTCGTGATGCCCCATGCCGATACCCGCGTGATCGTCGAGGCGAAGCGCCAGGGGCTCGTGTGCGTGCCCGGCGTGGCGACGCCGACGGAAGCGTTCGCGGCGCTGGCCGCCGGCGCCGACGGGCTCAAGATGTTTCCCGCCGAAGCGTTGCCGCCGGCAGCGCTCAAGGCGTGGCGCGCCGTGCTGCCGAAGGGCACGATCGTGCTCGCGGTGGGCGGCATGCGCCCGGAGACGTTGCGCGCGTACTGGGACGCCGGCGCCGACGGCTTCGGCACCGGCTCGAACCTGTACGGGCCGGGTGCCTCCGCGAGCGCGGTAGTCGAGGCCGCGCGCGCCTATCGCGACGCCGCGCGCGCGCTGCCGTCGCGCGGCTGAGGCGTGATGGACGGCGGCCTCGACGTACTGGCGATGGGCGAGGCGCTGGTGGAGTTCAACCAGGCACGACCCGACGACCCGCGAGTCTATGTGCAGGGCTTCGGCGGCGACACGTCGAACATGGCGATCGCCGCGGCGCGCCTCGGTGCGCGTGCCGGCTACCTGACGCGCATCGGCGACGACCTCTTCGGCCAGTGGCTCCTCGAGCTGTGGCGCGACGAATGTGTCGACACCCAGGCGGTGGCGGTCGACGCCGCGCATCCGACCGGGATCTATTTCGTCACCCATGGCGAGCGCGGGCATGCGTTCAGCTACCGGCGCGCGGGATCGGCGGCCTCGCACATGGCGCGCGCGGCGCTGCCGGTCGACGCGATCCGCGCCACGCGCTTCCTGCACCTCTCGGCGATCAGCCAGGCGATCTCGGCGAGCGCCGCCGATGCCTGCGCCGCCGCGGTCGCGATCGCGCGCGAGGCGGGCGTGCAGGTGGTGTACGACACCAACCTGCGTCTCAAGCTGTGGCCGCTCGCCCGCGCACGCGATGTGATCCGCGCCACGTTGCGCAGCGTCGACTGGGCGCTGCCGAGCTTGGACGACGTGCGCGAGATCTACGCGATCGACGACGCCGACGCCATCATCGACGCCGTGCTTGCGGACGGCGCGCGCAACGTGGTGCTGAAGCAGGGTGCGCAAGGCTGCACGCTCGCCGCGGGGGGACAGCGGCGCCACATCGCCGGACATGCGGTCGCCGCGGTCGATGCGACCGGCGCCGGCGACTGCTTCGACGGCGCGTTTGTCGCGAGGTTATGCCGTGGCGATGATCCCGCCGATGCGGCGGCCTATGCGAATGCCGCGGCGGCGCTGTCCACGCAGGGCTTCGGCGCGGTGGCGCCGCTGCCGCGTCACGCCGAAGTGGCCGCGCTCGCCGGGATCGCGCGATGAGCGACACGTTCCGCGCCGACCTGCTGCGCGGCAAGCGCGCAGTGGTGGTCGGCGCCACGAGCGGCATCGGCGCGGCGATCGCCAATACGTTTGCCGGCGTCGGTGCCGACGTGATCGCCACCGGCGCCACGGCGGCCGAGGTCGCCGTTTTCGGTGCCCGGGCGGGTCGCGGCCGCATCACTGCCGAGACGCTCGATGTTCGCGACAATGCTGCCGTCGTGGCTTTATTCGCGCGCTTGAAGTCGCTCGACGTGCTCGTCAACTGCGCCGGCATCATCCGCCGCGGCGAGGAGCACGATCCGGCGGTGTTCGACGACGTCGTCGACGTCAATCTCTCCGGCACGATGCGCTGCTGCGCCGCGGCGCGCCCGGCGCTCGCCGCCGCGCGCGGGGCGATCGTCAACACGGCGTCCGTGCTGTCGTTCTTCGGCGGCGGCCTCGTGCCGGGCTACGCGGCGAGCAAGGGCGGCGTCGCCCAGCTGACGAAGTCGCTGGCGATCGCCTATGCCGGCGACGCCATCCGCGTCAACGCGGTGGCGCCCGGCTGGGTACGCACGCCGCTGACCGCCGCGCTGCAGGCCGACCCGGCGCGCGACTCGGCGATCGTCACGCGCACGCCGCTCGGGCGCTGGGCCGAGCCCGCGGACGTCGCGGGTGCCGTGCTGTTCCTGTGCACGCCGGCGGCGGGCTTCATCACCGGGACTGTGCTGCCGGTGGACGGCGGCTATATGATTGCGTGATTCGCCACGCGCGGACCGCGCTCCCCCATCCGCGCACCCTTGCGAAAGGACCACCCATGGCCATCGGCACCGCGATCCGGCACCTGCGCAAGGGCGACTGGCAGAAGGCGCACGTGATCGTCCAGAGCGACGAGTCGACCGAGGGCTGCTGGGCGCACGGCATCGTGCACATGCTGGAAGGCGACATCGGTAACGCGCGCTACTGGTATCGCCGCGCGCACCGCGCGTTCCCGCGAGACTTCGACGTCGAGCGCGAGATCGACGAGCTGATGGCATCGGTCCGGGCGGTTCAGGAAGCCGCCAACGCGAGCCAGCAGGAGCGTGCCGGTCGTCGCGAGGCCTGAGGTCCGTGCGCACGTGACGGCGATCGCGCCACGCAAGCCACGGCGCGATTGCCGACGGCGACCTCGACTGCGCCGCACGGCGTCCGCAGATCGCGATTTGCGTGTGCTGCGCGAATTTCCCTATAATCTGCTGGCTGGAGATGGCATTCCTCCCATGCCCGCGCGCGGCGTTCGCCGCGCCCTGGCCGAACCGCCGCGAGGCTGATGATGCCTACCCGTAACGCCGTCGAGAAACGGGGCGGGTGGGCGCGCGATTCGACCGCATTCCTGCCTGGATTGACATCGCTTGCCGCCGCCGTGCGGCGGAGGAGGACGAATGTGGTCGTGGTCGGGAGCTGTTGCAGTTGGTGCGGGTGCTGCCGCCGGCGCGTGGTTGAGATGGGGACTGGGGATGTTGCTCAATCCCGTGTTCCCGACGCTGCCGCTCGGCACGCTCGCCGCCAACCTGGGCGGCGGATTGCTGATGGGCGTCGCCATGGAATTCATGGCTCGCGCCACGACGATGTCGCCCGAGCTGCGCCTCGTGATGACGACGGGTTTCCTCGGCGGCCTCACGACGTTCTCCACATTTTCCGCCGAGATCACCGGCTTGCTGCTGCGCGGCGAGTGGCTGTGGGGTGCCGTCGGCACCCTCGCGCATGTGGTGGGGTCGATTGCGCTGACGATCACCGGCATCCTGCTGGTGCGGGCGATCGCCGCAGCGGTGATGGGATGAGCGCGCGAGTCCGTCAGCGCAACGCGGCCCGGAGTGCTGCGACCGCATCGCAGGGCGCGGCCGGGGAGCCGCGATGAACGGCGTTCTGCTGCGTTTCTACGTCCACGAAAACCGCAAGCATGGGCACATCCTGCTTTACGAATGGCTGCTGGAGCGCGCGCGGCAATATGGCATCAAGGGTGGCTCCGCGTTTCGCGCGATCGCCGGATTCGGACGGCACGGCGTGATCCACGAAGCACACTTCTACGAACTCGCCGGGGATTTGCCGGTGGAAATCGACTTCGCGGTCACTTCCGCCCAGGCCGATGATTTCCTGGCGCTGCTGCGCGCCGACGCCATCAGCATCTTCTATATCCGCATTCCCATCGAATATGGCGCGATCGAGGGCGCGGACTGAACGGCGCCGAGTGGGTATCCTGACGACGGAGAGGCGGCGGGAGAGGGTGCGCCAACCTTTCCGGCCCGGTGAATTGTCGACGATGAGGAAATGCACATGGCACATGCAGTGAGGATCCACGCAACCGGCGGTCCCGAAGTCCTGAAATACGAGACGGTGGAAGTGGGCGACCCGGGGCCCGGCGAAGCGCGCGTGCGCAACACGGCGGTCGGCGTCAACTACATCGACACCTATCATCGCAGCGGCCTCTATCCGCTGCCGCTGCCTTCCGGCATCGGCAGCGAGGGCGCCGGCGTGGTGGAGGCGGTGGGCAGCGGCGTGGATTACATAGCACCCGGCGATCGCGTGGCGTATTGCGTCGGCCCCACGGGCGCGTACGCGGATGCGCGCGTGATGCCGGCCGACCGCCTGGTCAAGCTGCCCGACGACATCGACGAGCGCACCGCCGCCGCGATGATGCTGAAGGGCCTGACCGTGCAGTACCTGTTTCGCCAGACGTTCGTGCTGAAGGGCGGCGAGACGATCCTTTTCCACGCGGCCGCGGGCGGCGTCGGTCTCATCGCCTGCCAGTGGGCGCGCGCGCTGGGCGTTACGCTGATCGGCACCGTCGGCTCGGACGCCAAGGCCGAGCTTGCCAGGGCCCATGGCTGCGCGCACACGATCGTCTACACGCGCGAGAACTTCGTCGATCGCGTCAAGGCGATCACCGGCGGCAAAGGCGTGCCGGTGGTCTACGATTCGGTGGGCAAGGACACGTTTCCGGCATCGCTCGATTGCCTGTCGCCGCGCGGGCTGTTCGTCAGTTTCGGCAGCTCGTCGGGGCCCATCGCCGCCTTCAATCTCGGCATGCTGGGTCCCAAGGGATCGCTGTATGCAACGCGACCGACGCTGTTCACCTATGCCGCGAAGCGCGCCGACCTGCTGGCGATGGCGAGCGACATGTTCGCGCTGGTGCGCGCCGGCAAGCTCAAGGGCGATGCACGCCAGACGTTTGCGCTGAAGAACGCCGCCGACGCGCATCGCGCGCTGGAATCACGCGCGACGACCGGCGCGACGCTGCTGATTCCGTAGCGGCGCGCCGCGCAGCGCCGGCGCGCGGCACGTCAGCCGTGCGCGCCAGGGCAGCGGTGTGCCACGCCGGCGGCGAGCGGCACGTCAGCGATGCCGCGTCGCGGCGGCGGCGTTGACGAGGTCGCGCGCGGCATCGGCGATCATCGACGCCGGCACGCCGAGCGGCCCCACGCCCTTTGCCACCAGCGCGTCGGCGGCGGCGCCGTGCAGGCACACGCCGATGCGCAGCGCGTCGGCGGCGTCGATGCGCTGCGCGACGAGCGCGCCCAGCATGCCCGACAGCACGTCGCCGGTGCCGGCGGTCGCCAGCGCCGGATTGCCGCTGGCGTTGATGTCGTAGCGGCCATCGGGGTGCGCGAGGACGCTGCCGCCACCCTTGACGACGACGTGCGCGCCGAATTCGTTGGCGAGCGCGCGCGCAGCGGCGCAACGGTCGCGCTGGATGTCGGTGACGTCGGTGGCGCGCAAGCGCGCCGCCTCGGCGGGATGCGGGGTCATCACGCGCGGCGCGTGCCGCGAGCGCAGCGCCGCGCGCAATGCGGCGTCGGCGGCGACGAGGTTCAGCGCGTCGGCGTCGAGCACGAGGGGCACGGCGGTGGCGATCGCCGCGGCGACGAGGTCGCGCGCCGCCGACGATGTGCCAAGCCCCGGGCCGATGACGATCGCATCGGCGCCGTCGAATGAGGTTTGCGCAGCGCGCAGCATCAGCTCGGGACAGTTCAAGTCGACCGCGGGGTGCGTCGTTGCGGCGAATCCCACGACAACCTTGCCGGCGCCGAGGCGCAACGCCGCGCGGGCCGCGAGCAGCGGCGCACCGCACATGCCTTGCGCGCCCCCGACCACGAACAGCGTGCCGAACGAACCCTTGTGCGCGTTGCGCGCGCGGCGATGAAGTATCTCGGGCAGCACGCCGGCGATCGCGGGCCAGCGCAGGCAGTGGCCGGTCGCCGCCGACGCGTCGATTGCGAGGTCGAGCGGATGGACGGTGATCTCGCCGCAGAGGTCAGGTCCGGCCGCCGTCAGCATGCCGGGCTTCAACGCGATGAAAGTCGCGGTCGCCTGCGCACGGATCGCCGGCGCGGTGGCGATGCCGCTGTCGGCGTTGAGGCCGGTGGGCACATCGAGGGCGACGATGGGCGCCCCGCAGGCATTCGCCCATGCGACGAGCTCGGCGTGCCGCGCCGCGAGCGGGCGCGCGATGCCGATGCCGAACAGCGCGTCGACGACCAGCGCCGGCGTTGCATGGGGCAGATCGGGAATCGTCACGCCCCCGGCGGCGAGCCAGGCTGCCCGCGCGCGCGCCGCATCGGGCGGCAGCTTCTTCGCATCGTCACGGAAGACCACGGCGACGCCGTGGAATGACTCGCGCAGCCGGCGCGCGACGACGAAGCCATCGCCACCATTGTTGCCGGGCCCGGCAAGGACGACGACGGTGCCGCCGCGCGTGGCCAGCAGCGCCGATGCGACATCGGCCGCCGCGGCGCCCGCGCGTTCCATCAGCGGCGCGGCGCGCGCCGACTTCTCCGCCGTGCGCACGTCGGCGACGGCAAGCACCGGTTCGAGGGCGGCGTCCATCGCGCGATTATAGGCACCGTGCACCGGCGACTGCGGGTCCGGGGTGTAGACTTCGCCTCCTTTGCGAAGGAGGGCTCATGCCACAAGCCAAGGCCCGCGGCGACATGCGCGTCGAGCACGACCTGCTCGGCGAACGCGAAGTCCCCGCCGATGCGTACTGGGGCGTGCACACGCTGCGCGCGCTCGAGAATTTCCCGATCACCGGCACCAGCGTCGGGCTGTGGCCGGAATTCATCCGCGCGCTGGCGCTGGTCAAGCACGCGGCGGCACAGACCAATGCGGAGCTGGGCGAGCTCGACGAGGCGAAGTCCAGGCTCATCATCGCCGCCTGCCGCGAGATCGCCAGCGGCGCGCTGCACGACCAGTTCGTCGTCGACCAGATCCAGGGCGGCGCCGGCACGTCGACCAACATGAACGCCAACGAGGTCATCGCCAATCGCGCGCTCGAGATCGGCGGCAAGCAGAAGGGCGACTACGCATTCCTGCATCCGATCGAGCACGTCAACATGGGGCAATCGACCAACGACGTCTACCCGACGGCGCTGCGCCTTGCGCTGCGCTTCGCGATCGCGGAGCTGTGGACGTCGATGGACGAGCTGAAGCTCGCGTTCGATGCCAAGTCGCGCGAATTCGAGTCGATCCTCAAGGTCGGCCGCACGCAGCTGCAGGACGCGGTGCCGATGACGCTGGGCCAGGAGTTCTCGACGTTCGCGGTGATGCTGGGCGAGGACCAGCAGCGGCTGCAGGAGGCGGGCGCATTGATCGAGGAGATCAACCTCGGTGCCACGGCGATCGGCACCGGCATCAACACGCATCCCGCGTACGCGCCGATCGCGTGCCGCCACCTCGTCGACCTGTCCGGGGTCAAGGTGAAGACCGCGGAGAACCTGATCGAGGCCACGCAGGATTGCGGCGCGTTCGTGCAGCTCTCCGGCGTGCTGAAACGCATCGCGGTGAAGCTGTCGAAGACGTGCAACGACCTGCGCCTGCTGTCGTCCGGCCCGCGCGCGGGCCTCGGCGAGATCAACCTGCCGCCGGTGCAGGCCGGAAGCTCGATCATGCCCGGCAAGATCAATCCCGTGATTCCGGAAGTGGTGAACCAGGTCGCGTTCGAGGTCATCGGCAACGACATGACGGTGACGATGGCGGCCGAAGGCGGCCAGCTGCAGCTCAACGCGTTCGAGCCGATCATCGGCTACAGCCTGTTTCGCAGCATCCACCACCTGCGCCAGGCGTGCATCGTGCTCGCGCGCCAATGCATCGCCGGCATCACTGCCAATCGCGCGCACCTCGCCGAAATGCTCAAGAACACGATCGGCATCGTCACCGCGCTCAACCCGTACATCGGCTACGAGAAGACGTCGGCGCTGGCGCGCGAGGCGCACGCCACGGGCCGCGGCGTCTACGAGCTCGTGCTCGAGAAGCAGTGGCTGTCGCAGGCGGATCTTGACCGCATCCTGTCGCCCGACAACCTGACGCGGCCGCGCATGCCGGTGCGCGGCTGAAGCGCGGCGCCCGCCGGCCAGTTGCGCGAGAAGCCGCACCGGTGGCGACAGCTTGGACTTTGTGGGCTGCGAACGTACAATCCGCCGGTTACGCCGCTGCCAGTGGCTGGCGGCCGGCGCGGCCAGGGCGGCGCCGGAGGGCGCGTCGCCCGTTCTCATTCCATCCAGGGAGGTAGTTCGATGCATCGTTCACGCGTAGTCGCCGCGCTCGCCATCGTGGCGTGCATCTCGGCGCCGGCATTCGGCCAGGCGCTGACCGGCACCCTCAAGAAAATCCACGACTCCGGCACGATCACCATCGGCCACCGCGACTCGTCGATCCCCTTCTCGTACTACGACGACAAGCAGAACGTCGTCGGCTATGCGATGGACATCTGCATGAAGGTCGTCGACGCGATCAAGGCCGACCTGAAGATGCCGGGTCTCAAGGTGGCGCTGAACCCGGTGACGTCGGCGACGCGGATCCCGCTGATCGCCAACGGCACGATCGACCTCGAGTGCGGCTCGACGACGAACAACCTCGATCGCGAGAAGCAGGTCGGCTTCACCAACACGTACTTCGTCACCGCCAACCGCTACGTCGTCAAGAAGTCGTCGCACGTGAAGACGCTGATGGACCTCAAGGGAAAGACGGTGGTGTCCACTTCCGGCACGACCAACATCAAGTGGCTGACCGAGGAGAACGGCAAGCAGAACCTCGGCATGAGCATCATCCCCGCCAAGGATCACGCCGAGGCGTTCCTGATGGTGGAGACCGGCCGCGCCGAGGCGTTCTTCATGGACGACATCCTGCTCTACAGTCTGGTGGCGAGCTCCAAGGCGCCCGGCGACTACGAGATCGGCAGCGAGGCGTACAGCGTCGAGCCGTACGCGGCGATGATGCCGAAGGACGACCCGGCGTTCGCCAAGGTGGTGAACGAGGCGACAGCCAATCTCTACAAGAGCGGTGCCATCAACGCGCTGTACGAGAAGTGGTTCCTGAAGCCGATCCCGCCCAAGGGCATCACCCTCAGCGTGCCGATGAGCCCGCAATTGAAGCGGGTGCTGGCCGATCCCACCTCGAGCGGCGATCCCGCGGTCTACAAGTAATCGGCACGCGTTCGATGCCGGCACGGTATCAGCGAGACGGGGGGCCGCGGCTCCCCGTTTTGTTTGTTATAGTGCCCCGCGCACACCGCCATCCGCACACGACATGAACTACAACTGGAACTGGCGAATCTTCTGGGAAGTGTCGGCGGACGGCCGCAACACGTGGATGATGACGTTGATCCACGGCCTCGGCTGGACGCTCGCCACCGCGCTGTGCGCCGGGATCATCGCGCTGGTGATCGGGTCGATCGTCGGCGTCGTGCGCACCACGCCCAATCGATGGGCGGTGCGTCTCGGCAACGGCTACGTCGAGATCTTCCGCAACATCCCGCTCCTGGTGCAGTTGTTCCTCTGGTTCTTCGTGCTGCCGGAGGTGCTCCCCAAGTCGCTGGGCGACGCCATCAAGGCGATGAGCCCGCCGTGGGCGTCGTTCGTGCCTGCGCTGATCGGCCTCGGGCTGTTCACGTCGGCGCGCGTGGCGGAGCAGGTGCGCGCCGGCATCCAGGCGCTGCCGCGCGGGCAGCTGATGGCCGGCACCGCGCTCGGCCTGACGCTGCCGCAAACCTACCGCTATGTGCTGCTGCCGATGGCGTACCGGATCATCCTGCCGCCGCTGACCTCGGAGACGATGAACCTCATCAAGAACACGTCGGTGGCGCTGACGATCGGTTTGATCGAGCTCACGGCGGCGGCGCGCTCGATGCAGGAATTCACGTTCCAGGTGTTCGAGGCGTTCACCGCGGCGACGCTCATCTACATCGTCGTCAACCTGATCGTGGTCACGATCATGCGCTGGGTCGAGAAGCGCGTGTCGGTTCCCGGATTCATCGGTCCTGCGGTCGCAGGCGGAGCGCACTGACGATGGGGGCATTCGACTTCGGCGTCATCGAGCGCTCGCTGTCGTACCTGTTTCTCGACGGCATGGTGTTCACGCTGAAGCTCACGGCGCTGGCGGCACTCGGCGGCATCTTCTTCGGCACGCTGCTGGCGATGATGCGCCTGTCGTCGCATCGCTGGCTGTCGCTGCCGGCGACCGCGTACGTGAACCTGATGCGATCGATTCCGCTGCTGCTCGTGATCTTCTGGTTCTACTTCCTCGTGCCGTACATCGGCGGCTGGATCACGGGCTCCGGGCGCCCGGTGCAGGTGGGCGCCTTCCTGTCCTCGGTGGTGACGTTCATGATGTTCGAGGCGGCGTACTACTCGGAGATCATGCGCGCCGGCATCCAGTCGATCCCGCGCGGCCAGGTGTGGGCGGGCTACGCGCTCGGGCTCGACTACTGGCAGTCGATGAAGGAAATCGTGCTGCCGCAGGCATTTCGCAACATGCTGCCGATCCTCCTCACGCAGACGATCATCCTGTTCCAGGACACCTCGCTCGTCTACGTGCTGTCGATCACCGATTTCCTCGGCGCGGCGTCGAAGATCGCGCAGCGCGACGGCCGGCTGGTCGAGATGTACTCGTTCGCCGCGGTCGTCTATTTCATCGTCAGCATCGCGTTGTCGCTGTGGGTCAAGCGCCTGCAGCGGCGCATCGCGATCATCCGCTGACGCGCGCCAATCGAGGGGTCCGGGAGCCATCGCATGCCGATGATCGAAGTCAGGGACGTATCCAAATGGTACGGTGATTTCCAGGTGCTGACCGACTGCACGACCAGCGTCGACAAGGGCGAAGTCGTCGTCGTCTGCGGGCCTTCCGGCTCCGGCAAGTCGACGCTGATCAAGACCGTCAACGCGCTCGAGCCGTTCCAGAAGGGCGCGATCAGCGTCGACGGCGTGCTGGTGAACGATCCCAGGACCAACCTGCCCAAGCTGCGCGCCCGCGTCGGCATGGTGTTCCAGCACTTCGAGCTGTTTCCCCACCTGACCGTGCGCGAGAACCTGACCATCGCGCAAGTCAAGGTGCTGAACCGCCCGCCGGCCGAGGCGACGGAAAAGGGCCTCAAGTACCTCGACCGCGTCGGCCTCATCGCGCACAAGGACAAGTATCCGGGTCAGCTCTCCGGCGGCCAGCAGCAGCGCGTCGCGATCGCCCGTGCGCTGGCGATGGACCCGATCTGCATGCTGTTCGACGAACCGACGTCCGCGCTCGACCCTGAAATGATCAGCGAGGTGCTCGATGTCATGGTGCAGCTCGCCAAGGAAGGCATGACGATGATGGTCGTCACGCACGAAATGGGCTTCGCCAACAAGGTCGCGCACCGCGTGATCTTCATGGACAAGGGCCGCATCGTCGAGGACACCACCAAGGAGGAGTTCTTCGGCAAGCCGCGCTCGCCTCGGGCGCAGGAATTCCTCGCGCGCATCCTGCACCACTGATCGCATCGTCGCCACGGGGGAGGGCGGGAATGGCCGCGCTGCCGCGGATGCTCACTGCCGACGATGCTGCCGCCATCGCGGCGCGCGTGCGCGCGTTCGAGGCGCGCACCGGCGCACAGGTCGTCGTCGCGCTGGTCGACCGGAGCGATCGCTTTCACGGCCTGCGCTGGCGCGCGTTCGCGCTCGGCAGCGGGGCGGCCGCGGTCGCAGTCGTCGCGGCGGACGCATGGCGTCCCGACTGGGTGACGGCGCACACCGCGCTCCTGACCGTCACTGCGACTCTCGGCGTCGGTCTCGCGCTGGCGCTCGCCGCGTCGTGCTGGCCGCGCTTCGCGCGCCTGTTCCTCCAGCATTCGCGCGCGCACGCCGCGGTCAATCAACGCGCGCGGGTGCTGTTCCTCGAGCGCGAGCTGTTTGTCACGCCGCGGCGCGACGCGATCCTGATGCTCGCCGGCCGCTTCGAGCGCGTGATGGCGGTGATCGGCGACACCGCCTATCGCGGACGCATCGACGATGACGACTGGCAACGCGTCGTCGACGTCACGACCGCCGGTCTTGCCGCCGGTGAAACGCGCGCCGCGTTCGTGGCAGGCCTCAACGCGCTCGAGCAACTGCTCGTTGCGCGCGGCTTCGTCGCCGGCGGCGGCGAGGGCAACCCGCTGGCGGACGCGCCGCTCGAGATCGACGACACGCCATGAGCGCGACGCGTGCCACGGAGTGCATCGCGCCGGCACGGCCGTGGCCTCGCCTGGCCGCCACGCTCGCCATGCTTGCCTGGTGCCTCTTCGCGATCGGCGTGGCGCACGCCGCCGACGTGCCCTATCTCAGCGGCCGCGTGGTCGACGACTCGGAGATCCTCAAGCCCGAGACGCGGCGCGCCGTCGACGAACTCCTCGCTGCGCACGAGGCGAAGACCGGCGATCAGATCGCCGTGCTGACCACGCGCTCGCTCGGCGGCGACAGCGTCGAGCAATATGCGGGCGACGTGTTCGCGGCGTGGAAGCTCGGGCAGAAGGGCAAGGACAACGGCATCCTCGTCGTCGTCGCGCCCGCCGAGCACCGGATGCGCATCGAGGTGGGCTACGGCCTCGAAGGGCCGATGCCCGACGTCATCGCCGCGCGCATCATCCGCGACATCATGACGCCGGCATTCAAGGCGAACGATTTCGATGGCGGCGTCACCCGCGGCGCCGCGGCGATCGTCGCGCAGCTCGAGGGCCGCGGCGATGCACTCGGACTGTCATCGAAAGTCGCCGATACGCCGCACGCGGTGGTCACCGTCAATTCGCCGGCCGACAGCATGTCGTGGCAGATGCGCATGCTGATGGGGTGCTTCATTTTCGGCATCCTCGGCGTGTTCACGGTGGTGGGTGTACTGACGCCCGGCATGGGCTGGTTCCTCTACGTCTTCCTCATCCCGTTCTGGGCGATGTTCCCGTTTGTCATCGTCGGCCAGCAGGTGGCCGTGTACATCCTCGGCATCTACGTCATCGGCTATCCGCTGGCCAAGCTCATCGCGCGCCGCCAGCCCTGGTACGCGAAGGCGGCTCAGGATCTGAAGAAGAACGGCACCGCGAACGTCGGTGGGTGGGTGATCAGCAGCGGTGGCGGATCGAGCGGCGGCAGTTCCGGTGGCGGATTCTCGGGTGGCGGCGGCAGCTCGGGCGGCGGCGGCGCGTCGGGAAGCTGGTAGGCACGACGATGACGTTGCCGCGCGCCGTCGCGCGCGGCGCCGTTCGCGACCCGGTCAAGCCGGGCCGGGCAACGGCACGCCGGCGTCGAGCAGGCCCTCGTGCACGAGTTCGCGCCAGCAATCCGGCGCAATCGCCGCGCGCATGTGGCCGATGTTTTGCGTGACCTCGTCTTCGCTGCGCATGCCGGTGACCACGCTCGCCACCGCCGGGTGCCCCAGCGGGAACTGCAAAGCCGCGGCGGGCAGCGCGACGCCGTGGCGCGCGCATACCGCGGAGATGCGCCGGGTGCGCCAGGATCTCGGCATCGGCGCCTTGATAGAAAAAGGTCGCGCCCGGCACGGGGCCCGTGGCGAGGATGCCGGAGTTGAACGGCGCCGCCATCAGCACCGCGATGCCACGCCGCGCGCATTCCGGCAGGAAGCGCGCGCCGGCGGTGTGGTCGAGCAGCGTGTAGCGGCCGGCGAGCATGAAGCAGTCGAAGTCGCCGTCGGCGGCGAAGCGCAACAGGATCTCCCAGTCGTTGACGCCGACGCCGATGGCGTCGATCACGCCCTGCGCGCGAAGATCGTGCAGCGCGCGATAGGCTCCCGCCATCGCCTCGGCATAGCGTTCCTCGATGCGATCGCCCTGCCAGCGGCGATTCACGTCGTGGATCAGCACGATGTCGACGCGGTTTGTGCCGAGGCGCTGCAGGCTGAACTCGAGCGAGCGCAGCGCGCCGTCGTAGCTGTAGTCGTAGGTGTATTCGAATGGGTGTTGCCCGGCGTGCACGCCGGCCGAGGCCGCGATCGCGCCCGGGCGCAGCAGGCGTCCCACCTTCGTCGACAGCGTCAGCTCGCGGCGGTCGACCGTGTCGACGCAGGCGCCGAGGCGGCGCTCGGCGAGGCCGTAACCATAAAGAGGAGCGGTGCAGCAGGCCGCGATTCCCTGCGTCGAAGGCGGCAACCTCGAGCGCCATCCCATCGACATGGCCGTCGGCTATTCGAACGTGCTGGCCGCCGCCGCGGTGACCCGCTACCTGATCGAGCGGGCGTATCACCTGATCGGCTACATCGGCGCGTGGCCGCGCAACAACGACCGCGCGCGCGATCGTCGCCGCGGCTTCGCCAGCGCGTGCCGCAAGGCGGGCATCGCCGTCGACGACGCGCTGTGCATCGAGACCGACCTCGACCTCAACGCCGGCGTGCACGCGATGGCGACGCTGATCGAGCGCCGGCCGGACGTGCGGGCCGTGTTCTGCTCCGCCGACACGCTGGCCGTCGGGGCGATCTTCGAATGCCAGCGTCGCGGATTGCGAATCCCCATCGACATCGCCATCGCGGGATTCGACGACCTCGACATCGCATCGCAGATCGTGCCCGCGCTGACCACGCTGCGCGTGCCGCGCTACGAGCTCGGGCGGCGCGCCGGCGAGATGATCTGCGAGCGCCTCGCCGGCCGCCCTGTCACGCAGCCGGTCGCCGACGTCGGCTATGCGCTCGTGGCGCGCGCGAGTGCGTGAGGCCCGGCCTGCCGTAAACTACGCCGATGCGCCTCGAAACCGACGTCAAGCTCGACTTCAAGGACGTCCTGATACGTCCCAAGCGCTCGACCCTGACGACGCGCTCGGACGTCGACATCTCGCGCGAGTTCCGCTTTCGCCACACCGGTGCGCCTTATGCCGGCATCCCGATCGTGGCGTCCAACATGGACGCCACCGGCACGTTCGAAATGGCGCGCGCGCTGGCGGCGTTCAGGCTCAGCACCGCGCTGCACAAGTATTACGAAGTCGATGCCTGCGTCGAGTTCCTGCGCGCGCAGGAGCCGCGCAGCGCGGCCTTCTATTCGCTGGGCATCACGCGGGCCGACGAGGATCGCCTCGACAAGGTGATGACGGCGCTCGGCGTCGCGCCCGCGGCTTCGCCGTGGTACGTATGCATCGACGTCGCCAACGGCTACACGGAGGGCTTCGTGCGCTTCGTGGCGAAGATCCGCGAGCGCTATCCGAACCTCGTGATCATGGCCGGCAACGTGTGCACCGGCGAGATGACCGAGGAATTGATCCTGTCCGGCGCCGACATCGTCAAGGTCGGCATCGGTCCCGGCTCGGTGTGCACGACGCGCAAGATGACCGGCGTCGGCTATCCCCAGCTGTCGGCGATCATCGAATGCGCCGATGCCGCCCATGGCCTCGAGGGCCACATCTGCGCCGACGGCGGCTGCGCGACACCCGGGGACATCGCCAAGGCGTTCGGCGGCGGCGCCGATTTCGTCATGCTGGGCGGGATGCTGGCCGGCCACGACGAGTCGGGCGGCGAGCGCGTCGAGCGTGACGGCAGGATGGTCCGGCGCTTCTACGGCATGAGCAGCAAGGCGGCCATGGACAAGCATGCCGGCGGCGTGGCCAAGTACCGCGCGCCCGAAGGCAAGGAAGTGTGGCTGCCCGATCGCGGGCCGGTGGCCGACACGCTGCAGGAAATCCTCGGCGGCGTGCGCTCGGCCTGCACGTACGTCGGCGCGCGGCGACTGCGCGAATTGTCGAAGCGCACGACGTTCGTGCGCGTGTCGCAGCAGTTGAACGAGGTGTACGGCAAGTCGTAGCAGTCGGCGAACGCTATAATTCGGGTTTGCGCCACCCACGCGATGGCAGAAATCCTCTCGCTCACGGGCCGCCCGGCCCTCTCGCCGTTCCGGATCGACAAGCTGCTGGCCGGCCTCGCGCATCGCCGCCCGGGCCAAGGAGTGCGCGCCATCACCGCGACGTATCGGCATTTCGCCGAAGTCGAGCGCGCGCTTTCGGCGGGCGAGCTGGCGGTGCTCGAGCAGCTCCTCACCTACGGCCCGGCCGGCGCGCCTGCGCCCGAGCGCGGCGCGCTGCTCCTCGTCGTGCCGCGCCCCGGCACGATCTCGCCCTGGTCGTCGAAGGCGACGGACATCGTTCGTCACTGCGGCCTCGACGCGGTGCGCCGCGTCGAGCGCGGCGTCGCGTTTCACGTCGAGGGCGCGCGTGGTGCTCCCGCCGCGGCGGATCTCGAGACTCTCGCGCCTCTGATCCACGACCGGATGACGCAAGCCGTGCTCACCGACGTGGATTCGGCGGCTGCCTTGTTCGCGCACGTCATGCCGCGCCCGCTGGCCACGATCCCGTTGCTGCGCGACGGGCGTGACGCACTGGAGCGCGCCAACCGCGATCTCGGGCTCGCGCTCGCCGGCGACGAGATCGACTACCTCGATACCAGCTTCCGCGCGCTGGGGCGCGATCCCACCGACGTCGAGCTCACGATGTTCGCGCAGGCGAATTCCGAGCATTGCCGGCACAAGATCTTCAACGCGCAGTGGACGATCGACGGCGCGGCGCAGGACAGCAGCCTGTTCGCGATGATCCGCGACACGCACGCCGCGCATCCCGCCGGCACGGTCGTCGCCTACTCGGACAATTCGTCGGTCATCGAAGGCCATGTCGCGGCGCGCTTCCATGCGCATGCCGACGGCCGCTACCGCGCCTCGCGCGAGCAGACGCACATCCTGATGAAGGTCGAGACCCACAACCATCCGACGGCGATCGCGCCGTTTCCGGGAGCGGCGACCGGGTCCGGCGGCGAGATCCGCGACGAGGGCGCCACGGGGATCGGCGCCAAGCCGAAGGCGGGACTGGTGGGCTACACGGTCTCGCACTTGTGCATCCCGACGCTGCCGCAGCCGTGGGAGACGACCTGCGGCTCGCCGTCGCGCATCGCTTCCGCGTTCACCATCATGCAGGAAGGTCCCATCGGCGCGGCATCATTCAACAACGAGTTTGGCCGGCCAAACCTCGCCGGCTACTTTCGCACCTACGAGCACGAGCTGCGCTTCGGCGAGGATGGCCGCGAGAAGCGAGAGTGGCGCGGCTACCACAAGCCGATCATGATCGCCGGCGGTGTCGGCAACATTCGCGCCGAGCACGCGCACAAGCGTCCGCTGGTGGAAGGATCGCTGTTCATCCAGATCGGCGGCCCGGGTCTCCTGATCGGCATGGGCGGCGGCGCGGCGTCGTCGATGGCGTCCGGCGCCAACACCGCGGACCTGGACTTCGACTCTGTGCAGCGTGACAACGCGGAGATGCAGCGCCGCGCACAGGAGGTGATCAACGCGTGCTGGCAGCAGGGCGCGCGCAATCCCATCCTGTCGATCCACGACGTCGGCGCCGGTGGCCTGTCCAACGCGCTGCCGGAGCTGGCGCACGGCGGCGGTGTCGGCGGCGCGTTCGAGCTGCGCGCCGTGCCTTCCGAGGAGCCAGGCATGACGCCGCGCGAAATCTGGTGCAACGAGGCGCAGGAACGCTACGTGCTGGCGATCGCGCCCGACGACCTTGCCGGTTTCGCCGCGATCTGCGAGCGCGAGCGCTGCCCCTTCGCAGTCGTCGGCCGCGCCCTTGCCGACGGCCGGCTGGTGGTTGCCGATGCCCATTTCCACGACCGGCCGGTCGACGTGCCGCTCGACGTGATTCTCGGCAAGCCGCCGAAGATGCTGCGTGATGCGCGACGCCTGTCGCGCGCGCTGCCGCCGCTCGAGCTCGACGGCATCGACCTCGATCATGCGCTTCGCCGCGTGCTGCAGTTGCCGGCCGTCGCCGACAAGACGTTCCTCGTGACGATCGGCGATCGCACCGTCGGCGGCCTCTGCGCGCGCGACCCGATGGTCGGACCGTGGCAGGTGCCCGTCGCCGATTGCGCGGTGACGCTGGTGGATTTCGACGGCTATGCCGGCGAGGCGATGGCGATCGGCGAGCGCACGCCGCTGGCACTGATCGATCCCGCGGCATCGGGACGCATCGCCGTGGGCGAGGCGATCACCAACATCGCCGCCGCCGCCATCGCGCACCTCGGCGACGTCAAGCTGTCGGCGAACTGGATGGCAGCAGCCGGGCATCCCGGCGAGGACGCCGCGCTGTTCGACACGGTGCGCGCCGTGCGCGACCTCGCGATCGCGCTCGGCGTCAGCATTCCGGTCGGCAAGGACTCGATGTCGATGCGCACCACGTGGCGCGATGAAGGCGGCGAGCACGCGGTGACGGCGCCGGTCTCGCTCGTGGTCTCGGCCTTCGCGCCGTCGGTCGACGCGCGCGCTTGCCTGACGCCGCTGTTGCGCGACGACGCCGGCGAGACCTGCCTCTTGCATCTCGATATCGCGGGTGGCCGGCGCCGCCTCGGCGGTTCGGCGCTCGCTCAGGTGCACAAGCAGCTCGGCGACGACGCGCCCGACGTCGACGATCCGGCGCGGCTGGCGGCGTTCTTCGCGCTGGTGCGCGCGCTGGCGACGCACGGGCGGCTGCTCGCGTATCACGACATCGGCGACGGCGGGCTCGTCGTCAGCCTGCTCGAAATGGCATTCGCGTCGCACTGCGGCCTCGACATCGAAGTCGACGGCAGCGACGTCTTCGGTGCGCTCTTCGCCGAAGAGCTCGGCGCCGTCGTGCAGGTGCGCGCCGACGATGCCGATGGCGTAATGGACGAGGCGCGGCGTGCGGGTCTTGGCGCGCGCATCGCCGCGCGACCCAGCGTTGGCGACCGCATCGTGGTGCGTCGCGGTGTCCAACGGCTGGTCGATGTCGGCCGCGGGGAACTGCATAAGCTTTGGTCGGCCACGACCCACGCGATGCAGCGGTTGCGCGACAATCCCCGATGCGCGGACGACGAATGGGCGCGTCTCGACGACGCTGGCGACCGTGGCATCGCCACCGCGCTGACGTTCGACCCCGCGCACGACGTCGCGGCGCCCTTCATCGCGCGCGGCGCACGGCCGAAGGTGGCGATCCTGCGCGAGGAAGGCGTCAATGGCCACACCGAGCTCGCCGCGGCGTTCGACCGCGCCGGCTTCGATGCCTACGACGTGCACATGACCGATCTCGCGGCCGGGCGGCGTGCGCTCGGCGAATTCAAGGGCTTCGCCGCCGGCGGCGGATTTTCCTACGGCGACGTGCTGGGCGGCGGCGCCGGATGGGCGAAGTCCATCCTGCACGTTGCGCGCACCCGCGACGAATTCGCACGATTCTTCGCGCGGCCCGATGTCTTCGCCATCGGCATCTGCAACGGCTGCCAGATGATGGGCAACTTGCGCGCGCTCGTGCCCGGCGCCGCGCACTGGCCGCTGTTCGTGCGCAACGCCTCGGAGCAGTTCGAGGCGCGCCTGGTGAGCGTCGAAGTCGTCGCCAGCGCCTCGCTGTTCCTGCGCGGAATGGAAGGCAGCCGCATTCCTGTCGCAGTTGCGCACGGCGAGGGTCGCGCGCAGTTCGACGACGCGGCGCAGCACGCGGCGGCGCTGCCGCACGTGGCGTTGCGCTACGTGGATTCGCACGGCGTGCCGACCGAACGCTATCCGCACAATCCCAATGGCACGCCGGACGGCATCACCGGCCTCACGACCGCCGACGGCCGCTTCACGATCCTGATGCCGCATCCGGAGCGCGTGTTTCGCAGCGTGCAGATGTCCTGGCACCCCCACGCATGGGGCGAGGCCTCGCCGTGGCTGCGGATGTTCCGCAATGCGCGCGTGGCGCTCGGCTGACGGCAATCGAGGAGGACCGATGACGTCCCTGACCGTGTATGCGATCGATGGCGTGACCCCGGTGGTCGATCCTGCCGCCTACGTGCATCCCTCCGCGGTGCTGATCGGCGACGTCATCGTCGGCCCGGGTTGCTACATCGGCCCCTGCGCCTGCCTGCGCGGCGACTTCGGGCGAATCGACGTGCGTGCCGGCGCCAACCTCCAGGACACCTGCGTGATGCACGGCTTCCCGGGCACCGACACCATCGTTGCGGAGGACGGCCATATCGGACACGGCGCGGTGTTGCATGGCTGCGTCGTGCGGCGCAACGCGCTCGTCGGCATGAACGCGGTGATCAACGACAATGCGATCGTCGGCGAGTCGGCGATCGTCGCCGCGATGGCGTTCGTCAAGGCGGGCTTCGAGGTCCCGCCGCGCACGCTGGTCGCCGGCGTGCCCGCGCGTGTCGTGCGCGAGCTCACCACGCAGGAACTCGAGTGGAAAGTCGAGGGCACGCAGAGTTATCAGGAGCTCGCGCGACGCTCGGCGGCGACGATGCGCGCGACCGCGCCGCTGGCCGCGGTCGAGCCCGACCGGCGACGCATCGACGTCGCCGGTCTGCTGCCGCTGTCGACGCTCAAGGCGATGCGCACTCGCTGAAACCGTCGCCGCCGCGCGCGACGGCTGTCAACGCGTTGCGCCACCGTCGTGGACGTCGTCGCCGGATTGGAGCAGGGTGAATCGCGCCATGCGGCCTCGCGATGGAGGCGGCACCGCCGCTCATGGCTGCGTTCATTCCTTTTCGCGGAGGAACCATGGCCACCAATCTGCTCGAACTCGTCAGGCAGGCGATCCCGTCCAATTTCGCGGACATGGCGGGCGGTCTCCTCGGCGAATCCGGTGTCGCCACGGGCAGCGCGCTCGGATCGGTGGTGCCGGTGCTGCTTGCCGGCATCGTCCGCAAGTCGGCTTCGCCGTCGGGACCTCAGGCGGTGATGGCCATGCTCGACAATCCCGCGGTCGACACATCGACGTTGTCGAATCTCGGTGGCATGTTTAGCGGCGGCGCGGCGACGGCGTCGTCCATGATGGCGAGCGGCGCCGGCATCGTCTCGTCGCTCTTCGGTGACAAGGCGAGCGCGCTCGCCGGCGCGCTGTCGTCGATGTCGGGCATGCGCAGTCCGCAGTCGGCGACCAACCTCATTGCCCTGGCGGCGCCGATCGTGCTCGCGGTGATCAAGCGCGTGTCAGGGTCCGCGGGCAGTGACGCCGCCGGCTTGGCATCGCTGCTCGGCGAGCAGGGTCCCTTTCTGCAAGGGGCGCTGGATGACCGGCTGACGGGGGCACTCGGCTTCGGCAGTCCGGCGTCGATGCTTTCCGGCGTGTCTGCCAAGGCCGCCGCGGCGGCCGATATCGCGACGCCCGCCGGCTTGCGCGCCGGCGCCATGGCCGAGACCACAGGGAGCGCGGCCGGCACGTGGGTCGGGCGCTGGTGGCCCTGGATCGTCGCGGCGGTCGTCGTCCTGTTCCTGCTTGTGCGCTGGATGGGCGGGGAAAAACCGGCGACTTCGCCTGCGCCGCCGCCGGCGGCAATGGCACCGGCGCCCGCTCCCGCATCCAACCTGCCAACCGCGCTCCCGGCCAAGGTCTACTTCGATGTCGGCAAGGCGACGCTGTCGGATGACGGCAACGCCGTCGTGGCCGCGATCGCCGACCTCGTCAAGAAGGGCGGCGGCAAGGTTGACATCACGGGCTACGCCGATTCGAGCGGCGATCCCGCGCAGAACGCCGAGATCGCGAAAACCCGCGCGCTCGCGGTGCGCGACGCGCTGCAGGCCGACGGTGTCGCTGCGGGGTCGATCAACATGAAACCGCCGGCTAATTTCACCGGCAGCGGCGGTGACGCCGAGGCACGGCGAGTCGAGGTGTCGAAGTCGCCGTAGCGCGCCGGCCAGCGGCTAGAAGCCTGCCGCCTGGCCGTCGCGCCGCGGATCGGAGCCGCAGGCGTAGCCGCCTTCGCAGCGCACGATGAATTGGCCGGCGCCGAAGTCCATGTAGCTGTCGATCGAATCCTCGATGCGGTGCCCCAGCGCTTCGAGGCCGTCGCGCAGCGCGGGTGCGGCGCTCGCCTCGACATCGATCGATGCGCCATCGATCTTCCAGCGCGGTGCGTCGAGAATGGCCTGCGGATTCATGCCATGGTCGATGAGACGCACCAGCGTCTGCACGTGGCCGGGCGGCTGGATCGGCCCTCCCATCACGCCGAACGCGGCGACCGGCGCGCCGTCGCGCGTCACGAACCCCGGAATGATCGTGTGGTACGGCCGCTTGCCGCCGGCGACCACGTTCGGATGGCCGGGAACGAGCGAAAAGCCGGCGCCGCGGTTCTGCAGGCTCAAGCCGGTGCCGGGTACGACGACGCCCGAGCCGAAACCCATGTAGTTGGACTGGATCAGCGACACCATCATGCCGTGCGCGTCGGCTGCCGCGAGGTAGACGGTGCCGCCGACGGGAATCTCGCCCGGGCCGAAGTTTTGCGCGCGCGCGGGATCGATCAGCTTCGCACGCAACGCGAGATAGCCAGGATCGATGAGCCGCGCTGCATCGAACGCCATCGCGCGCGGATCGGCGACGTAGCGATACGCGTCGGCGAACGCGAGCTTCATCGCCTCGATCTGCAGGTGCTGGCTCGCCACGCCGTCGACGGCGAGCGCCGCCATGTCGAAATGCCCGAGGATGCCGAGCGCGGCGAGCGCCGCCACGCCCTGGCCATTGGGCGGAATCTCGTGCACGTCGAAGCCACGGTAGTTCAACGCGAGCGGAGTCACCCAGTCCGCCGTGTGCTGGGCGAAGTCGGCGAGCGCGTGCACTTCGCCGTGCGCGTGCGCGTGGCGCACCATCGCCTGCGCGAGCTCGCCGCGATAGAACGCGTCGCCATCGGTGGCGGCGATCTTTTCCAGCGAATCGGCGAGCGCCGGATTCGCGAAGCGCTCGCCAGCGCGCGGCGCGCGCCCGTGCGGCAGGAAGTGTTCGGCGAATCCGAGGTCGCGCGGCAACAGCGCCTCTGCGCGCTTCCAATACCCGGCGACGGTCGGCGTGACGAGGAAGCCGTCGCGCGCATAGCGGATCGCCGGCTCGAAGAGATCGGCGAAGGGCAACTTGCCATAGCGCCGGGAAAGCGCGACCCACCCCGACACGGCACCGGGGATGGTCACGGCACTCCAGCCCCGCGGCCCGATCGCCGATGCGCCGCCGAAATGCGCGGGCGACCAGCCCGCCGGCGCGCGGCCCGAAGCGTTGAGACCGGCGAGCTCGGCGCCGTCCCAGACAAGGGCGAACAAGTCGGAGCCGGCGCCGTTGGAGCACGGCTCCACGACCGTCAGCGTGACGGCGGCGGCGATCGCCGCGTCGACCGCGTTGCCACCGCTGGCGAGCATCGCGATGCCGGCCTGCGCGGCGAGCGTATGCGACGTGGCCACGGCATTCGCCGCGAGCACCGGCGTGCGTCGCGACGGGTAGGGCTGCTGCCAGTCGAAGGCGGGGAGGTGAGGCAATGCCGAAGTCATCACGCAGTCTCTTCCTGGAACGCCTGCTCGCGCGTCCTGCGGATGCTGGGAAGCGCCATGACGACGAGCAGGATCACGACGCCCGCCAGCATAACCGCCGAAATGGGTCGCTGCAGGAAAACCAGCGGGTCGCCGCGCGAAAGCAGCAGCGCCCGCCGCAGGTTCTCTTCCATCATCGGCCCCAGCACGAAGCCGAGCAGCAGCGGCGCGAGCTCGCATTCGAGCTTGACGAACAACACGCCGAGCAGGCCGAACACGGCCGTGATCGTGATGTCCATCGAGGTGTTGTTGACACTGTACACGCCGATTGCGCAGAAGAGGAGGATGGCCGGATACAGGAGCCGGTAGGGCACCGTCAGCAGCTTGATCCACAGGCCGATCATCGGCAGGTTGAGCACTACGAGCATCGCGTTGCCGATCCACATCGACGCGATCAAGCCCCAGAAAAGGTCGGGATTGCTGGTCACCACCTGCGGTCCCGGCTGGATGTTGTGGATGGTCATCGCGCCGACCATCATCGCCATCACGGCGTTCTCCGGAATGCCGAGCGTCAGCAGCGGAATGAACGAAGACTGTGCGCCGGCATTGTTCGCCGACTCGGGCCCGGCGACACCCTGGATCGCGCCCATGCCGAATTGGGACGGGTCCTTGGCGATCTTCTTCTCGAGCGTGTACGACGCGAACGACGACAGCATCGCGCCGCCGCCGGGCAGGAGGCCGAGGATGGAGCCGAGGCCGGTGCCGCGCACGACCGCGGGCCACGCCGCGCGCAACTGCGCCTTGGTCAGCCACAGGCCGCTGACCTTGCCGCCGCCGACGATGCCACGGTGCTCCTTGTGCTCGAGATTGCTCACGATTTCGGCGAAGCCGAACAACCCCATCGCCACGCCGACGATGCCGATGCCGTCGACCAACTCGGGAACGCCGAACACGAAGCGCTGCGCGCCGGAGTTGACGTCGGTGCCGACGATGCCAAGCACGAGGCCGAGGACGATCATCGCGATGGCCTTCACCAACGACCCGCTGGCGAGGATGACGGCACCGATCAGGCCCAGCACCATCAGCGAGAAATACTCAGCGGGACCGAACTTCAGCGCGAACTCGGAGAGCGGCGGCGAGAACGCGGCGACGAACACCGTGGCAACGCACCCGGCGAAGAACGAGCCCAGCGCGGCGGTGGCGAGCGCCGCGCCGGCCTGACCGCGCAGCGCCATCTGGTGCCCGTCGAGGCAGGTCACGACCGACGAGGTCTCGCCCGGCATGTTCACCAGGATGGCAGTGGTCGAGCCACCGTACTGCGCGCCGTAATAGATGCCGGCGAGCATGATCAACGCCGAGACGGGTGGCAGCGCGTAGGTCGTCGGCAGCAGCATGGCGATCGTCGCCACCGGACCGATGCCCGGCAGCACGCCGATTAGCGTACCGAGCAGCACGCCGATCAGCGCGTAGAGCAGGTTGATCGGCGTCAAGGCGACGCCGAAGCCGGTGGCGAGGTGCGCGAGTACGTCCATGATCGGGCCGCTATCGATTCCAGGGCCAGGGCCAGACGGGCAGCTGCAGCTTCAGGCCGATGATGAACACCAGGACAGCGGCGCAGGCGAGCAGGATGCCGCTGGCGAGCGCTTCACGCCAGCGGAATTCGTGGCTGGCGATGCTCGTGACGAAGATCAGCAGCACGGTGCCGAGCACGACGCCGCTGTAGGGGATCGCCAGCCCGAACACCACCACCGTGCCGAGCACGAAAACGATCGGCCGCGCCTTGAACGCCGCGAGCGGCGACCCCGTGACGCGCACGCCGCGCGCGGCGACGACGGCGCCGAGGATGACGAGCAGCCAGCCGAGACCCCGCGGGAAATACCCCGGCCCCATGCGCGCTGCAGAGCCCATGTGGTAACCGCCGCTGACGGCGATCGCGATGATGCCGAACGTGACGAACAGCACGCCCGACCAGAAATCCTTCGGGCTCCTTACCCAACCCATCGGCGTGTCCTCCCGGTAGCGCCTGCGACAGTCCGCGAAGATACCATCGAACCTCGCTCGCTTGCGCCGGCCGCGGTCGGGGCCAGGGCGTCGGCGTTGCACGGCGGCGGCCGCCAAAAAAAACGCCGTATCGCTACGGCGTTTTCCCGGGAGTCGCGGCGCGTCAGACGCCGTTCTTGGCGCGCAGCTCCTTGAAATACTTGTCGAGGTACTGCGGCTGCATGCGCTGAACGAGCTGCGGCTTCACCTCGTCAAACGACGGCACCTTGGCCGGGCGCACGTCCTCGACGTAGATGACGTGCCAGCCGAACTGCGTCTGCACCGGCGTCGGCGTGAACTTGCCCTTCGGCGTGGCGATGATGGCGTCGGCAAAGGGCTTGACGAAGTTGGCAGGTGCATTCCAGTCGAGGTCGCCGCCCTTGTCCTTCGAGCCCGGATCCTTCGAGTGCGCCTTGGCGAGGTCCGCGAATTTCTGTCCCTTCTGCAGGTCGGCGATCACTTCCTTGGCCTCGTCCTCCTTGTCGACCAGGATGTGCGAGACCTTGTACTCCTTGTCGCCTATCTGCGCCTTGATGCCGTCATATTCCTTGCGCAGGTCGGCCTCCGGGATCGGATTGTTCTTCACCCAGTCGGTGACATAGGCACGCACCAGCACCGTCTGCGACGCGAGGTCCATCTGCGTCTTGACGTCCGCGTTCTTGTCGAGGCCCTTCTTCTTCGCTTCGCGCGCGAGCAGCTCGCGCGTGTTGAGCTCCTCGCGCACTGCATTGCGCAGCTCGGCGGAATCGGGCGTGCCCTGCGCGAGGCGTTCCTTGAGCAGGAGGTCGTACTGCGACTGCGGATAGAGCGTCTTGCCGGCAGGCGCCGCGGCCGGCGCAGCCGGTGCGGTGGCCGCGGGTGCGGCGGCCTTGGGGGCGGGCGTTTGCGCCTGGGCGGTGGCCGCGACCACCACGAGCATGGCGGCGAGCGCGAATCGTTCAAAATTCATGCGAGTTTTCCTTTAAGACGGGATGAATTCTTCGGGTGCGTACGCCTTGACGGCGAGCGCATGAAGGGGGTGCGGCATCAGGTCGGCGACGCGTTGCATGACCGCACGCTGGCGCTCAAGGCGGCTCTGGCCGACGAACTGCTGTGACACGATGACAAGCGAAAAGTGCCCGGCGCCGGAGGCGGCGCCCGGGTGGCCGCGGTGGCTCTCGCTGTCGTCCGAAAGCTCGAGGCGCGTGGGCTCGAGCGGCGCGAGCCGCGAGCGCAAGGTGGCGGCAACGTCCATCAGTTCTGCGACGCCTCCGAGTCGCTGACGTGGCGGGCGAGGAACAGCGCCTGCACGACGGCGAACAGCAGGCAGAGGCCGGTGGCGCCCCAGACCTTGAAATTGACCCAGGTCGCGGTCGGATAGTTGTACGCGACCCACAGATTGAGGGCACCCATGGCGGCGAGGAACGCGGCCCAGCCCCAGGTCACCCGCGTCCATGCCGCGGCCGGCAGCTCGAAGCCGCGCAGCACGCCGGCGATGAGATCGCGCCGGAACGCGACCTTGCCCCCCGCGAGAATCAGGGCAAAAGCCCAGTACAGGACCGTGGGCTTCCACTTGATGAACGTCTCGTCGTGCAGGAGCAGCGTGGCACCGCCGAACACGACGATGATCCCGAACGACAGCCAGTGCACCGCGGTGAGCTTGCGCTTCCAGTAAAACCACAGGATCTGCACGATGGAGGCTGCGATCGCGACGCCCGTGGCGGCGAAGATGCCCTGCCATTTGTACGCCGCGAAGAACAGGATCAGCGGGAAAAAGTCGGCCAAAAGCTGCATAACCTGCCATTGTATCAGAGCCTTGGGCGCCGCCGGCCGGTGACCGTCCGGCGTCTCTGAACTGCGCGCGTCGCGCGTCCGGACGCGCCGGATGGCCCGCAGACGTTGCTAGCGCCCGGCGCGCCGCGCGAGGAGGCGGCGCAGCCGTGGCCAGTCGAACGCGGCGCCCGGATCGGTCTTGCGGCCCGGCGCGATGTCGGAGTGCCCGACGATGTCGGCGATCGGATATCGCCGCCGCAATGCCCTGGCGAGACGACCGAGCATCCGGTACTGGTCCGTCGCATACGGCAGCGTGTCGGTGCCTTCGAGCTCGATGCCGATCGAGAAATCGTTGCAGCGATGTCGGCCGCGCCACGACGAGGCGCCGGCGTGCCAGGCACGCTCCGTGCACGCCACGAACTGCAGCAGCGCGCCATCGCGACGGATCAGGAAATGCGACGACACTCGCAGGTCAGCGACTTCGGCGAACGCCGGATTCGCCGCCGGGTCGAGCGTGTTGGTGAATAGCCGCTCGATGGCGTCGCCACCGAAAACGCCGGGCGGCAGCGAGATGCCATGCACGACGATCAGCGTGACAATGGTGTCGGGCGGCCGCGCGTCGCAGTTGGGCGAGGCCACCTGCGCCGCTGGATACGCGATGCCATCCGCGTCGATGCGCAACCGCGGGCGCGCTGCCGCCATCAGCAGCGGACGGCGTCGGTCACTTGATGCCGAGCCTCTCCATCCGGTAGCGCATGGCGCGGAAAGTGATGCCCAGCAGCTTGGCGGCGGCGGTGCGGTTGAAGCGGGTCTTTTCGAGCGCCTCGTTGATGGCCGCGCGCTCGACGCGATCCAGGTAGTCCTGCAGGGGCCACTTCTCGCCGGGCGGGACCGACACATCGGATTCCTCGATCGGCGGGGTGAGATGCAGGTCGCCGGCGGTGATGTGCGCAGGATCGGCGGCGAGCGACAGGCCCCGCTCGAGGATGTTCTCGAGCTCGCGCACGTTGCCGGGGAACGGATAGGCATTGAGCGCGGACACCGCATCGGGCTCGAGCGATGCCTGCTGGCCGCGGGCGAGGCGATTGAGGATCGTGTTGGCGATCACCGGAATGTCCTCGCCCATCTCGCGCAGCGGCGGCATGACGAGCTCGATGACGTGAAGCCGGTAGTACAGGTCCTGTCGGAACTCGCCATTCTCGACCAGCGTGCCGAGCTTCTTGTGCGTGGCGCTGATGAGGCGCACGTCGACAGGTTCTTCCTGCGTCGAGCCGACCTTGCGCACCTTCTTTTCCTGGATCGCGCGCAGGAGCTTCACTTGCATCGGCAGAGGCAGGTCGGCGACTTCATCGAGGAACAGCGTGCCGCCGTTGGCCGCCTGGAAGAAGCCGTCGCGATCGGCTTCGGCGCCGGTGAACGCGCCTTTCTTGTAGCCGAAGAATTCGCTCTCCATCAGGTTCTCGGGAATCGCACCGCAATTCACCGCGATGAACGGCAAGTCGGCGCGCGGTCCGCCAAGGTGGATCATGCGCGCGGCGAGCTCCTTGCCGGATCCGGATTCGCCGTTGATGAACACGGGCGCCTGGTTCTTCGCCAGGCGATCGATCATGCCCCGTACCTGCTGGATGGCCGCCGATTCGCCGAGCAGCCGGTACGATGCCGGCGCCTGCGTCTTGTCCGGGACCTTGAGGGCCTGCTTGACCAGCGCGCGCAGTTGCTCGAGCGCGACCGGCTTGGCGAGATAGTCGAACGCGCCGGCCTTGAGCGCGGCGACCGCGTTCTCCGCCGAGCCGTAAGCGGTGATCACGGCGACCGGGACGTCCAGGCCGCGCTGGTTGATGTGCTCGACGACGCGCAGGCCCTCCCCGTCGGGGAGCCGCATGTCGGACAGGCAGAGGTCGAACGGCTCCTTGTCCAGCAGCTTGATCGCCTCGGCCACCGATTCGGCCCGGGTCGTGTCGAGCCCCATTCGCGACAGCGTGAGCTCGAGCAGTTCGAGCAGATCGGGCTCGTCGTCGACGACGAGGATCCTCGGTTGGCCACGGATACGGCGGTTCATGTCGATCCCCTTAACCGATGCGTCAACTGACGCCGGCGATGATTCATCGCGCGCCTGCCAGGGCACGCCTCAATGTGATGCGGAAGTGCGCGCCCGGCCCCTTCGGCAGGAGCTCCAGCGTGGCGCCGTTGGCGTCGGCGAGCTCGCGCGCGATGTATAGCCCGAGGCCGGTGCCACCCGGCCGCGTGGTGAAGAACGGCTCGAAGATCTGGCCGCGCAGCTCGGCGGGTATGCCGGCGCCGTCGTCCTGCAGCTCGCAGATGACGGCGTCTCCCATGTACCCCGCGCGCCCGGCAATGCGGATGCTGCCTTCCTTCTTCTGGCAGTGCTGCCAGGCATTGCGCACGAGGTTCCACAGGATCTGGTTGAGGTGCCCGCGGTCGAAAATGACGAGGAGGTCGTCGGGAATCTGGATCGCCACCGTCTGCGGCGGCATGTTCTCCGCCTGCATGATCTCGTCGGTCAGACCGTGGACGAATTCGGGCAGCGAAAGGGTCTCGGGCTGCTGGCGGTCGCGGCGGTTCAACTGCAGCACTTCGCCGACGATGCGGTCGATGCGCTTGGCATTGTTGCGGATCATCGACAGCAGGCGCTGGCCCTCCGGTGCCACCGAGCCGTCCTCCTCGAGCAGCTGCGCCGCCTGGTTGATCGCCGACAGCGGATTGCGCACCTCGTGCGCGATCGATGCGGTGAGCCGGCCCATCGCGGCGAGCTTCATCTGCTGCGCATCGCTTTGCGCGCGGCCAAGATCCTCGAGGTAGATCAGCGTGCCGCCGTTGAGCCCGGAGCCGATGCGCACCAGGCGAACGCGCAACAACCGCTGCGTGGTTTCGACCTTGAACGCCGGCAGCGTCTCGCCGGCGTCGTCCTGGAAGCGCCGCCAATAATCGTGCAGCACAGAGCTGAACTCGGCGAGGCGCATGCCGCCGCGCATGCGCCCGAATCCACCCAGCAGACGAGTCACCTGCGCGTTGTGCCCGCGCACGACACCGGTCAGGTCGACGACCAGCACGCCGTCCTGCATGTCCTGGATGATCAGGCGGTTCACCTGCTCGAGATTGGCGACGTCGATGCCTCGCTGCGCGGCGAGGTCCTCGGATGCCTTCGTGTAGCGGCCCAGCGCGATGGCGATGCCCACCGTGGCGAAGTAGCCGAAGCCGACGAGGCCCGTCTGGAACAGCTGCGCGCCGCCGATCTGCCCCTGGAGTGCCCGGAACAGGTCCAGCCCGAGCAAAGCGACCGTGGCGAGTGCCGCGTGGAAGAACGCCGTACGCGTGCGCAGCAGCCAGCCGCTCGACGCCAGCTGCGGGAACAGCACGATGGGCACCGGCGCGACGGCATTGCCGCCGGCGACGATGATCACCGCGAGGAAGAAGATATCGCCGGCGAGCAGTCCCGACGCCACGAACGACAGCGACGGCGTCACGCGGTCGGACTGCACCCACCAGAACGCGATCAGCGCGAACACGAAATACAGCGCGGTGCCGGCGATGAAGACGCTCGGCGTGGTGATCTGGATCGAATTGAGATCGACGAGGAGCGCGATGCCGAGGAGCACCGCTGCGCAGATGGCGCGATAGAGCGCGATGATCCAGAGAATGCGGCGGCTCGAGTCCGCGACCGACAGCGGCATCGGCGGCGGCTCGAACGGCGGGATCGCAGGGGTCGACTGGGCCACACTCGCGTTATGCGCAGGGGTGGCCGGTTTCGTCAATGGCGGCGCCGGAGGCTTCATCGGCGGTTGCCGCAGCCGTCGCGGCAACGATAGTCGTTGCCCGCCGCCACCGCGTCGGTGCGTGGCAGGAACACCCCGCAATCGCGGCATTTCACCATGGGCACCCCCGGCGCGGGCGCGCCTTGCGCATTGCCGCGGCGGCGCGCCTTGGCGGCATTGGCGATCCGCAGCACGAACAGCGCCGCGAAGATCAGCACCAGCCAGAAGATCACCTTCCCCATCAGCCGAGCACCTTGCCGGGATTCATGATGTCCTGCGGGTCGAGGGCGGCCTTGAGCCGTCGCATCAGCGCGAGCTCGAGCGGCGACTTGTAGCGCGCGAGCTCCTCGCGCTTCAATTGGCCGATGCCGTGCTCGGCCGAGATGGAGCCGCCGAAGCCGGCGACGAGGTCGTGCACGATGCGATTGGCAATGGGGGCGTTGTGCATGAATTGCGCGGCATCCACACCTGCGGGCGCGGCGAGATTGTAGTGCAGGTTGCCGTCGCCGAGGTGGCCGAATACCACGAACCGCACGCCCGGCAGCACCTGCGACAGCGATTTCTCCGCGGCCTGCAGGAACGCCGGAATCGACGACACCGGCAGCGCGATGTCGTGCTTGATGTTGGGGCCCTCGCGCCTCTGCGCCTCGGAGATGTTCTCGCGCAGCGCCCACATCGCGTCGGCCTGCGCCAGCGTCTTGGCGATGCTCGCGTCGACCGCGACTTCGCGCGCGACGGCGGACGCGAGCGCGCCTTCCACCTGCCGGTCGAGCGCGTCGCCAACCTGGCTGTCGCTCGCCTGCACCAGCACGTACCACGGCATCCCCGGCAGGGGATCGGCGGCGGGGTGATGCTTGCGCGAGATGGCCAGCGCGGGCGCCGAGATGAGCTCGAAGCCTTCCAGCCGGTCGCCGAGCGCCGAACGCAGATGGGCGAGGAGCGCCACCGCGGAGGCCACGCCCGGCACCCCGACGAATGCGGTTGCCGTCGACCGCGCGGCCGGGTAGAGCTTCAGCACGGCGGCGGTGATGATGCCGAGCGTGCCCTCGGCGCCCACGAACCATTGCTTGAGGTCATAGCCGGTGTTGTCCTTGCGCAGCCCGCGCAGGCCATCCCATATCCGGCCATCGGCGAGGACGACCTCGGCGCCGAGCACGAGGTCGCGCGCGTTCCCGTAGCGCAACACCGCAGTGCCACCCGCGTTCGTCGACAGATTGCCGCCGACCGTGCAGCTCCCCTCGGAGGCGAGCGACAACGGAAACAGCAGTCCCGCTTCGCGCGCCGCCTCCTGCACGGATGCGAGCGTCACGCCGGCGTCGACCGTGATCGTCGCGTTCGCGCGATCGAGCGCGCGGATGCTGCGCATGCGCGCGAGCGACAGGACGATTTGCCGGCCCGTCGCGTCGGGTGTCGCCGCGCCGCACATGCCGGTATTGCCGCCTTGCGGCACGAGGGCGACGTTCGCGGCCGAACACGCACCGACGACCGCTGCCACTTCGGCGGTGTTCCCCGGCCGCACGACGGCGCAGGCCGCGCCATGATAGCGATCACGCCAATCGACGACGTAGGGTT
>DATBOK010000088.1:0-8100 GCA_036553845.1 Casimicrobiaceae bacterium
GGCGGCGTGGGCGGGCGTGCTGTCGATGCACCAGCTCTTCGCCGTCGGCTTCATCTGCGGCGTGCAGAACGTCATCGGCGGCGCCGCGTACCAGGTGCTCCTCGCGCAACTCGCCGGGCGCCGGCGGCTGGTCGAGGCCAATGCCAAGATCGCGCTCGGCGAAACGTCGGCGGCGCTGGTCGGGCCCGGCCTCGCCGGCATGCTGATCCAGCTCCTCACTGCGCCGTTCGCGATCGCGCTCGACGCGGTGTCGTTCATCGCGTCCGCCTGGATGCTGAAAGGCGTGCGCGAGCCGCAGGACTTGTCGCAGGCCATGACGTCGCCGGGCATCGGCCACGAAATCATGGAGGGCCTGCGCCTCGTCTGGCACAACCGCACGCTGCGCTCGCTGGCGGTGCTGGCGGGCACGTGGCAGCTGCTGCACCACATGCAGATCGCTGTGCTGATCCTGTTCGCCACGCGCGAGCTCGGGTTGTCCGCCGGCGCGATCGGCCTCGTGTTCATGTTCGGCGGCGCGGGCTGCATGCTCGCCGCCGCCACGGCCGAACGGCTCAATGCGCGCTTCGGTGTCGGCCGCGTGATCATCGGCGCGCTGCTGCTCTCCGCCGCCGGCTGGCAGTGCTACGCGCTGGTGCGCGGCACGCCCACCGCGGCGACGATCATGCTCGGACTGGCGATGCTGGTGTTCGATTTCGGCGCCGTGCTGTACGGCATCACCTACCTGTCGCTGCGCCAGGCGATCACGCCCGACCGCCTGCTTGGGCGGATGACGGCGACGATGCGGTTTCTCACCGTGGCCTCGGCGCCGGTGGGCTCGCTGGCGGGCGGCGCGATCGCCACGGCGATCGGCCTGCGCGCCACGCTGTGGTGCGTCGGGGTCGCCGGCATCGTGCTCGCCGCGACGGCCCTGTGGTTTTCACCGGTGCGGCGCTACCGCGAGCTGCCGGCGACGTCGGAGCATCACGCCGGATAACCGACGCGCGCGCGAATCGACCAACAAAAAGGGCAGCTCGCTTTGGCTGCCCATTGATTTCGCCGCGGTGCGGCGTCCTGTCCGGCAATTCGCGGGGCCGATCAACCGGGTCCCCATCCGCTCAAGAGCGGTCGCGATGCAGTGATGATCGCGCGTCAGGCGGGCGATACCACCGCTGTCCTGTTGTGGTGGAAGAGTGATGCGACGGAAATAGAATAGACCTCATCGCCGCCGACGTCAAAGAAATTCCCGACCGGCGGCGTCATTTTTTCGCGCGCGCGCCACCGGATGGCGAGCACGATGCGTGCCCGCGTCGGGTGCGTGTGTCAGCGCTGGAAATCGTAAACGCTGCCGAGCGCGAGGAGCGCAGAGAGCTCGTCGAGCGCGCGGCGTGACTCGTCGAGCAGTGCCGGGTCGGCGAGGTCGGCGGGCGCGAGCCGGTCACGGTAGTGGCGCGCGACCACCTGCTCGAGCGCGTCGCACTGCGCGTCGTCGACGAACACGCGCGCGGTGATCGCCGCGCGCTCCACGGCGGTGAGCGGCACGCGCAGCCGCAGGCAGGCGGGACCGCCGCCGTTGCGCATACTTTGGCGCAAGTCGAACGTCAGCACCTCGGCGATGGGGCCGCTGTGCAAGACAAGTCGCGCGAGCCACGCCTGCGTGCGCGCGTTCTCGCGGCATTCGGCGGGGGTGACCAGAAGGTAGCGACCGTCGTCGCGCCGCAGCAGCTGGCTGTTGAACAGGTAGGTCGCCACCGCCTCGTCGACGCTCACCTCGGCGTCGTCGACGACGATCGGCATGAAATCGGGCACGCCGGCGGCGAGGCGCGCGAGCACCGCCGGCTGGTCGGTCCAGGCGCGGGCATGGCACAAGAGCACGTTGCCGCTGCCGACCGCGATCACGTCGTTGTGGAACACACCGCGATCGACGGCGTCAGGATTCTGCTGCGCGAATACGGTGCGCGCTGCGGCCAGCCCATGGCTTCGGGCAACCGCCTCGGAGGCCTCGCGCGTCTGCCGCGCCAGATAGCGGGCCGGCTCGCGGCCAGCTTCGCCGAACCCGCTGCGGCCATAGACGAACAGCGTCGTGCCGGGCGCGGCGTCGCCGAAACGCGTGTGGTTGGCGGCGCCCTCGTCGCCGAGCTGCGGCGCGGCCGGCAGGGGGTCGTGCACCCGGAAATGCCCCGCGTCGGCGAAGATCGCGCGCAGCACCCGCGCCGTCACCGGCGCCTCCAGCGCGCGGTGGAAATGCGCGACGAGGTTCGCCGGCGTGAAATGCACGCGGCCGTCGGCGGTGTCGGCCGACGCGCTGACCGTCGCCGCGTTGGCGGTCCACATCGCCGACGCGGACGAGCAGGCGGCGAGCAGGCGCGGCGCGTCCCGCGCGGCGGCGCGGATCACCGCGGCGTCGTCGCCGGCGAAGCCGAGGGCGCGCAGCGCGGGCACGTGCGGGCGATCGTGCGGCGGCAGCACCGCCTGCGCGAAGCCGCGGCGGGCGAGTGCCCGCATCTTGGCGATGCCCTGCAGCGCCGCGGCGCGCGGGTTGGCGACGAGCTCGGCGTTGCGCTCGGACGCTAAGTTGCCGCGCGCGAGGCCGGAATAATTGTGCGTGGGTCCAGGCAGCCCGTCGAAATTGACTTCGGTCATCGATCGCCCGGCGCGAGCGGCACCGCGCGCACCGAATCGCCTTCGCCGACGCCGAGCGCCATCGCCGCGTGCGGCAGCAGCGGGAAGCGGTCGATGCGCCGTGGCGCCATCGTCACGATCGCGCGGAAGCCGCGGAAGCGGCGGTTCGACACCAGCCAGAAGACGTCGTCGGTCAGGCTGTCGGCGAGCGGATTGCCCTCGCCGATCGTCACCCACGGCGTCAGCGAGCGGCGCACGGCGTCGATGTTCTCGCGGAAGCACTCGACGGTGGGACCCGCGTCGAAGATGTCGACATAACCCTCGTAGCGGAAGCCTTCCTGCTCGAGCATCGTGCGCGCCGGCAGCGTGTCGGCATGCACGGCGCCGATCGTGTCGCGCGCATCCGCCGGCAGCAGGTTGACATAGACCGGGTGGCGCGGCATCAGCTCGGCGATGAAGGACTTCTGGCCGATGCCGGTCAGGTAATCGGCGGTCGAGTATTCCATCGCGAAGAAGTGGCGCCCGAGGCCTTCCCAGAATGGCGAGCGGCCGTCGGCGTCGAGCCGGCCGCGCAGTTCGGCGATCACCTTGGGCGCGAAGCGCTCGGCGAACTCGGCGATGAACAGCAACCGGCTCTTGGCGATCAGCGGGCCGTTCTTGGCCTGGCGGAAGCCGTGGTCGAGGAACAGCGAGCAGAGCTCGGTCTGCCCGGTGTGGTCGTTGGCGAGGAACAGCGTCGGTACCGCGGTGTACACGCCGAGCGTGCGCGACGCGTGCACCAGGGTGTTGACGTAATAGTTGTACCAGGGCTCGTCGACGCCGACTGCGGCCTCGATCGCGCTGATGCCGACCACGCGCTCGGCGTGGTTCGTGTCGGCCAGCACGAACATGTAGCACTCCTCGGCGCGCGATGCGGTGCCCGCGAACGACGCCAGCGAGCGCTCGATTCGCGACGCCAGGCGATCGCGGTTGGCGGGCAGGGTGGTGAGGCCGCTGCCGGTGCGCTCGGAAAGCGCGAACACGGCGGGCAGGTCGTCGCGGCCGATCGGACGGACGACGAACATCGCGGCTCAGCCCTCGGCCGCGTCAGGCGAGCGCACGGTCGAGCGCGGTTTCGAGCCGCGACAGACCTTCGAGGATCTCGTCCAGCGAAATGACGAGCGACGGCGCGAGGCGCAGCACGTCGGGTCCCGCCATCAGCAGCAACAGGCCCGCGCGCCCGGCGGCTTCCATCACGGCGCCCGATTTGCCGCGCCAGGGCTCGGCGAGCTCGCAGCCGATCCACACGCCTTCGCCGCGCAGCGCGCCGAACACGCGGCGGCGCGCGTTGATCGCCTTGAGACCCTCCATGAAGAGGGCGTGGCGCGCCTTGACGCCATCCAGCACCTCGGTGGTGTTGATGACGTCGAACACCGCGCCCGCGACCGCGCAGGCGAGCGGATTGCCGCCATACGTCGTGCCGTGCACGCCCGGCGTGAACACCGATGCCACTTCACTGGTCGTCACCATCGCGCCGATCGGGAAGCCGCCACCCAATCCCTTGGCGCTGGTCAGGATGTCGGGGACGATGCCCTTCTGCATGTACGAGAACAGCGCGCCGGTGCGGCCCATGCCGCTCTGGATCTCGTCGAGGATCAGCAGCGCGCCGTGCGCCGTGCACAGGCGCCGCGCCGCCTGCAGGAACTCGGGCGTGCCGGGCGTCATGCCGCCCTCGCCCTGCATCGGTTCCATCAGCACCGCGCAGACGTCGCTGCCACGCGCGAATTCGGCCTCGAGCGCGGCGACGTCGTTGTACGGAATGTGCGTGAAGCCCTCGGGATTCGGGCCGAAGCCCGCCGAGTATTTCGGCTGGCCGCCGGCGGTGACCGTCATCAGCGTGCGGCCGTGGAATGCGTTCACCGCCGAGATCACGCGGATGCGCTTGTCGCCGTGGCGGTCGCGCGCATAGCGCCGCGCGAGCTTGAGCGCCGCCTCGTTGGCCTCGGCGCCCGAATTGCAGAAGAACGCGCGCTCGGCGAACGTGTTGTCGACGAAGCGCTGTGCCAGCCGCAGCGCCGGCTCGTTGGTGAACCAGTTCGACACGTGCCAGATCCTGCGCGCCTGCTCGTCGAGCGCGCGCAGCATCACCGGATGGCAATGGCCGAGCGACGACACCGCGACGCCGCTGGCGAAGTCGATGTACATGCGCCCGTCCTGGTCCCACACGCGCGAGCCTTCGCCGCGCACCGGCAGGAACGGCGCCGGGGCGTAGCACGGCACCATGATGTCGTCGAACAGCGCGCGCGTGACCGGCATCTGCGCCTCGCTGCTGGTCGACTTCAGGTCGCGCCGCGACGACGCGGCGATCACCGCGGCGGCCACCGGATCGGTGTTGGCCATCGCGGGCTACAGCGCCGCGACGACGGAGATCTCGATCCGGAATTCCGGGCTCGCGAGCTTCGCCTGAACGGTGGCGCGCGCCGGCGTGTCGCCGGGGGGCACCCACGCTTCCCACACCGCGTTCATCGCCGGGAAATCGGCCATGTCGGGCAGGTAGATGGTCGCCGACAGGATCCGGCGCTTGTCGCTGCCGGCCTCGGCGAGCAGACGGTCGATGTTCGCCAGCACCTGCTGCGTCTGGCCGTTGATGTTGGCGTGGCCGTCATCGGCCACCTGGCCGGCGAGGTAGACGAGCCCGGCGGCGCGATGGATCACCAGCTCGGACAGGCGCTTGCCGACGTGGCGGCGTTCGATGGTCATGGTGGTATCGTCGTGGTCGGTGCGCACCAGGGTTGCGCGCGACTTCGATTCTAGACGAAAACGACCACGGCGATGGACGGGCGCGCAGCACTCGCCGCCGGCGCGATCGCGATGTTCGTCGCGGTGGCCGCCGGCGCCTTCGGCGCGCATGCGCTCGAGTCGACGCTCACCGCGGCGCGCATGGGCGCGTGGCACACCGCGGTGCGCTACGAAGCGTGGCACGGTCTCGCGCTGATCGCCGTCGGCATCCTGATGCAGCGTGGCGCGCCGCGTGCACGCGTGTTGCGCCTCGCCGCGTGGCTGTTCGCGGCCGGCATCGTGCTCTTCAGCGGCAGCCTGTACGCGCTGGTGCTCGCGGATGTGCGCGGGCTCGGCGCGATCACGCCGTTCGGCGGCCTCGCGTTGTTGGCGGGCTGGGCAACCTTCGCATGGGCGGTGCTGCGCCGCGACTGATTGCCGCCATGACTCGGCGAGCGACCGGCGGTGAAGCTCGCGGTGGCGGAACGCGCGGCCGCGCCCGGCGCGCGCCCGACGGACTCAATCCACTTTCGCGCCCGACTGCTTGACCACCTTCGCCCACTTCGCGGTTTCCGCCGCGATGTGCTGCTTGAAATCCGCGGGCGAGCCGCCGGCGGCGATCGCGCCCTGAGCGAGGAGCTTCTCCTTCGCCTCCGGCGTCGCGAGCCACCGATTGCCCTCGGCATTGAGCTTCGTCACGATCGCGTCCGGCGTGCCCGCCGGCGCGAGCAGGCCGAACCAGCTCGACGCCTCGAAGCCGGGATAGCCCGACTCGGCGATCGTCGGCACGTCGGGGAGTGCCGCGGCGCGCGTGAGGCTGGTCACTGCGATCGGCCGCAGCTTGCCGGCCTTGATGAGCGCGAGCGACGACGGCAGGTTGTCGAACATCAGCTGCACCTGGCCGCCGACGAGATCCTGCAGCGCCGGCGCGCTTCCCTTGTACGGCACGTGCTGCATCGACACGCCTGCCATCACCTTGAAGAGCTCGCCGGACAGGTGGATCGACGTGCCCGACCCCGATGACGCGAAGTTGAGCGCGTCCGGATGCGCCTTGGCATAGGCGACCAGTTCGGCGACCGTGTGCACCGGCAGCGCCGGGTTCACCTCGAGCACGTTCGGCACGCCGGCGACCAGGAACACCGGCGCGAAATCCTTGACGTGGTCGTACGGCATCTTCGCGTAGAGGCTCGGGTTGATCGCGTGCGTGCCGACGGTGCCCATCACCAGCGTGTAGCCGTCAGGCGCGCTGTGGGCGACGAGCTCGGCGCCGAGGTTGCCGCCGGCGCCGGGACGGTTGTCGACGATGAACGGCTGGCCGAACACTTCGGCGAAGCGCTGCGCCACGGCGCGCGCGAGCAGGTCGGTGGTGCCGCCGGCGGGGAACGGCACGACGATGCGCACGGGACGCGACGGGTAAGCGGGCGACTGCGCGAAGCCGGGCACGGCCAGCGTGGCGCACAACGCGCACAACGCGATCACGAATCGACGGCTCATGGCGTTCCCCCTCATTGGTCCGTGCGAAGCTTCCCGCCTTTGCGTGAACGGCGTCAATACCCCGCGTCGCGCGGCATGCTATTCGCGATGCGCGTCAGTCGACCTTGGCGCCCGACGCCTTGATGATCGCCGCGTACTTCGGCACCTCGCGCGCGATGAATGCGGCGAATGCCTCGGGTGTCATCGGCGCCGCCTCGGCGCCCTGCAGCGCGAGCTTCTCCCGCATGTCCGGGGTGCGCAGGATCTTCACGAGGTCCGCGTTCCAGCGTGCGATGACGTCCTTCGGCGTGCCCGCGGGCGCCATCAGGCCGAACCAGGTCGAGATGTCGAAGCCCGGGAGGCCGGCTTCGGCCATCGTCGGCAGATCGGGCGCCAGCGCCGAGCGCTGCGCCGTGGTGACCGCCAGCGCGCGCTCCCTGCCGCCCTTGACCTGTGCCATGGCGTTGGCGAGGTTGTCGAACATGAACTGCGTGTCGCCGGCGAGCAATGCCTGCGTCGCCGGAGCGGCCCCTTTGTAGGGCACATGCGTGATGTCGGTATGCGTGACCGCCTTGAACAGCTCGCCTGCGAGATGACCCGCGCTGCCGATGCTGCCGGAGCCGAACGCGAGCTTGCCCGGATTGGCTTTCGCCGCCGCCACGAGATCCTGCACCGAGTGATACGGCGATCGCGCCGACACGACGAGCACGTTGGGCGTGATGGCGATCATCGAGATCGGCGCGAAATCCTTCACGGCGTCGTACGGCATGTGCGGGTAGAGCGTCGGGTTGACGGCATGCGTCGACAGCGCACCCATGACGACCGTGTAGCCGTCGGGCGCGGACTTGGCGACGTAGTCGGCGCCGATGTTGCCGCCGGCGCCCGGCTTGTTCTCGACCACCACGCTCTGGCCCCAGGCGTGGCCGAGCTTTTGCGCGATTTCGCGGCCCACGATGTCGAGCGAGCCGCCCGGCGGAAACGGCACGACCAGCTTGACGGGGTGCGACGGGAACGTGTCGGCGGCGATCCCGGCGCCGGTCCACGCCAACAGGGCGGCGGCGGCCAGCACAGCCGTGGTCGACAATCGATTCATGCGCAGTGTCTCCTTCCGATCGCAGGTTGTAACGTATTCTATCAATGGGTGTTTCCTGTTTGCGGGTGCGCAAGCCTCCGGCGCATAATCGACCCTTTGAGCGACCCACACATCTTGCAACAATGAGCAAAGCCGTTGTCGTCGGCGCCGTCGTCGGCGTCCTCATCGCCGCCGGAGTC
>DATBOK010000090.1:0-41142 GCA_036553845.1 Casimicrobiaceae bacterium
CGCGCGACGAACGTGTGAACGCTACAGGTGACGCGGGTCCAGGGCGTCGCGCAGGCCGTCGCCCACCAGGTTGAACGACAGCACGAGCAGGAAGATCGAAAGTCCCGGCCAGATCGCCATCCACGGCGCGTTGTCGATGTAGTTCTTGGCGGTGTTGAGCATGCTGCCCCAGCTTGGCTGCGGCGGCTGCTGGCCGAGGCCGAGGAACGACAGGCTCGCCTCGGCGATCACCGCAGCGGCGATGGCGAGCGTCGCCTGCACGAGCAGCGGTGGCACGATGTTCGGCAGCACGTGGCGCAGCGCGACGCGCCAGGGCGGATTGCCGATCGCGCGCGCCGCGAGCACGAAGTCCTCGGCCTTGACCGCGATCGTCGTGCCGCGCGTCAGACGTATGAACGCGGGCGTGGCCGAAATGCCGATCGCGATCATCGCGTTGGTGAGGCTCGGACCCAGGAACGCCGCCAGCGCAATCGCCAGGATCAGGAACGGGCAGGCCAGCAGCGCGTCGGTAATGCGCGAGATCACGAGATCGGAGGCGCCGCCGGCATACCCGGCGAGCAGCCCCGTGGGGATGCCGATCGACAACGAGATCAGCACCGACACCACGCCGGCGAGCAGCGACGCGCGCGCCCCGTAGACGACGCGCGAGAGGACGTCGCGGCCGATCTCGTCGGTGCCGAGCCAATGCGCGGCATTCGGCGCCTTGCGCACGGCGGAGAAGCTGGTGGCGATCGGGTCGTACGGTGCCACCCACGGCGCCGCGAGCGCGATCGCGACGAACGCCGCGATCACGATCATGCCGAGAAGCGCCGACGGCCGGCGCACGAGACGCCGCCACGCCGTGGCACGCGTCGCCGTCACCGACACGGGTGCCGGCGGCCTCGATGGCGCGGCGAGAATGGCGCTCATTGCACGCGGATCCGCGGGTTGGCCACCGCGTACAGCACGTCGGCGACGAGGTTGAGCAGGATGTAGGCGGTGGCGGTGAACAGCACCACGCCCTGCACCACTGCGTAATCGCGGTTGAACACCGCATCGACGATCATCTTGCCGAAGCCGGGAATGGTGAACACCTGCTCGGTGAGCACGGCGCCGGACATGAGTGTGCCGAATTCCAGCGCGCCGAGCGTGATGATGGGAATCAGCGCATTGCGCAGCGCGTGCTTCAGCACCACGTTGCGCTCCGGCACGCCCTTGGCGCGCGCAGTGCGCACGTACTCGGAGGACAGCACCTGCAGCATCGCGCTGCGCGTGTGACGCATCAGCACCGCCGCGATCGCGTTGCCGAGCACGAAGGCCGGCATGATCATGGAAGCCAGGTTGTCGTGCAGGCTCTCGAAGGGGCTCACGTAGCCCGATGCCGGCAGCCAGCCGAGCGTCACCGAGAACAGCAGGATCAGCATGATGCCGAGCCAGAAATTCGGGGTGGAGATGCCCCACAGCGCGACGATATTGGCGCCGTAGTCCCACGCGCTGCCGCGGCGCACGGCGGACAGCACGCCGGCGGGAATGCCGATCGCGACCGCGATGAGAAACGCGAGGCAGGCGAGCTCAAGCGTTACCGGAAGCTTCTCCGCGATCAGCGTGCGCACCGGCTGCTGCGTGCGCAGCGACTCGCCGAGGTCGCCGTGCAGCACGCCGCGCAGCCAATAGTAGTAGCGGACGGGCAGCGGCTCGTCGAGGTGCAGTGTCTCGCGCAGATGCGCGATCACCGTCGGGTCACGCTCCTCACCGGCGAGGATCATCGCCGGATCGCCGGGCAGCAGCTGCTGCAGGCCGAAGATCAGGATCGACGCCGCGAAAAGCGTCGGCACGATCTGCGCGATGCGCCGGACGAGGAACGTCAGCATCGGGCGGGGGACGCCCGCCGCGCGGCGGGCGACGCCGGGCGGCGGCGCGCCGTTCGCCTACTGGAAGTGCAGGTCCTGCACGCGCACGAGGCCGTCGGGATTGGTGCGCAGGCCTGTGAGCTTGCTCGTGTACGCCCACAGCCAGTGGCGATGGTAGAGATAGACGATCGGACGGTCCTTGAGCACGATCGCCGCCAGCTCGCCGAACAGCTTCTTGCGCGCGGCGAGGTCGCCGGCCGTGCGCGATTGCTTCAGCAGGTCGTCGACTTCCGGCTTGCAATAGCCGGCGTAGTTGAGCGGCTGCTTGCAGGCGTCGAAGCTGAAGATGTTGCCGTCGGGATCGGCGCGGCCGCTCCAGGCCAGCACATACGCGTCGAACTGGCCGCGATCGGCGAGGTCGAGCGACGTCGAGAACTCGGTCGACTGGATCTTGACGTCGAAGCCGGCGTCGCGCTCCATCGCCTGCACCACCTGCGCGACGCGCTGCGCATCGGCGGTGGTGGGCGTCATCAGCGTGACCACCGGATTGGCGATGCCCGCTTCCTTGAGCAGCGCCTTGGCGCGCTCGACGTTGCGCGCCGGGATCGGCACGTTTTTGGCGTAGAACGGATTGCTCGGTGCCACCCACTGGTTGCCGGGGTCGGCCTCGCCATCCATGGCGACCTGCACGATGCCATCGCGATCGAGCGCCAGCTCGAACGCCTCGCGCACGCGCGGATCGCGGCCGAGCGCGTTCTTCTGCGCGAGGTCGCTCTTGCCGACGTTGATCGTGATGCCCTGGTAGCCGATCTCGGTGATCTTCGACAGGCGCAGCTTGGGGTCGGCCTTCACCTGCGGCACGTCCGACGCGGCGAGGCGCTCGATGAAGTCGAGCTGCCCCGAGCGCAGGTTGGCGAGGCGCACGGTGGAGTCGGGAATCGGCGTGTACACGATCTTGTCGAAATGGATCGCGCCCTTGTTCCAGTAGTCGGGAAATCGCTCGAGCACGATGCGGTCCTGCGCCACGCGCTCGACGAAGCGGAACGGCCCGGCGCACGACGGCTTCGAGCCGAACTTGTCGCCCTCGGCCTGCGCGACCTTGGGCGCGACGATCATCCCGGCGCGATCGGCGAGCTGCGCGAGCAGCGGCGCGAAGGGCGCCGACAGGTTGAGCCGCACTGTCAGCGGATCGACGACGTCGACGCTCGCCACGGGCGCGAGCTCGCCGCGGCGGTTGGAGCCGGCCATCGTCTTGTGGCGCTCGAGACTGTACTTGACCGCCGCGGCATCCATCGTCTCGCCATCGTGGAACTTGACGTCGGGGCGCAGCTTGATCGTCAGCGCCTTGTTGTCCGCCGACCACGCGTAACTGGTGGCGAGCTGCGGCACGATCTCGAGCTTGTCGTTGATGTCGAACAGCTTGTCGCACATCGCGGCGAACACGATGCGGCCGACGAACGTGCGCGCGAGCGTCGGATCGAGCACATCGGGATCCTCGGCGAGGCCGATGCGCAGCGTTTGGGCTTGGGCGCCGGCGACGGCGCAGACGGCGAGCGCGAGGAACCAGGCGAATCGACGCAGGCGGATGGGCATGGGCAATCCTTCGTGGGCGGATGCTGTGGCGCATCCGCGGCGCGGCGGGGCGCGCTGCCGGATGGCGCTTTCAGCATAGCACGCGCCGCCGCCGATGGATGCGGATCCGCCGCGCCATCCGCGACCGCGGCGAGGCCGCTATTTGCTGCCCATCAACAGCTGAGGCAGCCACAGCGTGAGCGGCGGCCAGACGGTGATCGCGAGCAACACGATCAGGAGCGGCACCAGCCACGGAATGATCGCGCGCGAAATCTGTTCAAACGTGATCTCGGCAATGCGCGCCATGACGAACAGCACGACGCCGATCGGCGGGTGGATCGTGCCGAGGATGAGGTTGAAGATCATGATCAGCCCGAATTGCACGGGATCGATGCCGAAGCCGATGGCGGCCGGCACCAGGATCGGGATCAGGATGAGCAGCGCCGCCAGTGTCTCCATGAAACAGCCGATGACGAGCAGGATGAAGTTCGACGCGAGCAGGAATGCCAGCGGGCTATGGATCGCCGCGACCATCGACGGCGCCAGCACCTGCGGGATGCGCGAGATCGACATGCACCAGCCCAGCGCACCGGCGGCCATCACCAGCACCGCGACGATGCCGGTCGTTTCCGCGGTGTTGACGAGGATCGGCGGCAGGTCGTCGAGCGAGAGCGTGCGGTAGACGACGAAGCCCAGGAACAGCGCGTACAGGTCGGCGACTGCGGCGGCCTCGGTCGGCGTGAACAGCCCGCTGAACATGCCGCCCAGCAGGATCACCGGGGTCATCAGCGCAAAGAAGGCGCGCCTGAAGGCGACCCATACGTCGCACAGGCCGCCGAACGAATGACGCGGCAGGCCCTGGCGCGGCGCGATGATCGCGACCATCGCCATCAACGAAAGCCCCATCAGCGCGCCGGGAATCACGCCGGCGAGGAAGAGCTTGCCGATCGAGGCGTCGGCGCTGACGCCGTAGATCACCATCGGCAGGCTGGGCGGGATGATCGGCCCGATCGTCGCCGCTGCGGAACTGATCGCGGCGGCCGTTTCCGGGCGGTAGCCGGCCTTCTTCATCGCGCGCACTTCCACCGCGCCGGTGCCGGCGGCGTCGGCAACCGCCGAGCCCACCATGCCGGCGAAGATCATGCTCGACAGGATGCTGGCGTGCGCATAGCCCCCGCGCAGCGAGCCGACGATCGACGTGGCGAACGCGACGATGCGGTCGGTGAGCCTGGCGGCGCCGAGGATGTTGCCCATCAGGATGAACAGGGGCGCCGCGACCAGCGGGAACGAGTTCATGGCCTGCGCCATCTTCTGCGGCACGATCGATCCGGCGAGCCCGCCCAGCAGCACGAAGGCGAATGCGGCGAGACCCATCGACGCGTACAGCGGCAGGCCAAGCAGGATCGCCGCCAGCCAGACGCCGACGATCTCCAGCATCAGGTGGCTCATTCCACTGCCGCCTCGTCAGTTCGGGAAGCCGCGGCGGGTCCACGCCCGCGCAGTGCCTCGACGACCTCGTGCGCCGCCTGCAGCAGGGTAACGAGGCCGGCGAGCACCATCGGCGCGTACATCCATGCCATGGAAATCGGCAGCGAAGTCGCCTCGAGGTCGCGATTGCGCGCGACGAGCGCGACGCCGAATCCGGCGATCAGCGCGCCCAGCAAAACCACCGCGAGCTGGAACGCCACCTCCAGCCCACGCCGCGACGCGGCAGGCAGCAGCTCTTGGAAATAGCGGATGCGCACGTGGATGCGCTTGCGGCTCGCCAGCACCCAGCCGAACACCGCGAGCCATACCATCAGGAAACGCGAGCCTTCGTCGGTCCAGATCAGCGGCGCGCCGAAGGCCCGCGTAACCACGCCCAGCGTGACGCAGCCGAGCAGCGCCACGACCAGCGCGCAGGCGATGGATGCGGCGGCGCGGTCGAGCGCGCCGACGAGGGTGCGCAGCATCGGCATCGCGGTGACGGCCACGCGGTCGCTAGGACGCGTGCGCGGCCGGCGGCATCAGGCGGCGGCGATGCGTTCCCAGAGCCCCTTGCCCCATTTCGATTCGAACTTCGCGGGCAGGCTCGTGAGCACGGGCTTGCGGAAGCTCTCGACGTCCGGCTCGATCACGTTCATGCCGCCGCTCCTGAACGTGTCGACGAGCTTCTTCTCCTGGCCGAGGATGTCGTCGTCCTGCGCCTTGCCGGCCGCGGCAATCGCCGACTTCAACACCTCGCGCGCCTTGGTGTCGAGCGACTGCCACGCCGGCTCGTTGACGACGATGAGCCGCGGCGTGATCACGTGGCCGGTGAGGATCAGGTGCTTCTGCACCTCGAAGAACTTGTTGCTCTGGATCGTCGGCAACGGGTTTTCCTGGCCGTCGACCGCGCCCTGCGACAGCGCGAGGTAGAGCTCGCCGATGTTGAGCGGCGTCGGCCGCGCGCCCCAGGCCTCCGCCATCGCGCGAAACGTGTCGACTTCCGGGATGCGCAGCTTGAAACCCTGCATGTCCCCGGCATTGTGAACGGGCTTCGTGCCCGAGGTCACGTGGCGCTTGCCGTAGTACGTGGCACCGACCACGCGCATCGAGCGTTTGGCGACCAGCGCGGCGTTCATGTCGTCGACGATCGGCGACGCCAGCACGCGCCGCACGTGCTCCGCATCGCGCCAGATGTACGGCGCCTCGAGGATCGAGAATTGCGGCACGAACTGGCCGAACTGCGCGGCGCCTTCGTCGACGATCTGGATCGCGCCGCCGGATGCGGCCTCGATGAGGTCGCGCGACGACCCGAGCTGGCCGGCCGGGAACGTCTGGATCTCGACGCCGCTGCCTGTGTTCTCGCGGACTTCCTTCGCCACGCGGTCCATCATCGCCACCATCGGGTGGCTGGTGGGCAGCACTGTCGCCCAGCGCAGCGTCGTCGCCGCGCGCGCAGTCCGCGGCAGGACGGTCGCTGCCACGCCGGCGATGCCGGCGCCGACGAAGCCGCGCCGTGTCCAATGCGTCGAATGGTTCATCGAGTCTCCTCCTCGGTGCGTTGACCTCGGCGACAGGCGTTCGCGTCCCGCCGCGGGCCTTACTATACGGGCTTGCTGCGGATGCGGGCCGTCGCCCGCCGTCACCCGATGCGCCGCATGGTGCGACCAGCCGCCCCAGCGTGCGACGAAACGACGATGCCGCCGTCGTCGCCGGTCGTAAAATCCGGCTGTTCACTGCCAGGAGGGCTTCGCATGTTCCCGCATTCCGCAACGCGCGCGCTGCGCGCCGTCGGCGCCGCCGCCGCATTCGCGACCGTGGCATCGCTCGGGTCCGGTCCGGTCGACGCCGCCACCGCGCCTGGCGGCGAGCCGCCGCAGTTCCCGCTTCGCGACTTCTTCAGCAACCCGGACATGGCGTACTTCCGGCTGTCCGCCGACGGCCGCACGCTCGGCTACATGAAGCCGGTGGACGACGGCGCCGGCCATCGCCGCCTCAACGTGTTCGTGCAGCCGCTCGCCGACGGCAAGCCGGTGGGCGCCGCGCGCCAGCTGACGCACGAGACCGCCCGCGACATCGGCATCTATTTCTGGAAGGGCAACGACACCATCCTCTACGTGAAGGACTTCGGCGGCGACGAGAACTTCCACGTCGTGGCGGTCGACGTCAAGTCCGGCACGGTGCGCGACCTCACGCCCGGCGACAAGCTGCGCGCCAACATCGAGGACGACCTCCCCGACGACGCGGGGCACGTGCTGATCAGCCACAACCGCCGCAATCCCGAGGTGTTCGACGTCTACCGCTACGACCTTGCGACCGGCAAGGAGACGCTGGTCGCGGAGAACCCGGGCGACTACATCGGCTGGCAGACCGACCATGCCGGCCACGTGCGGATGGCGGTGCGCACGGCGGGCCTCGACACGATCGTGCTCTATCGCGCCGGCGACAAGGGCGCGTTCAAGCCGATCATCACGACCGGCTACAAGATCGAGGTCAACCCGCTGTTCTTCACGGCCGACGATCGCAAGTTCTACGCGATCAGCAATCGCGGCCGCGACAAGAAAGCGCTGGTGCTGATCGACCCCGCGAAGCCGGACGTCGAGCAGGTGCTGTTCGAGACGCCCGACGTGGACGTCGCCGGCGCCGACTGGTCGCGCGCGCACAAGCGCCTCACCACCGTCGAGTACATCGATGCCAGGCTCGAGCGCCATTTCTTCGACCCCGGCCGCAAGGCGATGTTCGACAAGCTCGCGGCCAAGCTGCCGGGCATGGAACTGCTGCTGCAGAACGCCGACAAGGCCGAGACGCACTTCATCGTCGCCGCGGCGAGCGATCGCACCGAAGGCGCGCGCTACGTGTACGACGCGACGCACGACACGCTGTCGAAGCTCGGCGACATCAATCCCAAGCTGCCCGCGGCGGCGATGGCGCCGATGAAGCCGATCAGCTACCCGACCCGCGATGGCCTCACGATCAACGGCTACCTGACGCTGCCGGTGGGGCGCGAGGCGAAGAACCTGCCGTGCATCGTCAATCCGCATGGCGGACCGTGGGCGCGCGACGTGTGGGGCTTCAATCCCGAGGTGCAGTTCCTCGCCAACCGCGGCTACTGCGTGATGCAGATGAACTTCCGCGGCTCGACCGGCTACGGCCGGCAGTTCTGGGAGGCGAGCTTCGGCCAGTGGGGCCTCGCGATGCAGGACGACATCACCGACGGCGTGAAGTGGCTCGTCGACCAGGGCATCGCCGATCCCAAGCGCGTCGGCATCTATGGTGGCAGCTACGGCGGCTACGCGACGCTGGCCGGCATCACCAAGACGCCGGACCTCTATGCCGCCGCCGTCGACTACGTGGGCGTGGCCAACCTCATCACGTTCATGAACACGATCCCGCCGTACTGGCGGCCGCTGCTGCCGAAGTTCCACGACATGGTCGGCGATCCGGCGAAGGACGAGGCGCGGCTCAAGGCGACGTCGCCGGTGAACAATGCCGACCGCATCGTCACGCCGCTTTTCGTCGCGCAGGGCGCGCACGATCCGCGCGTCAACAAGGACGAGAGCGACCAGATGGTGGCGGCGCTGAAGAAGCGCGGCGTGGATGTCGAGTACATGGTCAAGGACAACGAGGGCCACGGCTTCCACAACGAGGAGAACCAGTTCGCGTTCTACGGCGCGATGGAGACGTTCTTCGACAAGCACCTGAAGCCCGACAAGGGGCTCTGAACCGGACGCCGTGCCGCCGCCATGCGATCATCGGCGGCGTGCACCACCGCGTGACCGACCTCGAGGCGCTGGTCGCCGACATCCGCCGCTGCACCGCATGCGCGGCGCACCTGCCGCTCGGGCCGCGGCCGGTGCTGCGTGCGGCGGCGAGCGCGCGCATCCTGATCGTCGGCCAGGCACCGGGCGCCCGCGTGCATGCGAGCGGCGTGCCGTGGGACGACCCGAGCGGCGATCGCCTGCGGTCATGGATGGGCGTCGACGCGCGCCAGTTCGACGATGCGGTACGGATCGCGATCGCGCCGATGGGCTTCTGTTATCCCGGCCGCGGCCGGGGCGGCGACTTGCCGCCGAGGCGCGAATGCGCGGCACTGTGGCGCCCGCGCCTCGATGCCGGCCTTGCGCGCGTCGCCTGCACGCTGCTGGTCGGCGCCCACGCACAGCGGCACTATCTCGGCGACCGCCGCAAGTCCTCGCTGACGGCGACCGTTTCCGCCTGGCGCGAATATGCGCCGCGCCATTTTCCGCTGCCGCACCCCTCACCGCGCAACACGCCGTGGTTCCAGCGCAACCCGTGGTTCGAGCGCGACGTCGTGCCCGCGTTGCGCGCCGCCGTGGCGGCGCTGCTGGCCGCGTAACTGCCTGGAACGCCGTGGTGCAGGGTCAGCCGCTGTTGCGCAGGCCCGCGGCGAGGCCGTTGATCGTCAGGTGCAGCGCCCGCCGCGTCGGCTCGTCGTGCTGCCCCGCGCGCAGGCGCTTCAGGAGCGCGATCTGCACGTGATTCAGCGGGTCGATATACGGAAAGCGGTTGCGGATGCTACGCGCGAGCGTGGGGTTGTCGGCGAGCAGCGCCGCGCGCCCGGTGATGGCGAACAGATGGTGGCACGTTCGCGCATGCTCGTCGCGTATCGCGGCGAAGATGCGTTCGCGATGCACGGCATCGTCGTAGAGCGCGGCATAGCGCGAGGCGATCGCCAGGTCCGATTTGGCCAGCACCATGTCCATGTTGGACAGGAACGCGCGGAAGAACGGCCAGGTCGCATACATGTCGCGCAGCAGCGGCAGGCCGTCCGCATGCGTGGCGAGCCACGCCTCCACCGCCGCGCCGAATCCGTACCATCCCGGCAGCATCAGCCGGCAAAGTCCCCAGCTGAATACCCAGGGAATGGCGCGCAAGTCCTCGATGCGGCGCGACCCGGTGCGCGACGCCGGCCGGCTGCCGATGTTGAGCTCGGCGATCTCGCTGATCGGCGTCGTGGCGTGGAAATACGCGGCGAAGCGGGGATCGTCGTAGACCAGCGCCCGGTAGGCGCGGTAGGCCGCATCCGCCAGCGCCTGCATCACCGCGTGGAAACGCGGATCGGCATCCGGCCCCTGCGCGGCGCCGGCAAGGCTCGCCTCGAGCACCGCGGCAAGCAGCGTCTCCAGGTTGTGGCGACCGAGCTCCGGGTCGGCGTACTTGCTGGCGATGATCTCGCCCTGCTCGGTGATGCGCATCGCGCCGGCGACGCTGCCGGGCGGCTGCGCGAGAATCGCCTGGTAGGCGGGCCCCCCGCCGCGGCCGACGGTGCCGCCGCGACCGTGGAAAAGGCGCAGGCGCACGCCCGCGCGCGCGAAGCGCTCGACGAGCTCGCGTTCGGCGACGTACAGCGCCCAGTTCGCGGCGACATAACCGCCGTCCTTGTTGCTGTCGGAATAGCCGAGCATCACCTCCTGCAGGTCGCCGCGCGAGGTCACGAAGCCGCGGTAGAGGGGGTGGGCGAACGCCTCGTCCATGACCGCGCCGGCATGCTCGAGGTCGGCGATCGTCTCGAACAGCGGCACGATGTTGACGCGGCAGCTCGGCGCCGGCGCGTAGACCAGCAGGCCCACTTCGCGCAGCAGGATCGCCACCTCCAGCATGTCGGAAAGCGCCTCGCACTTGGAGATCACGTAGTTGGCGAGCGCGTCGTCGCCGTCGTCGCGGTGGATCCGCGCCGCCACCTCGAGGATCGCCATCTCGCTGGCGACGACGTCGCCATAATCGAGGAACGGCGAGCGCAGCAGGCGCGGCTCGCGCAGCTCGCGCGTCAGCAGCGCCACCCGTGCCGGCTCGTCGAGCGCGCGGTAGTCCGGCGTGACGCCGGCCTTGGCCAGGAGCTCGGCGACGACCGCTTCGTGCACGATCGAGTTCTGCCGCAAGTCGAGCGTGGCGAGGTGAAAGCCGAACGTCGCCACCGCGCTTTGCAGCGCACGCAGGCGCCGCGCGGCAAGCGACGCCGAGCCGTGGCTCGCCAGCGACGCGGCGATCGTCGCGAGATCGGCTTCGAACTCGGCGGCGCCGGCATACGCCGGCTGCGTGACTTTCGGTTCGCGTGCGGCGTTGCGTCCGGTACGCGCGAAAAGCGTCTGCGCGAGCCGCGCGTAGACGCCCACCAGCGCCTGGCGATACGGCTCGTCATGACGGAACGGCGAGGGGTCGCTGGCGCGCGCCGCGAGCGCGTCGAGCGCGGGCGTGGGCAGCGCCAGCGAGCGCGACAGCGACAGCTCGCCGCCGAGCGCGTGCACGCCGTCGAGATAGTGCGCGAGGATCACCGCGGATTGGCGACGGATCGCCTCGGCCAGCACGTCGGCCGTCACGTAGGGATTGCCGTCGCGATCGCCGCCGATCCACGAGCCCATCCGCATCACCGCGGGCACCCGGTAGTCGTTGCCGACGCATTGGTGCCCGCGCAGCGCCGACTCGAGCCCGAGATGGACGCGCGGCAGCTCGCGCAGGAACGTCGTGTGGTAGTACGCGAGGGCGTTGTCGATCTCGTCGATCACGCGCAGGCGCGCCGAGCGCAGCGTCGCCGTCTGCCACAGCGTGAGCACCAGGCATTCCAGCTCGGCGTCGATCGCGACCGGCGATTCGCCGTCGCGCGACGCCGCCTCGCGGTGCGCGAGGAGGCCGGCGATCGCCGACTGGATGTCGAGGATGCTCTGCCGCTGCACCTCGGTGGGATGCGCCGTCAGCACCGGCGTCACGCTGGCCCGCGCCAGGAAATCCGTGATGGCCGCGCCGCCGACGCCCTCGGCGTCGAGTCGCGCCAGCGCGTGCGCCACGCTGCCCGGAGGCGGCGGGTCGCCGGCGAGGCGGTGCGCACGGCGGCGGCGGTTCTGGTGGACGTCCTCGGCGATGTTGGCCAGCAGCGAGAAATAGCTGAACGCGCGCACCACGGTCAGCGTGGCGTCGACGTCGAGGCCGTCGACCAGCGCGTGCAATTCACCCAGGATCGGCGTCGCCTCCGCCGGCGACGCGCGATGGAAGCGCACCGCCGTCTGGCGGATCGCCTCGACGCGCGCGTAGCCCGTGTCGCCGGTGCGCGCGCGCAGCACCGCGCCGAGCGTGCGGCCGAGCAGGCGCGTGTCCTCCCACAGCGGCACGTCCTTGGGATCGGGGCGCGTCTCGGCGATCGGCAGCGGGGACGGGGCGGTGGTGTCGGGCATGCGATGCGGCGCTTCGCCACGAAAATACCAGAGAAACGCTGCGCACGCGCGGGCAACGCGCGGCCGATATACTGCGCGGATGATCGCAACACGGACCCAGCGGCCGCGCGCGTGCGCGTCGGCGCGCCACACGCCGGCATGCCGTCGCTGAAGCACCTGCTCGACCGCAACCGGCGCTGGGCCGAGGGCGTGCAGGCGGCCAATCCCGAATTCTTCGGCGAGCTCGCCGCCCAGCAGAATCCGAAATACCTGTGGATCGGCTGCTCCGACAGTCGCGTTCCCGCCAACGAGATCGTCAACCTGCTGCCGGGCGAGATGTTCGTCCACCGCAACGTCGCCAACGTCGTCGTGCACACCGACCTCAATTGCCTGTCGGTGCTGCAGTACGCGGTGGACGTGCTGCGGGTCGAGCACGTGATCGTCGTCGGCCATTACGGCTGCGGCGGCGTGCGCGCGGCGTGGGAAGGGCGACCGCTCGGGCTGATCGACAACTGGCTGCGCCACGTGCAGGACGTCGCCGAGCGCCACGTCGACTTCCTGCGCTCGCTTCCCGACGCCGCGGGTGTCACCGACCGGCTGTGCGAGCTCAACGTCATCGAGCAGGTGCAACACGTCGCGCGCACGACCATCGTCAGCGACGCCTGGGCCCGCGGGCAGCCCCTGACGCTGCACGGCTGGATCTACGGGTTGTCCGACGGCATCGTCCACGACTTGGGCATCGAGGCCGAAGGCGCGGCGAACCTGGAATCGGACTACGCGGCGGCGCTCGCCTCCATCGTGCGCAACGCCACCTGATCGCGGGCGCGCGGGCGGAACACGCCGCCGTGCCGCGTTTTGCGCGATGATGGCGAGTGACCGCAACCCGCATCCCCAGCCGATGACCGACCGACGGCCGTTGCAGGACACGTTCATCGCGGCCGGCGTGCGCACGCCGTTCACCCGCATCGACGGGCCGCTGGCCGGCATGGATGCCATCGCGCTGTCGGTTCCCGTCGTACGCCACATGCTCGGAACGCTGGCGGGCGCGTCGCCCGATTTCGCGGTGTGGGGCACCGTCATTCCCAATCTCACCTGGAGCAACATCGCCCGCGAGGTGCTGATGGACGCGGGAGTGCCGGCGACGATCCCCGCGTTCTCGACGGTGATGGCGTGCTCGACCAGCATGATCGCCGCGTTCGAGGCGGCTGGCATGCTCGATGGCAGCGCGCGCAACCTCGCGCTGTGCGGCGGCGTCGAGAGCATGAGCCACGTGCAGGTGGGCCTTGGCGTCGAGCTGTCGCAGTGGCTGCGGCACTTCCGCGGCGCGCGCACGCTGGGCGACCGGGCACGCCAGTTCGCCTCGCTGCGCCGGCGCGATCTCAAGCTCTACGTGCCGGCGGTCGCCAATCGCACCACCGGCATGAGCATGGGCGAGCACACCGAGATCACGGCGCGCGAATGGAACATCGGCCGCGACGAGCAGGACCGCATCGCCCTCGCGAGCCACCGCAACGCCGTCGCGGCGTGGGAGCGCGGCTTCTTCGACGACCTCGTGATCGCGGTGGGCGACGCGCGCAAGGACACGATCCCGCGCGCCGACACGTCGCCCGAAAAGCTTGCCGCGCTGCGACCCGCGTTCGACCGCAGCAGCGGCAAGGGCACGCTTACGGCCGGGAACTCGTCGCCGCTCACCGACGGCGCGGCCGGCGTTTGGGTGGCGACCCGCGCGGGACTCGATCGCCTGCCCGCAGGGACCCCGCACGCGCGTCTCGTCGATTACGAGATCGCCGCAGTGGATTTCCGCACCGAAGGATTGCTGATGGCACCCGCGTTCGCGATCCCGCGGCTCCTCGCGCGCAACGGCCTCGCCTACGCGGACATCGGCCTGTGGGAGATCCACGAGGCGTTCGCCGCGCAGGTGGCGTTCCACGTCAAGGCCCTCGAGGATCCCCAGTTCCTGCACGCCAAGGCGCGCGTCGACGCCGCGCTGGGCGCGTTCCCGCGCGAGCGCATCAATCCCAATGGCGGCAGCGTCGCCCTGGGGCATCCGTTCGGCGCCACCGGCGCGCGCATCCTCAGCCAGGCCGTGAAGGAAATCGCCGCGCGTCCGGCGGGCACCCGCGCCATCGTCAGCATCTGCGCCGACGGCGGCCTTGGCAGCGTGGCGCTGCTGGAGTCGGTGGGCGACGAGGTGCCGCGATGAGCGCTTCGGGGGAGAGAGATGCTGAGCGGCGAAGGGCCGCCCCGAGCCGCGTGCCCCCGCGAGGGGGGAGTCGCGCGAAGCGGGCTTCGGGGGGAGACATGCTGAGCGGCGAAGGGCCGCCCCGAGGCGCGTGCCCCCCTGAAGGGGGAGGCGCGCGAAGCGCGCTTCGGGGGGAGACATGCTGAGCGGCGAAGGGCCGCCCCGAGCCGCGTGCCCCCCTGAGGGGGGAGACGCGCGAAGCGCGCTTCGGGGGGAGACATGACCACCCCGTTGTCCGGCGTGCGCGCCTGCGTGTTCGACGCCTACGGCACGCTGTTCGACGTCGCATCGCCGGCGCGTCGCTGCACCGACACGCTGGGCGACGCCGCCCCGCGTCTCGCCGCGATCTGGCGCGACCGGCAATTGCGCTATTCCTGGCTGCGCACGCTGCAGCGACGCCACGTGGATTTCTGGCAGGTCACCGGCGATGCACTCGATTTCGCGCTGGAAACGCTCGGCATCGCGCAACCGGCGCTGCGCGCCCGGCTGATGGAGCTCTACCGCACGCCCGACGTCTTTGCCGAGGTGCCGGGAATGCTCGCCGCGCTCAAGCGCGCAGGTTTTTTCACTGCGATCCTGTCCAACGGCGCGCCGGCGATGCTCGATTCGGCGGTGCGCGCCTGCGGCCTCGATACGCTGCTCGACGCCGTGTGGTCGGTGGAGGCGGCCGGCGTCTACAAGCCGCATCCCGACGTCTATCGACTCGCCGTCGACGGCGCCGGCGTCGAAGCGCGCGCCATCGCGTTCGTGTCCTCGAATGCGTGGGATGCGCACGCCGCCTCGGCCTATGGCATGCAGGTCGTCTGGTGCAATCGGCACGGCGAGGCCGACGAGCGCCTGCCGGGAACCCCCGATCGCGTGCTGCCGACGCTCGCCGGGCTGCCGGCGATGGTGGGCGCAGCTGCCTGACGTCGGCAGGGTGCCGATTTTCCCGCGGCGCCATGCGCGCGCCGGCGCGCGGCCGCGCGCCAGCGTTTAGAATCGAGGCATGGCAGCGATGCAACCGGTGGCAGCCGCGGTTCCCGACGATCGCTGGATCGACGCGACCTATCGCGTGCGCACGACGGCGCGCGATATCGACGCGCGTGCACAAGCCATCGCGCTCGAGCAGAGCATCGAGTTGCCGCTCGCGGCGGTGACCGACGCGCGCGTGCTGCGCGACGTCGTCGCCCGCGTCGCCGGCATCGCGCAAGTCGCCCCGGACGCCTTCGACGTGACGATCCGCCTCGCCACGGAGACCGTCGGCGGCGAGGCGGGCCAGCTCCTCAACATGCTCTTCGGCAACACGTCGATGCACGACGACGTGTCGCTGGTCGACGCCGCGTTCCCGGCCGACTTCGCCGCCGGATTCGGCGGCCCGCGCGCCGGGATCGCCGGATTGCGCGCGCTCACCGGCGCCGCGGGGCGCCCGCTGACGGCCACCGCGCTGAAGCCGCAGGGGCTGTCGACCGTCCAGTTCGCCGAGCTGGCTGCCACGTTCGCGCGCGCCGGCATCGACGTCGTCAAGGACGACCATGGCCTTGCCGACCAGGCGTCTTCGCCGTTCGCCGAGCGGGTGCCCGCCGTGCAGCGTGCGATCGACGCCGCCAACCGCGACACCGGCGGCCATTGCGTCTACGCGCCCAACCTGACCGGTCACTACGGCCTGATGCGCGAGCGTGCGGCACTCGCGCGCGACGCCGGCGTGCGGATGCTGATGCTCGCGCCCATGGTGAGCGGCATCGCGTCGCTCGCCGACCTGGCCGCGCACGTCGGCCTGCCGATCATGGCGCATCCGGCAATGGCCGGCGGCGCGCGCATCGCGCCGCCGCTGCTGCTCGGCAAGCTGTTCCGGCTGTGCGGTGCCGACGCCACCATCTTTCCCAACGACGGCGGCCGCTTCGGCTATTCGCCGGCGATGTGCGGCGCCATCGCGGACGCCGCGCGTTCCCGCTGGCCGGGCGTCGCGCCGGCGATGCCGGTGCCGGCGGGCGGCATGACGCTCGCGCGCGTGCCGGAGATGCGCGCGCGCTACGACGACGACGCGATGCTGCTGATCGGCGGCGGCCTGCTGCTGGCGCGCGAACAGCTGGCGGCACGCTGTCGCGAGTTCGTCGCGGCGGTCGCCGCGAGCGCGGAGGCACGGTGAGCGACGGCCCCGTGCGCCGGTTTTTGCCACAGGCCGGGGACCACGGCTTCCGCTGGGATCGCGTGGACCTCACGCGATACAAGGAGGAGGGCGCGGCGCCGTTTCGCGACATCACGCGCCAGACGTTGTTCCGCGGCGACGACATGCGCGGCGAATTGCGCTACTTCGAGGTGGCGGCGGACGGCCATTCGACGCTCGAGCGGCATCACCACGCGCATGCGGTGCTGGTGCTGCGGGGCAGCGGCAGCGTGCTCGTCGCCGACACCGTGCATGCGATCGGCGCATTCGACCTCGTGACGGTGCCGCCGCTGACGTGGCACCAGTTTCGCGCCGCCGCCGATGCGCCACTCGGCTTTCTGTGCATGGTCGACGCCGAGCGCGACAAGCCGCAGCTCCCCGATGCTCGCGAGCTCGACTCGCTGCGCGCGACGCCGGCGGTGGCCGACTTTCTCGCCGTCCCGGCACGCCCGCGCTGACGCCGATGGCGTCCGGAACCTTTCGGCGTCGCGCACAGTCACGCCAGTGTCCGGTGCCGCTGCAAGGGCGCCAACGCTCACAGAAGGAGAGTGACATGGATCAAGCCCGCAACGCGTCGCGTCGCTCGGCGCTGCGCCATGCCGTCAGGATCGCGGCGGCAGGCCTTGCCGGCGCGCTGCTCCCGGCGCGCCAGGCGTCGGCGCAGCAGAAGGCGAGCCAGCAGGCGATGAAATACCAGGACCATCCGGATGGCACCAAGAAATGCAGCGATTGCCTGCAGTTCGAGGCGCCGTCGAGCTGCAAGGTGGTCGCCGGCACGATCAGTCCCAATGGCTACTGCATTGCCTTTGTGAAAAAACCATGATGCCGACCTGCCGTCCGCAGCGACGGCAGGCAGTCCCATCGCGGGCGCCCGGGTCGCTGACGGCTCGACGAAGCTAGCGCGGCCGCGGGACCGATGCGGGCGGCTTCGCGCCGGGCCGCCGCCCGCGACTATCGGCGCGGCCCGAACGCGCACGGCGCAATGCTAATCTCGCGCCCTGCGCCGCCATGAGTGACACCACCACCGCCCACCGGCTCGATCGGCCCGTCGATCCACGACGCGATCACGTGCTCGGCCCGGCACGCGCCGACCTCACGCTCGTGGAATACGGCAGCTACGCCTGCCCGTACTGCCGCGTCGCCAACGACGAAGTGGCGAAGCTGCGCGACCGCTACGGCGAGCGCATGCGCTACGTGTTCCGCCAGCGCCCGATCACGGGCAACGAACTTGCGCGGCGCGCCGCGGAGCTCGCCGAGACCGCGTCCGATGAGTCCACGTTCTGGTCGACGCACGTCGAGCTGATGACGCGCTCGCACGCGCTGACCGAGGAAGACCTGACTGCCATCGCCGCCAAGTTCGGGCTGCCCGCCGACGAAGCGTCGCGAGGACGCGCGAGTGAGCGCGTCGACGAGGACACGGCGAGCGCGCGCGCCAGCGGCGTGCGCGTGACGCCGACGTTCTTCATCAACGGCCGGCGCTACGACGGCACGTGGGACGAGGTGTCGCTGTCCGAGGCGATGCTGGGCTCGCTCGGCCATCGCGTGCACTCGGCGGCGGTGGACTTCGCGAGCTGGGCGCCGGCGACCGGCGTGCTGCTGCTGGTGATGTCGATCATCGCCGTGCTGGCCGTCAATTCGCCGCTGCACGACGCGTACGTCGCGCTGTGGCAGATGCCGTTCGGCTTCACGCTCGGCGGCCATGGCTTCCGCATGCCTTTCGTCGAATGGATCGACGACGGCCTGCTGACCCTCTTCTTTCTCGTCGTCGGCCTCGAGATCAAGCGCGAGTTCACCGTCGGCCGCCTGTCGTCGCGGCGACTCGCGGCGTTTCCGATCGCCGCCGCGCTCGGCGGCATGCTCGTCCCCGCCGCGGTGTACCTGGCGCTGATCCCGCAAGGTCCCTGGCAACACGGCTGGGGCGTGCCGATGACCACCGACACGGCGTTCGCCGTCGCGCTGATCGTCATGCTCGGCCGTCGCGTGCCGGTGGAGCTGCGGGTATTCCTGACCGCGGCCGCGATCGTGGACGACCTCGGATCGATCGTCGTCGTGGCGCTCTTCTACTCGAACGGGCTCGATGTCGCCTACCTCGCGCTCGCGCTGGCGCTCGTGGGCGTGCTCGTCGTGCTCAATCGCGCGGGCGTGTACCGGGCGATGCCCTACGCGGCCGTCGGTGTCGCGCTGTGGGGCGCGGTGCACGCGAGCGGGCTGCACGCGACGCTATCCGGCGTCGTGCTGGCGATGCTCATTCCCACCCGGCCGCCGCCGAACCTCAAGGTGTTGCAAGCCCAGGCGGCGACGATCTTCGACGCCGAAATGAGTCGCGGCGGCGACGTGCTGCGGCACGGCCCGGCGCTGCCCGCGCTGCAGGCGATCGACGCGATCCACGAGCGTCTCGAATCGCCCGCCGCGCGCACGCTGCGTGCGATCGAGCCGTGGTCGAGCTTCGCCGTGCTGCCGCTGTTCGCGCTCGCCAACGCGGGCGTGGAACTCGGCGGCGACGTGCTCGGCGGGCGCGAGCCGCTGGCGCTGGCGATCGGACTCGGCCTGCTGGTGGGCAAGCCGGTCGGCATTCTCGCCGGCTGCGCGGTGGCATCGGCCACCGGCGTCGCGATCAAGCCCGACGCGTACAGCTGGCGCCAGCTCGGCGGTGCGGCGGCGCTGGCGGGCATCGGCTTCACGATGTCGCTGTTCATCGCCGGCGTGTCGTTTCCGGACGCCGCCGATTTCGCGGCCGCCAAGGTCGCGGTCTTCGCGGGTTCGCTCTGCGCATCGGCGTGCGGCCTCGCGTTGCTCTGGTGGCCGCGCCGCGGGCCGCGCGACGAGCGCGAGTTCGTTGCCAGCGACGCCGCGCATGCCGGCACGCCTGTCTAGTGCGCGGCGTCATGAGGTTGCACGGCGCGCACCTCTCATGTTCCAATCGAACGACCCACGCTGCCATGTCACGATGGAAAGGATCGACCCGATGAGCAAGCCGTCCTCCAAGAAAGTCGTCGCGCTGAAGAGCAACCGCAAGGCGCCGCTGGCGACCCGCACCGATCTCGGCCGCGAGGCGGCGCGCGACATCACGGGCGCGATGAACGCGATTCTCGCCGACGTCTTCGCGCTGTACCTCAAGACCAAGAACTTCCACTGGCACATGAGCGGCCCCAATTTCCGCGACTATCACCTGCTGCTCGACGAGCAGGCGGACCAGCTCTACGCGATGACCGACCCCATCGCCGAGCGCGTGCGCAAGCTCGGCGGCACGACGTTGCACTCGATCGGCCAGATCGCGCGCATCACGCGGGTGCTCGACAACGACGCCGACTACGTCGAGCCGCAGGACATGATGGCGGAGCTGTGCGACGACTCGCAGGGGCTCACGTCACGCCTGCGCGCGGCGCACGACGTGTGCGACGAGCACCACGACATCGCCACGGCCAGCATGATCGAGGTCTGGATCGACGAGACCGAGCGCCGCACGTGGTTCCTGTTCGAGACGACGCGCAAGGCGGATTCGTCGGGACGCTGACGCCGGTTGTGCGGCGGCCCGCATGACGAGCGCGGCGATGGACGCGGGGAGCAGTGTCGAGGCCGTGGTCGTGCCGCGCACGAGCGACCTCGGCGACGGCTTTGTCGTGCGTCGCGCGCTGCCCTCCGAATCGCGGCGGATGGTGGGCCCATTCGTGTTCCTCGACGCGATGGGGCCCGTGACGTTCGATGCGGGACGCGGGCTGGACGTGCGCCCGCACCCGCACATCGGGCTCGCCACCGTCACCTACCTGTTCAGCGGCGAGATCCTGCATCGTGACAGCCTCGGCTCGACGCAGGCCATCCGCCCGGGCGAGCTCAACTGGATGACCGCCGGCCGTGGCATCGTGCATTCGGAACGCACGCCCGCCGGCGTGCGGGAACGCGGCTCGACGCTTGCGGGGCTGCAGGCCTGGGTGGCGTTGCCGCAGGCGCTGGCCGAGACGGCGCCCGCGTTCGCGCATCATGATGCGAGCGATCTTCCGGTCATCGATGGCGATGGCGTGCACGCACGCGTGATCGCCGGCACGTTCGCCGGCGCGCGCTCGCCGGCGGCCACGCTGTCGCCGCTGTTCTACGTCGACGTCGCGCTGCAAGCCGGGGCGCGCGTCGAGATGCCGCGCGAGCACGACGAGCGCGCCGCGTTCGTGGTCGACGGCGCGATCGAGGTCGAGGGCGAATCGGGCGTCTACGAAGCGGGCCGGCTGGTGGTGATGAAGCCGGGCGCCGCGATCACGCTGCGCGCGCGCACGGCCGCGCAGCTGATGCTGCTCGGCGGCGCGCCGCTCGACGGGCCGCGCATCGTATGGTGGAATTTCGTCGCCAGCTCGCGCGAGCGCATCGAGGCGGCGAAGGACGATTGGACGGCGCGGCGCTTCGCGCGGGTGCCGGGCGACGACGTCGAGTTCATCCCGCTGCCGCAGGCGCGGCCGGTGCCGGACGTCACTTATCCGTGAGCAGCGGCGGCGGCGCCTCGCCGCCGATCGCGCGCTTGCGCAGCAGCGCGGCGCGCGCCAGCAGCGTCGTGGTGATGGGCGCCGTCATCGCCACCAGCACGACCACGAGCCACGGATAGACGGCGAGGCGCGAGCCGATCGCCGTGAAGTAGACGACCGTCGCCAGCGCCGCGCACCAGGTGGCGAGCGTCGAGGCCAGCGCAGGCGGATGCATCCGCTGGAAGAAGCTGCGCAGGCGCACGAGCCCGATCGCGGCGGCGAGCGCGAGCGCGCCGCTCAGCACGAGCAGCAGGCCGACGCAGACCTCGAGCAAGGCGGACGGTGCGGGGCTCATTCGATCACCTCGCCGCGCAGCAGGAACTTGGCGAGCGCGGTCGAGGCCACGAAGCCGAACAGCGCGGTCACGAGCGCGGCGACGAAGTACATCGTGCTCGCGTGGCGGATGCCGAGCACGAGCATCGCCAGCATGCCGTTGACCGTGATGAAGTCGAGCGCCAGCACGCGATCCTGCGCGGCCGGCCCCCGCAGCATCCGCCACAACGCGAGCGCCATCGCCAGCGCATAGAGGCCGAGGGAAACGGCGATGGCGCCGGCGAGGAACCCGGTCATTCGAAGATCTCCTTGAGCGCACGCTCGTAGCGCGCCTTGTAGCGGCCGACGAACGCGGCCTCGTCGTCGACGTCGAAGACGTGCAGGCGCAGCGCGCTGCGATCCTGGGCAAGCTCGCACCACACGGTGCCGGGGACCACGGTGGTGATCACCGCGAGCGCGGCGAGGGCATTGGCATCGCGCAATTCGAGCGGCACCGTCACGAAGGCCGGCCGCAACGGTCGCCGTCCCGCCACGAGCACGCCCGCGGCGACCACGACATTGGATACGATGACATCGCCGCCGACGGCGAGCACGAGCCGCACCACCCGCAGCGGGTGACGCAATGTCGCTGGCGTCGGTCGCAGCGGTGCGACGGCGAGCGGCACGCCGATCGCGAGGATCAGCGCGGTAGCGAGGTTGGTTGCGCCGAACGACGGCTGCAGCACGAGCCACAGCACGCCGAGCGCGCAGCTCAAAAGCGGCGACGGGACGAGGCGCTTCACCGCGCCGCCTCGCTTGCGAGCGCGGGCGGGCCGACCGCGGCCGCGGCGACCGGCGTCGCCGACATCACCGCGTCGACGTAGCGCGCGGGGTCGACGATGCCGGCGGCGGCGGCGCGCGTGTAATCGAACACCGGTCCGGCCCGGATCGCCAGCACGGCGAATGCCGCGAGGAACATCGCCACCGGCACGCACTCGATCACCCGCAGGTGCGGCGCCGGGCGGCCGCGCGGCGCCCAGAACCAGCGTATGCCGGCGCGCGACATCGCGATGAGCGTGGCGAAGCCGGACAGCACGAGCAGCGCGACGAACAGCGCGTGCGCGGTCGCGACGGACGTGCCGGCGGCCGCGAGATCGCGGCTGCTGCCCGCGAGCAGCGCGCCGATCATCGCGAACTTGGCCAGGAAACCCGACAGCGGCGGCAGTCCCGCGATGAGGAGCGCGACCAACACGAAAGTCATGCCGAGAAATGCCGTGGCGGCCGGGATCGGCTGCCCGATCAGCGGCGCGTCGCGGGTGTCGTCGAACGCGCCCGGCTCGCGCTCGTCGCGCAGGTCGAGGTAGAACGACTGGCGGGCGTCGGCGGTGTCGCGTGCGGGCGGCGCCGCCTCGAATTCGCGCGTGCGCTCGGTGAGCTCGGCCAGCAGGAAGAGCGCGGACGCGCCGAGCGTCGATCCCGCGAGGTAATAGAGTGCGCCGCCGATGAGCGGCGCGATGCCGAGGCCGGCGGCGGCGATGAGCGTGCCGGAGGACATGATCACCGCGTAGCCGGCGAGCGCGCGCAGCCCACGCGCTGCGAGCATGCCGATCGCGCCGAAGGCGAGCGTGACGACGCCACCGGCGAAGAGCGCCTCGGAACCCTGCCCGATCATCGCCGCCGGATCGGCGGCGACGAGCAGCGTCCACAGGCGCAGCACGACGTACACGCCGACCTTCGTCAGGATCACGAACAGCGCCGCGGCCGGCGGGCTCGCGGCACGATAGGCCGGCACCAGCCAGAAGTTGAGCGGCCACATCGCCGCCTTGGCCAGGAACGCGATGCCCAGAATGGCAACGCCGGCATGCAGGATGCCGCGGTCGCCGGCGGGAACCTGCACGATCTTTTGCGCGATGTCGGCATAGTTGAGCGTCCCCACCGTGCCGTAGACGACGGCGACGCCGATCAGGAACAGCGACGACGCCACGAGATTGACGGTGATGTACTTGAGCCCGGCGCCGACGCGGGCGCGACCCGATCCGTGCAGCAGGAGGCCGTAGGACGCGGCCAGCATCACCTCGAAGAACACGAACAGGTTGAAGAGGTCGGCGGTGAGGAATGCGCCGTTGACGCCCATCAACTGCAATTGCACCAGCGCGTGGAAATGCACGCCCGCCTGGTGCCAGCGCGGAATGGCGAACAGCACCGCGGCGAGCGCGAGAAGGGCGGCGAGCACCAGCATCATCGCTGCCAGCCGGTCGACCGCCAGCACGATGCCGAACGGTGCGCGCCAGTTCGAGGGCAGGTAGACGCCGAGCGCGGAGCTCGCGCCGTGGCCGCCGGTCCATGCCGCGAGCGCGACGGCAATGCCCAGCCCGAGCACGCAGGCAACGGTGTCGAGCACGGCCTTCGCGCGCCGGTTCGACTCGCGCATCAGCAGCAGCAGCACGGCAGTGGCGAGCGGCAGCGCGACCGGCGCGATCACGAGATGCGGCATCGCCGCGTCGATCCACGTGTTCATAGCGCCCCCCGCAGCGAGCTTCGCTCGCTTCCCCCGCAGGGGGCAGCGCCTTGGGGCGGCCCGGCGGCGCTCATGCCGAATCGCCGTCGACGTGATCGCTGCCGGTCAGCCCGCGCGACGCGAGCAGCACGACGAGGAACAGCGCCGTCATCGCGAAGCCGATGACGATCGCGGTCAGCACCAGCGCCTGCGGAATCGGATCGGTGTAGTGCGCGAGATCGGCGACGACGCCCGGCTTGACGATCGGCTCGTCGCCGATCGACAGGCTGCCCATGCTGAAGATGAACAGGTTCACGGCATAGGCCAGGAGCGCGAGTCCGGTGATCACCTGGAACGTGCGCGGGCGCAGCAGCAGCCAGACGCCGCAGCCTCCCATCACGCCGATCGCCAGCGCAATGACCGTCTCCATCAGGGATACTCCGCGTCGACCGCCGCGCGTCGTGCGTCGTCGTCGTCGGCATGCCGGCGGCTGCGTATCGACTGGTGCGCCAGCGCCACCAGGATGAGCAGCGTCGAGCCGACGACGACGGCGAACACGCCGGCGTCGAACGCCACCGCGCTCGGCACGTGCAGCGCGCCGATGCCCGGCAGATCGAGGTGGAACGTATGGGTGGTGAGGAACGGATAGCCGACCGCAATCGGCATCGCGCCGGTCAGCACGGCAATGCCGAGGCCGGCGGCAATCCAGCGCACTGGCCTCAGCGCCAGGCGATCCTCGACCCACGCCGCGCCGGCCACGAAATACTGGACCAGGATGGCGATCGCCACGCACAGCCCGGCGACGAAGCCGCCGCCGGGCTCGTCGTGGCCGCGCAGGAAGAGATACGCGGCGACGACCAGCGCCACCGGAAGCACGAGCCTCGCCAGAACAGCGGGAACGACGAGATAGCCTGGCGTATCGTCGCCGGCGCCGGGTGTGGCGGCGAGATCGCTGGCGGAACGCCGCGGCACCGCGCGCTGCTGGCGCGGCAGCGCGATCGATTCGCGCGGCGGGCGGAAGCGCCGCAGCAGCGCATAGATGGTCAGCGCGACGACGCCGAGCACGGCGATCTCGCCGAACGTGTCCAGGGCGCGGAAATCGACGAGGATCACGTTGATCACGTTGCGCCCGCCGCCGCCGGGCAGCGCATGCTCGAGGTAGTAGGGTGCGATGCTGTGCGGCGCCGGCCGCGTCAGCATCGCGTACGACAGTGCGGCGAGGCCCGCGCCGGCGGCCGCCGCGATCACGAGGTCGCGGCCGCGACGCAGCAGCGTTGCCGCAACCGCGCGCGGCGCGCCGTCGTGGACGCGCTTCGGCAGCCAGCGCAGGCCGAGCAGGAACAGCGACGTCGTCACCACTTCGACGGTGAGCTGGGTCAGCGCGAGGTCGGGCGCCGAAAACCAGACGAACGTCAGGCAATTGACGAGGCCCACGACCGCCAGCATCATCAGTGCCGCCAGGCGATGGAACTTGGCCAGCGACGCGGCGGCGAACGCCGCGAGCATGCCGATCAGCCAGAACACCACCAGCTCGAACGTGGCCGGAACGCGCGGCCGGTCGCCCCACGCGAGGCCGCCGGTCGCGAGCCCCGCCGCCGCGGCGACGATCGCCAGCACGACGACGGCGCGCAGTTGCGGCTGCAGCCGCGTCGCGCCGAGCACCGCGAGTACGCGACGCGACGCGTGCGCAAGGCCTGCCAGCAGCGTCTCGAACAGGCGACGGCCGTCGAAACGGTCGACGATCGGCGCACGCTGCAGGCGACCGGCGGCGAATGCGCCACGCAGCGCGAGATAGCCGGCGACGCCCAGGGCGGTCGCCAGCAGGCTCATCTGCACCGGCAGGTTGAAGCCGTGCCAGATCGCAAGGTCGTAGGGCGGCAGCTCGCCGCCGACGACCGGGCGCGACGCCGCGGCGAGAATCGGTCCGATCGCGCGCGCCGGAACGATGCCGACGACGAGGCAGACCACGACCAGCACCTCGATGGGCACGCGCATGAACCGCGGCGGCTCGTGCGGCACGCGCGGCAGGTTCGATGGGAGGCGCCCGAACAGGATGCCGACCGAGAGACGCAGCGCGTAGACGACGGCGAAAGCGCCGGCCAGGATCGCGGCGACCGGCAGGCCCCACTCGACCCACGGCAGCGACGAGATGTAGACCGTTTCGGCGAAGAACATCTCCTTCGACAGGAAGCCGTTGAGCAGCGGCACGCCCGCCATCGCCGCGGTGGACACCAGCGCGAGCGTGCCGGTGATCGGCAGCCTATGGATGAGGCCGCGCAGGCGCCGGATGTTGCGCGTGCCGGTCTCGTGGTCGATCACGCCGGCGGCCATGAACAGCGACGCCTTGAATGTCGCGTGGTTGATCATGTGGAACACCGCGGCGACGGCGGCCAGCGGGCTGTTGAGTCCGAGCAGCAGCGTGATGAGACCTAGGTGGCTGATCGTCGAGTAGGCGAGCACGCCCTTGAGGTCGCGCTGGAACATCGCCGCGAACGCGCCCAGCACCAGCGTGACGACGCCGGCGCCGCCGACGCTCCAGAACCACGCTTCGCTGCCGGCGAGCACCGGCCACAGCCGCGCCAGCAGGAACACGCCGGCCTTGACCATCGTCGCCGAATGCAGGTAGGCCGAGACCGGTGTGGGCGCCGCCATCGCGTGCGGCAGCCAGAAGTGGAACGGGAACTGCGCGCTCTTGGTGAACGCGCCGCACAGGATCAGCGCCAGGATCAGCGGATAGTGCGGATGCATGCGCACGCGCTCGCCGGCGGCGAGCACCGCGTCCAGGTCGTAGCTGCCGGCGACCTGGCCGAGCAGCACCACGCCGACGAAGAGCGCGAGGCCGCCCGCGCCGGTGACGACCAGCGACATCCGCGCGCCGCGCCGCGCATCCTTGTCGTGGTGCCAGTAACCGATGAGCAGGTACGAGCAGAGGCTCGTCAGCTCCCAGAAGAAAGCCAGCTCGATCAGGTTGCCCGACAGCACGACGCCGAGCATCGCGCCCATGAACGCGAGCAGGAACGCATAGAAGCGCGGCACCGGGTCGGCCGCCGCCATGTAATAGCGGGCGTAGATCGCGACCAGCAGGCCGATGCCGGTGATCAGCACCGCGAACATCCACGCGAAGCCGTCGACGCGCACCACGAGGTCGAGGCCGGCGGCGCTCATCCAGCCGTGCACGTCGCGCAGGACACCGCCGTCGCGCACCGCGGGAAACATCAGCACGACGCCGGCGAGGGCGACGGCGGCGACCGCGGCCGCGAATGAGGCCGCGGCATTGCGCGCATGCGTCGGCATCAGCATCGCGATCACGCTGCCGGCGAACGGCAGCGCCAGGACGAGGGTCGGCGTCATGGCCGCAGTGTAGCGGACGTCCTGCGCGGAAACGGATGCCCGCTCGCGCCCCGCCGCGCTGCGATCAGGCGCCGGCGTCACGCGCCGGCGGACGTGTCACGCGTGACCGTAGACGGGGATTGCCGCGCCGTGGATGGCGTCGGCATCGCCGCCGCAAAGAAAGAGGATCACCCCGGCGATGGACTCAGGTTTCGGCCACGCGGCGAAATTGGCGTCGGGCATCGCCGCGCGGTTGGCCGGCGTGTCGATGATGCTGGGCAGCACGGAATTGACGCGCACGCCGCTGCCGGCCAGATCCGCGGCGAGCGCGGTCATCATCGCCAGCGCCGCCGCCTTCGAAGCCGCGTATTCCGCCGCGCCGGCGGCGGGCACGAGCGCGGCCTTCGCCGCGATGTTGACGATCGACCCGCGGCCCGCGGCGAGCATCGGCGGCACGACCGCGCGTGCGAGCACATAGCCCGCTTGCACGTTCAGCGCAAGCATGCGCGCGAGCGCCCCGCCGTCGCCCTGCCACAGGGGCACGCCGCCGACATAGCCGCCGACGGTGTTGACCAGCGCGTCGATCCGCGCGTGGCGATCGAGCGTCGCGGCGACCATCGTGCGCACCGCGGCAGCGTCGGTGGCGTCGACGACGTGACCTTCGATCGACGCCGCGCCTGCGACGGCACGCTGGCGCAGTGCCGCGAGCTCGGCATCGCGTCGATACGTGACGACGACGCGGGCGCCGGCGGCGGCGAACGCGAGCGAGACCGCCGCGCCAAGCCCGCCGGTGCCGCCGGCGACGATGACGGTGCTGCCGGCGAATGGCGTGTCCACGAGACCTCCCGGAATTGCGCGCGACCTGGCGCGCCTGCGATGCCGGAGTCTACCCGCGCCGGCGAGCGATGGAGAATGCCGGGGCCACGCGGCGTCGCGTGCGCATCGGCGTTCGCGGTGCCGCGGACGCGCCGCGCAAGGCCGTTACACCGCCGCGTCGCCGCCCGCGCGCATCAGGTGGCGCACCTGGTTGCCCACCGAGCCCGCGTGGAACAGCGCACGCAGCCCGCCTTCCGCCGGCTCGAGCAGCACATCGGCGCACCCGACGCGGGCGGCGAAGCGAACGATCGCCTCGGCGGCATGTCCCACCACGACGTGATCGTGGTGAGGAATGCCCGCGGCGTCGAGCGCGCGCATGGCGGGATCCAGCACGTGCATGCCGGCATCGTGGTGGAAGCTCTGCAGCTCGCTGCGCGGGAAGAACCGCGCGACGTGCCTGGGCAGCGGCCGCTGCACGTTGAGAAGATGCACGTCGACGGGTTCCGCGCGATAGCGCGCGATCACCCGCTCGGCGGCGCGCTGGGCTTCCGCCGTCGATCCGATCGGCACCAGGATGGCGTTCATCGCAGACCTCCGTTTCAGGCGGCGTGACCAGGGCGGATGTCGGCGCGCTGCGCACGCACGGTGAGGCGCTCGGCCAGCGCGCGCGACTTCCTGCCGGCGAGGACGCGGCCGACGCACACCACGAGCAGCGCGCCGGCGATCGGCACGATCACGTCGAGGTACGGCGCGTGCGCCTCGATCCAGGCGGCGATCGCCTGGTCGCCGACTGCCATGTCGCCGGCGACGTAGCCCAGAAGGCCGGCGCCGAGCGTGACCAGCATGGGGAAGCGCTCCATCAGCCGCATCAGCAGCGCGCTGCCGAACAGGATCAGCGGCATCGTGATGGCCAGTCCCACGAACAGCATGCCGTAATGCCCCTTCGCCGCGCCGGCCATGCCAAGCACGTTGTCGAGGCTCATCACGATGTCGGCGATGATGATGGTTTTCACCGCGGTCCAGAAGTGCTCGGTGGCGTTGACGCTGCCGTCCTCGTCCTCAGGCAGCATCAACTTGACGCCGATCCACAGCAGCAGCACGCTGCCGGCGAGCTGGATCCACGGCAGGCTCATCAGCAGCGCCGCGCACGACGTGAGGCCGGTCATCAGCACGACGATGCCGAGCGTGCCGACGATGAAGGCGTTGCGCTGCTGCTTCGGCTCGAGCGACCGGCAGGCCAGCGCGATGACCACCGCGTTGTCGCCGCTCAGGACCACGCGCTCAGGACCACGTTGATCACCGCGATCTTGAACAGGGCAGTCCAGGTGTCGGGGTTCGACAGCAGCTCGAGCATCGTCGGGTTCCTCCAGTCGGAAGACCCAGACTAACGACGCGCGCTTACCCCTTGCTTGCTGCGGTCTTGCGGCTGGCTGAACGACGGGTGAACGTTTGCTTACCGCAGCCTTGCACCAGCCTTACGGAAGTTGAGCGCGACGACGGGCGGCGGGGGGGGTGCCAAGGCGGTCCCGGAGCGTCAGTTCGCGGCTTCCGCGTCCAGCGCCCCCCCGGGCTCGACGCCTGCGGTCGCCAGCACGCGCTCGATTCGCTGGGCGAGATCGGGAAGGGTGAACGGCTTGGTGATGAGCTCCACGCCCGCGTCGAGGCGGCCATGATGCACGACCGCATTGCGCGCATACGCGGTGGTGAACAGCACCGGCAGCCCGGGAATGCGCCGTTGCACTTCGTCGGCGAGTTCACGGCCGTTCATGCCGCCGGGCAGACCGATGTCGGTGAACAACAGGCACACCGGCGGGGACTCCGCGAGCGCGCGCAACGCGCTCGCGCCATCGGCGGCCTCGCGCACGCGGTAGCCGAACTCGGTGAGACCCTGTACCACGTGGCTGCGCACGTCGTCGTCGTCCTCGACCACCAGAATGGGCCGGTCGGTGGCGCGCTTCCGGCGTGGCGACACGGTTGGCGCTGCCGCGGCCTCGGCGTCGTCCTGCACCCGCGGCAGATAGAGCTTGATCGTCGTGCCCTGGCCGGGCTCGCTGTAGATCTTGGCGTGGCCGCCCGATTGGCGGATGAAGCCGTACACCTGCGACAGGCCGAGACCCGTGCCCTTGCCGACGCCCTTGGTCGTGAAGAACGGCTCGAAGGCCTTGTCCTGCACGTCGCGCGTCATGCCGAGCCCGGTGTCGCTGACCGCGATCAACACATACTGGCCCGGGCTCGCTTCGTTGGCCGCGGCATACGCCTCGTCGAGGAACGCGTTCGATGTCTCGATCGTCAGCTTGCCGCCCTGCGGCATCGCGTCGCGCGCGTTGACGACGAGGTTGACGAGCGCATTCTCGAGCTGATTGACGTCGGCGTTGACACGCCACGTGCCCGCCGCGAGCACGGTCTCGACGCGGATGCGCTCGCCGAGCACGCGGCGCAGCAGCTCGGACATGTTGGTCACGAGCTTGCTGACGTCGAACGGCTTGGGATCGAGCGGCTGGCGGCGCGCGAACGCTAGCAGGCGCGAGGTGAGCGTCGCCGCGCGATCGGCGCCGCGCGCGGCGGCGGTGAGCATGCGCCGGGCGTCGTCGCCCAGGGGGAGGTCGCGCCGCTGCAGCATCTCGAGATTGCCGATGATCACCTGCAGCAGGTTGTTGAAGTCGTGCGCGATCCCGCCGGTCAACTGGCCGATGGCATCCATCTTCTGCGACTGGCGCAGCGCCATCTCCACTTTCTCGCGCTCCTCGATCTGCGTGCGCAGCGCCTCGTTGGCGCGGGCGAGCTCCGCGCGCTGCGCTTCGAGCGCGGCGTTGGCGCGCGCCAGCGTGCGCTGGGTGCGCGTCAGCACGAAGAAGCTCAGGATCGCCATCACGTAGACGAGGCCGATCGCGCCATAGCGCTCGAGCCGTCGCGACAGCGGCTCGATGATGGTCTGCAGGTAGACGGTGCCGACGGCGGCCGTGCCCTGGCGCACCGGCAGCGTCACCGCGATGTGGTTGCCGGCTTCGGTGCGGCGTGCGGCGCCGACGCTCGCCGGCAGCGGCTGCAGTCCTTCGCGCGAATAGCCGGCGAAGAGCTGGCCCCGCGCGTCGTAGATGGCGGCCTCGCGGATCTCCGGGTCGGCGGCCAGCGCGCCGATGTATTCCTGCGCCGCCTTGCGGTCGTCGAAATCGAGCGCTGCGGCCACGGTCGACGCCAGGATCGCTGCCTGCGCGTCGACCTGCTCGGTCTTGGTCTGGCGGTACGACCGCTCGTTGTGGAACAACATGTACGTGCCTGCCAGCAGGAGCAGGAACACGCCCGCGGCGCTGACGAGCGTCACGAACCGCGGCGAATCGGGCGGCTTCGGCATCTTCATCGGCGGTGCACGGTGGTCGGTTTCATGGACCCGGCCGCACGCGCGCGGCGAGGTTGAGGAGCTTCGAGCTGATCGCGAGGTGGTTCTGCGCGGCCGCCGCGAGGTCGATGTCGAATCGGACCCGGTTGTCGACGATCACGAATGCGATGATGCCACGGGCGGCGTCGCCGTTGCGCGTGTCGGTGACGGTGAGCAACGGCAGGCCGCGCGCGGCGCGCAGCGCTTCCAGTGTCGCGGTGTCCTGGCGCGTCGCGATGTAGAGCACGTGGCAGCCGGCGTCGCGCGACGGGATCGCCACGTGGCGCGCGACGACCGGGCGGCCGTCGAGGGTCGCATGCCCCGCGACTGCCGCTTCCACCAGTTGCGCGACGCCGTCGCTGCCGACGATGCATATCGTCAGCGGGTCGTCGGGCGTGCGGAACGTGCCTTCCGGCCAGTCGACGTAATCCGCGAACTTGTAGAGATACGTGGCCTTCACGGCGAACTCGAGGTTCGCGTCCTGCGCCCGCGCCACGGCGCATGTGAGCGCGGCGATTGCCAGTGCGAGCCTCGCGGCGACCGCCAGCCGGGATGCGGCAGCGGGGCGCAAGTTCGGCAGCGCGAGGCGAATCCGCACGTTCAGAAGCTCCAGCGCGCGCCAAGGTAGAAGCTGCGCGGAATCTCGTGCAGCGGAGGTTCGTTCGCTTCCGCGTGATAGGCGTGGACGAGATTGAGCCCCGTCAGCGACAGCTCGAGCGCTGGCGACACGTGCCAGCCGAGGCGCACATCGGCCTCGAAGTAGGAGGGCACGCCGACTTCGGTCAGGGCGCCGATCTGGCGCAGGCCGACGTACAGCTGCATGTCGTGCGACAGGTCCATGTACGAACGCAGGAAGACCTGGTGGCCGGGATCGTGTCCCAGCACCGTCTGCGTGCCCGCGATGTCGCTTTCGCCGGGCTTCAGATGGAAATCCTTGCGCAGGAGGCCGACGCCGGGGTCGATGCGCCACCACGCGAACGGGCTGAAGCTCCCCCAGGCGTCGATGCCGTAGGTGTGGCCCTCGAGGCCGTTGCCGAACGTCACCGGAAAGATGGTCACGGGCGCAGGGGACGTCGTGCGCAGGTCGTCGTAGTCGTTGTAGTACATCGACACCGACAGCGACGCCTTCGACGCGAATTGCGCGCGATAGCCCGCCTCGTAGGCAACGAGCTTCTCCGCCTGGAAGCCCGGCGACGTGTCGACGATACCGGGCGCGGAAAGATCGCGCTCGACACGGGAAGGGGGGCGCACCGCACGTGAAATCGCGGCCCACAGGAAGTCGCGCGGGTTCGCCTGCCAGCTAAGGCGCACGCTCGGCATCACGGCCGAGCCGCTGAACGTGTTGCGCTCGTACTTGGCGCCTAGCGTGAGGTCGAGGCCGTCGCCTAGCGCAATCGTATCCTGCGCGAAGATGTTGGCGAGATTCAGCGTCTGGCTCTCGGGGACCAGGACGGCGATGTTGGTGGTGTTGACGAAGCGGTCGGTCCAAGTGCGGTAGCCCGCGCCCCAAACGATTCTTTGCGTGGTGCCGATGCGAAACGAGCGCTCGGCCTCGACATCGACGGTACGCACGCGATCGGACTGCGAGCCGCCGTTGGCGCCCAGATCGGAGCGCGATTGCTCGTCGTAGTAGGCCTGGACGTCGGCGCTCGAGCCGTCGCCCCACTGGCGACTCCAGCGGCCGAGGAAATTGCCGCCGTCGCGACGTCCGCCCGGCGCGTCGACGGTGTTCTCGTACATGTCGCCCTGCAGGGTGACGCTGCCTTCGAGCGCCGGCGTGTCGGCGCGAAACCCCGCCTGCTTGCCGCGCCATGCGTCCATCGCACTGGTGCCATCGGCGAGTTGCGTGTCGCCATCGCGGGTCGCCAGCGCGTACACGCGGTACGTGCCGGCCTCGCCGAACCGTCCACCCCAGCGCGCGTTCGCGCTTTGCATGAAATCGCCCGCCTTCGCGTCGACGAGGCCGCCGCCGGTCTGCGCCGCCGACCTGGTGATGATGTTGACCACGCCGTTCATCGCATTGGCGCCCCACAGCGAGCCGCCGGGACCGCTGATCACCTCGATGCGATCGATGTCGGCCAGCACGATGTGCTGCTGATCCCAGAACACGCTCGAGAAGAAAGGCGTATACACGCTGCGACCGTCGATCAGCACGAGCAGCTTGTTCGCCGCATTGACCGAGTTCATGCCGTGGGCCGAAATCGAGTAGGTCTGCGAGTCGACGCGGGCGACCTCGAGGTTGGGGGCGAGGCGCAGCGCTTCGGGAAGGCTCGTCGCCCCCGAGCGGCGGATCTCGTCGCCGGTGATCACGTACACGGCGGCCGGCGCGCTGGCGATCGGTTCCGGTCGTTTCGACACCGAGGTGATCTCGACGCCGGCCAGCTCCTCGATCGACAGGCTGCCCAGGTCCTGCAACGACTGTGCGGCGACGGGCGCACTCCATGCGGCAATCGCCATCGCGCATGGCGCTACGGCGGCCCGCAGCGTCATGCGCGCGGCGCGGCGACACGCGCCGACGGCCGCGGCGCGCGCGGTCTCTGTTTTGTTGTTCATGGCGCTCCTCCCTGCACGTCGAGAACCGGCGTGCGGCCACGACGAGATCGGCATCGAAGGCCGTCGCATGACGTACCGCCGCGAGTGACGGCGTATGGTAGTCCAGCGATCGACTGCGCGGGCGCGTGTTTCAGTGTCGAGCTTGGACAGCTGTACATGGCCGCCGCGAGGCCCCACAATATGATCCGCTGCCTCGCGAATGCGGTCGCGGCTCGCGCAGGTTCCGGCGGTGTCACACCGCACCCATTCCGCGGCCGACCGCAACGTACAAGCGCAAGGCAACGACAATCCAATGACAAGCAATCCTGCTTCGTCCTACTCGGTCCTGGTGGCCGACGACGAACGCGACGTGGTGGACACCACCGCGGACATGCTGGAAACCTGCGGCTGCACCGTTTACCGCGCCTACTCGGCCGCCGAGGCGCTCGGCCACCTCGACGATCATCCGCAGATCGCGCTCGTGCTGTCGGACATCCGGATGCCGGAAGTCGACGGCTTCGACCTGTTGCGCGTCATCCGCTATCGTTTCGGCAAGCTTTCGGTGGTGTTGATGACGGGCCTGCCGGTGACCGAGGAGGACCACGTTCCGCCGGGCGCCGCGATCCTCACCAAGCCCTTCACGTTCGACGAGCTGAAGCGCGTGCTGCCGCCGCGCATGCAATCCGTGCGCCGCTAGGCGCGCGACGGCGCGGCGGTTGCATCCGCGCCCGGAAAGCTCACGGTGAACGTGTTGCCCACGCCGTCGATGTCGTCGTCGAGCACGATCGTCGCGCCGTGCAGCGTGGCGATCTCGCGCACGATCGCGAGGCCCAGGCCGCTGCCGTTGGCGCGCGTGCCGAGAAGGCGGTGGAAGCGCTCGAATACCCGCTCGCGCTCCGGCACCGGGATCGTCGGGCCGTCGTCGCTGACCGAGACGCGCGGCTGCGGCGCGCCGGCGACGCGCACGGTCACGCGGCCGCCATCGCGGCTGTAGCGGATCGCATTGTCGACGAGGTTGTTGAGCAGCTCGGCGAGACGCTGCGCGTCGCCCGCGACCATCACGCCCTCGCGCGCGCCGTCGAAGCCGAGGTCGATGCGCCGCCGGTAGGCCTGCGGCACCCACTCGGTGGTGACGTCGAATGCGAGCGTGGCCAAGTCGACCGGCGCCAGCTCGAGCACCTTCACCGCCGTCGGCTCGTTGCGCGCGAGCGACAGGAGCTGCGCGACGAGGTGCGACATGCGCTCGATGCCGACATAGAGCTGCGCCAGCGAGCGGCGCATTTCCTGCGGATCCTCCTCCCGCATCGCCAGCTCGACGTGCGCCTTCATGCCAGCCACCGGCGTGCGCAGCTCGTGCGCGGCGTCGGCGACGAAGCGGTTGGTGAGGCCCAGCACCTCGTCGAGCCGCGCCATCAGGTCGTTGACCGCGCGCACCAGCGGGTGCACGTCGCGCGGCACGTCGGGGACGTCGACCGGGCTCAAGTCGCGATGCGAGCGCGCGGCGACCGCGCGCTGCAGCTGCGCGAGCGGCGCGAGGCCGCGCGCGACGCCGAGCCACACGATGAACCCGGCGATCAGGATCAGCACGAGCTGCGGCAGGATCACGCCGACGATGATCTCGTCGGCGAGCGCGCGGCGCTTGTGCACGGTGCTGGCGACTTCGATCGTCACCGCGTGGCCGTCGACGTGCGTCGCCAGCCGCGCGATGCGCACTGCACGACCATCAAGCTGCGCGTCGCGATAGGCGCCGGCGGAAGCGGTCGGTGCGGGCAATGCCGCGTCGCCGGCGATCCGCGCGCCGTCCGCGCGCACCTCGTAGTGCAGCTCGTCGGCGTCGTCGAGCAGCAGCGTGCGCTCCGCGTCCTTCTCGAGGTCGAAGCCGAGGCCGGTGCCTTCGGCCTTCACGTGCAGTGCGAGCTCGCGCGCGATCTCGTTGAGCTCGGCATCGTGCACCCGCGCCGAGAGCCGCTGCGCGAGGATGTAGCTGCCGGCGGCGTCGACGAGGAACAGCAGCGACAGCGGGATCAGCAGCCAGCGCAGCAGCTTGCCGCGCAGCGTCGCGTCACGTGCCGGCATCGACCCGGTCGAGCAGGTAGCCCATGCCGCGCACCGTGCGGATCTCGACGCCGTACGGCTCAAGCTTGCGACGCACGCGATGCACGTAGACCTCGATCGCGTTGCTGCCGACCTCGCCGCCGAAGCCGAACAGCTGGTCGATGATCTGCTCCTTGCTTACCACGCGCCCCTGGCGCGCGAGCAGCAGCTCGGTCAGCGCGACCTCGCGCGCCGAGAGGTCCACCGGCACGTCGTCGTGGAACAGCCGCCGCGCCGCGACGTCGAAGCGCAGCCGGCCATGCGTCATGTCGTTGCCGGCGTTGAAGCGTCCGCGGCGGATCAGCGCGCGCACGCGGGCCTCGAACTCGGGAAGGTCGAACGGCTTGGTCATGTAGTCGTCGGCGCCCATGTCGAGGCCGGCGACGCGCTCGTCGAGCGTATCGCGCGCGGTGAGGATCAGCACGGGCACGCGCGAGCGGCGGTCGCGCAGACGCTTCAGCACCGCGATTCCGTCGATCTTGGGCAGCGCGACGTCGAGCACGACGAGATCGTAGTCGGCGGCGGCGAGCGCGTCGTTGGCGGCTTCGCCGTCCTCGCACAGGTCCACCGCGTACGCCGACTGGTTGAGCGCGCGCACGAGCGCCGCCGACAGCACGCTGTCGTCTTCCACCACCAGCACGTTCATCGTCCGCTCCGCATCGCCATCGCCGCCGCGCCAGCCATCATTGTGACGGTTTCCGGCACCGCGCCCCGGTCAGCAGCCGCACTTGAACCGGCAGTAGCCCGGCTGGTAGCCGCGCAGGCAATCGCGATAGCAATAGGGATCGGGCTCGCACGCCGGCGCCGGCTTCGCTGCTGGCGCGTCCGCGGGCGGCGTCGCCGGTGGCTGCGGCGCCGCGCAGGCGGCAACGCCGATCAGCGCGATGACGATCGCCGGCAGCCGAAGCGCTTCGAGCAGTGTTGGACGCATCGCGGCGCATCGTCGCACACTTCGCGGCGGCCGTGCGCCCGCGGGCGGCCCGGCGGCCTCACGGCCGCACGGGGCCGCCCTTGTCGGGCGCGTCGATCCGCTGGATCGCGTACGTGGCGATTTCGTTCGCCTGCCTGAGAATGTCGTCGCGCACGAAGTGCTCGGCGTCGGCGCCGGAGAGGCCCAGCCAGGTCATGCCCTCGGCCTCGAGTTCGGCGATGAAGGCACGGTCGGACAGCATCACGCCCAGTGCCGATGCGAGTCGCGCTCGCGGTCCTGCCGGCACGTGGCTCGGCGCCACGATCGCCACCCATAGCAGGAATTCGCGGCCTGGCCACACTTCGCCGAACGCCGCCGCGTTCGGCAGCAACCGACTGCGCGTCGCCGAAGTGACGGCGATCACGCGAGCCGGCCGTGCGCGTGCCGCGCTGGTCATCGCCAACGCCGAGGGCAGGCCGACCATCGCGAAATCGATCTCGCCAGCGGCCAGCATCGGCATGATGCGCGTGGCCGGCAGCGGCACCTGCTCGATATGCGCCTTCTGCTCCTGGCGCAGGAATTCGCCGGCGATATGCGCCGACGACGCGCTGGTGTACGTGCCGTAACGCATTGGTCGCGGCGCCGCGCGCGCGACTTCGAGCCAGCGCGCGAACGACGCAGGCTCGCCGTCGCCGCGCACCACGAGCGCCACCGGATAGGTGCCCAGCACGGCCAGCCAGTCGAAATCCTCGACCGGATTGTACTGGTCGAGGGATGACAGCAGGCGGGCGCCGACCATCGGCGTGGACAGCCCGAGCCCCAGCGTCGAGCCATCGCGCGGTGCGCTCGCCAGGGCGTTGGTGCCGACGATCCCTTCGCTGCCCGGCATGCGCTTGACGACGACCGGAGCGCCCAGCGCGCGTTGCAGCGAACGCTCGACGATGCGCCCGACGCGGTCGGCGGATCCGCCCGCTTCCGTCGGCAGGATCAGCGTGACCGGCGTGCCGGCGGCGCGGGTCTCGTCGGCCGCTCGCGCCGGCGCCGGCAGCGTGGCGAGGACACATACGGCGGCAAGGACAGAGGCGAAGCGACGGAGGTCGATCGAGGCAATGCTGGCAGGCATTTCCGCCCTTCGGAATGTTGTAGGTATTGTCCTACATCATCACCGAATCGAACAGCACGGCGTTGCACGCGGGTCCAAGCCCCGGTGCAGCGGATGGGCGCTAGCTGGCCTCGGCGCTGGAGGGGTAGCGGCGCAGGATGGCCGCTGCGGGACTGGCTCGCGGATGAGGCGGGTCGTCGGGTGCGCGCAATTCGTTGGCGAGGTCGGCGACGCCGCCGATGCGCTCGCCGAGCACGACGGCGAAGATGTGCCCGGCGGCGTGTGCATCGAGCGCGTCGGAATTCATGCGCTCGGTGAGCTCCTCGTGCGCGTGGATCGCGTCGCGCAGCGCCACTCGCAGCGGGGCTCCCGATTCGCCGCGCGCGAGCATCAAGTGCGCGGCGCGAATCTGATCGAGGATCTGGCGGATCAGTGCCTCGATCGTGGCGTAGTCCGGTGAGTGCATGTTCCGGCGCGGCAAACTGGCTGCGTCGAACGTGCACCGATCGCGCGCACTTGTCAAGGCGCGCTGCGCGTGCACCCGGCCTACAGCGTGTCGGCCGCACGCCGACACGCCGATGCGCATTGCGCTGTCGGGATGGCGACGCGCATTCGCGGTATCGTCGGCGTTCCAGGAACCGCTGCGAATCACGCGCCGATGCACGCCTGTCCCGTCGATTGTCACTGGTGCACCGAGCGGCAATGCGCCGCCGAGGGCTGCATGTTGTGCAGCGAGCAGGGCGAGCGCGTGCTGGCGCCCTGCGAGCACTGCGGCGTGCTGGTGATCGTCTCCGCCCGCGTCCACGTCTGCATCGAATGCGCGAGCGCCGAGGCGCCGCGCGTCGCCAGAGGCTGACCCCGATGGCACGCGCACTGTGGCGAGGCGTATTGAGCTTCGGCCTGGTGGAGATCCCGGTGGAGCTCTACGCTGCCGAGGATCGCAAGAGCTTCAGCTTCTCGATGCTTGACCGCCGCGATTTCGCGCCGGTCGGCTACAAGCGCTACAACAAGCGCAGCGGCAACGAGGTCGAGTGGGCGAATGTCGTCAAGGGCTACGAATACGAGAAGGGGCAGTACGTCGTGCTGTCCGACGAGGACTTCCGCCGGGCCAACGTCAAGGCATCGGAGACGATCGATATCGTCGAGTTCGTCGCCACACCGGAGATCCCGCCGCCGCTGTACGAGACGCCGTACTACCTCGCGCCCGCGGGTCGCGGCGGCAAGGCCTACGCGCTGTTGCGCGAGGCGCTGGCCGACAGCGGCCGCGTGGCGATCGCGCAATTCGTGATGCGCGGCACGCCGCACCTCGCGGCGATCCTGCCGGCGGGCAAGGGTCTCATCCTCAACACGCTGCGCTATGCCGACGAGTTGCGCGAAGCCGGCGATCTCGCCGCGGGTGCGGCGAAGTCGGCGCCGACGGCGAAGGAGCGCGCGCTGGCGAAGCGCCTCATCGACGACATGAGCGGCCATTTCAAGCCCGCTGCGTTCCACGACACCTATCACGAGGACCTGATGCGCCGCATCCGCGAAAAGGTGAAGCGCGGCGAGACGCACGAGCTGACGCCGCCCGCGGAGAAAGCTGCCGGCGAGCCGCGCTCGGCGCAGGTGATCGACCTCGCCGCACTGCTCGCCGACAGCCTGCGCGGCGGCAAGGGGCGCGGCGGCGCCGCGCGCAAGGATGCCGCCCAGGCGAGCGCGCCCGCCCCGCGCAAGGCGACGCCTCGCCGGCCGGCGGCGCAGGCGCGCAAGCGCGCGGCGGTGGCGGGCCAGCGCAAGCGCGCCTGAAACCGCATGACCCTCGCCCGCTACCAGCAGAAACGCGACTTCCGCGTCACGCCGGAGCCGAAGGGCCGCGTCGGCCGGCGCAAGGAGCGCGACCTCGCGTTCGTCATCCAGAAGCACGCGGCGTCGCACCTCCACTACGACTTTCGCCTCGAGCTCAACGGCGTGCTGCTGAGCTGGGCGGTGCCGAAGGGGCCGAGCCTCGATCCCGCCGACCGCCGCCTGGCGATGCACGTCGAGGATCATCCTCTCGAATACGGCGGCTTCGAAGGCACGATTCCGCCACGCCAGTACGGCGCCGGCACGGTGATGCTGTGGGACCGCGGACACTGGATTCCGCAAGGCGACCCCGTCGACGGCTACGCCAGGGGCCGCCTCAAGTTCGAGCTCGTCGGCGAGAAGCTGAAGGGTGGCTACATGCTGGTGCGCAGCCAACCCGGGCGTTATGGCGGCAAATACGGCGGCAAGCGCGCGGGCGACGTCTGGTTCCTCATCAAGGAACGCGATGCCTACGCGCGGCCGGGCGTGTCGATCGTCGACGCCGAGCCGGACAGCGTGAGCTCGGGCCGCAGCCTCGACGAAATCGCCGCGGGGCGCTCCCGCGTCTGGCACAGCAATCGCTCGGTCGCCGACAACGTGCGCGCCGGCGCGCTGCGCGCGGCGCCGCGCGCAAAGGCCACGGCGGCGTCAGGTCGTGGCCTGCCTGCCGCCGGCAAGTCCGCCGCCAGGCGTGCCGCTGGCGACGCGGCGTTGCCCGCGGGCGCGCGCCGCGCACGCCTGCCGTCGGCACTGTCACCCATGCTGGCGACGCTGGTGAAGTCGGTGCCGGCCGGCGACGGCTGGCTGCATGAGATCAAGTACGACGGCTATCGGATGCTGGCGCGCGTCGAGCGCGGCCGCGCGCGGCTCTTTTCGCGCAACGGCAACGACTGGACGGCGCGTCTCGCGCCCATCGCAAAGGCGATCGCCGAGCTGCCGCTCGCATCGGGCTGGGTCGACGGCGAGATCGCGGTGGCGGACGCCTCGGGCCGCACCAGCTTCCAGCGCCTGCAGAACGCGCTCGCATCGCCTGCCGCGGGCGACATCACCTTTTTCGTGTTCGACCTGCCGTTCGCCAACGGCTACGACCTGCGGCAGGTGCCGCTCGTCGAGCGCAAGGCGATGCTGCGCGCGCTGCTCGATCCGCCGCCGGCGCATGTGAGATACGGCGTCGAGATCGTCGCCGAAGGCAGCACGGTGTTCACGCAGGCGTGCACGCTGGGCCTCGAAGGCATCATCTCGAAGCGCCTCGACTCGCGCTACCAGGGCGCGCGCGGGCGCGACTGGGTCAAGGTCAAGTGCGGGCATCGGCAGGAAATGGTGATCGCCGGCTACACCGACCCCGGCGGCAGCCGCGAGGGCCTTGGCGCACTCGTCGTCGCGATCCACGACGACGCGCATGCGCTGCGCTACAGCGGGCGCGTCGGTACCGGCTTCGACGCCGCCGCACTGAAAATGCTGGCGTCGCGGCTCGCGCCACTCGAG
>DATBOK010000199.1:0-3529 GCA_036553845.1 Casimicrobiaceae bacterium
GTGAAACGGTGTGACGCGAGCCGCCGCTTCGGCGACGCGATGACGGGACACGGCGAGGCGACTCGCCGTGTTCTTTTATGCTGCCCGCACAACGCTTCAGCGACGAGGTGGCACGGGCATCGGACCATGGCCGCTCAGGGCCACGGACAGTGGCCCGGCGAACTCTCCGCGCGTTCCAGGTTCGCGCGATCCCACTGCGCCGCAACGGCTGCCGCGGCGTAGGTGCTGCGCAGGAACGCGAGCAGTGCGGCCGAGGGATCGGCGGCAGTTCGCACGGCCTCGTACGGCATCACGAATTCGCCGAGCTTCGCGTCGTACGCCGCCGCGGCCGGCTGCACGGGCGTCATGCGATAGCCCTCGGGCTCCGGGTATACGTACGAATAGAACGAGGCGTCGTAGCCTGCACCGCCGGGCCAGAATCCGGCGCTGCACACTTCATGCGAATACGCTTCCTGCATGACGGCCGGCGCCATCCCGGGCGCGCTGCCCGGATGCAGCGGCGCGCGCCGCCCGGAGAAGCGCGACGCGGCGAGATCGAAGCTCCCCCAGAAGAGATGCACCGGGCTCGACTTGCCGATGAAACCGGTGCGAAAACGCTTGAACACGCCGTCGACCGCGACCAGCGCGTGCCAGAAGCGCTGCGCATGCGCGGGGTCGTAAGTGGCGTGCGTGCGGTCGAGCGTGAACGGCACGGCACCCGCGATCTCGCAAGGCAGGTCGGTGATGGACACGGCGACACCCAGCTCGGCGAGTGCCCGCATCACCTCGTCGTGGAAATCGGCCACGGATTGCGCCACCAGCGGCAGTCGCCGCGTGCCGCCATCGGAGACTTCGACATCGAGCCGATGTCGCAGGAAATCGAAGCGGATCTCGAACGTGCGATCGCCATGGGGAATCGGCGACGTGGTGAGGCCGCTGGCCGTCACGTACAGCGTCACGTGCCAGCTATGGTTCTGCCAAGGCGTCTGTGCCAGCCTGATCTTGCCGACGACCTGCGTCCACAGGTGCAGCGTCTCGCAGGTCTCGGACCACTCGGCGTAGGGTAATGCCGGCCATGGCGGGGATCCGGAGGCGTGCGCAGGACCGGTCATCGTATCTCCCCGGTGATCGTGGTCGCGCGAGCGAATGGCGGAGGCGTGCCCGGCCGCCGTGCGACGGTCGGCCGCGTCAGCGAACGACAGCGGGCTCGCCCATCTTCGCCAGCGCCTTTTCCAGCGTGGCGACGGTGCGGTCGACGTTGGCGAGTTTCTCGAGACCGAACAGTCCCACGCGAAACGTCCGGTACTCGGCGGGCTCGTCGCATTGCAGCGGCACGCCGGCCGCGACCTGCAATCCGGTGTCGAGGAATTTCTTTCCGGACTGGACCTCCTTGTCGTCGGTGTAGCTGACGACGACGCCCGGCGCGGCGAATGCCGGCGCGGCGACGCTCGGCAGGCCCGCGTGCGCGAACAGCGCGCGCACCTTGTTGCCGAGATCCCACTGCGCCTCGCGCGCACGCTCGAAGCCGAAGCGCTCGGTCTCCTTCATCGTGTCGCGCAGTCGCTCCAGGGAGTCGGTCGGCATCGTCGCGTGATAGGCATGCCCGCCCTTCTCGTAGGCTTCGGTGATCGCAAGCCACTTCCTGAGATCGAGCGCGAAGCTCGTGCTCGTCGTGCCGTCGATCGCGGCGCGCGCCGCAGCCCCCAGCATCACCAGCGCGGAGCCGGGCGTGCTGCTCCAGCCTTTTTGCGGCGCGCTGATCAGGATGTCGATGCCGCAGGCTTCCATGTCCACCCAGATCGCGCCCGATGCGATGCAGTCGAGCACGAAGAGTCCGCCATAGGCATGCACCGCGGTGGCCACGGCCGACAGGTATTCGTCGGGAAGGATGATGCCGGACGCGGTCTCCACGTGTGCGGCGAACACGACGTCGGGACGATGCGCGCGAATGGCGGTGACCACCTCGTTGATCGGTGGCGGCGTCCACGGCGCCTTGGCGCCGCTGCCGAGCGGACGCGCCTTCAGCACGGACGACGTCGCGGGGATGTCGCCCATTTCGAAGATCTGCGTCCAGCGATAGCTGAACCACCCATTGCGGATCACGAGGACGTTCTTGCCGCCCGCGAACTGGCGCGCGACCGATTCCATGCCGTACGTGCCGCCACCCGGCACGACCACGGCCGTCGGCGCGTTATAGACGTGCTTGAGGATGCCCGTGATGTCGCGCATGACGCCCTGGAAGCGCTGCGACATGTGGTTGAGCGAGCGATCGGTGAAGACGACCGAGTATTCGAGCAGTCCGTCGGGATCGACGGTGGGCAATAGACCGGGCACGTGCGTGCTCCCAGGGGGAACGATGCGGGGGGATTCGCGAGCTTAGCACGCGGCCGCTCCGGCGACGCGTGCAGCATGCTGCGGCCTTGCCGAACTCGCCGTTGCACCGTCAAACATGTACTGCATGCCGCGCACGGTGCCGTGCTAGCGTGATCGAGGGACGATGCTCCCCGGGCCGCCAGCCGCGTCGGCCAACCGGCCCGTCGTCGATTACGGAGGATTCGTCATGGTGGTGCAGCCCTATCTCTTCTTCGAAGGCCGCTGCGAGGAGGCCATCGAGTTCTATCGCACGGCGCTCGGCGGCGAGGTGACGATGCTGATGCGCAACAAGGACTCGCCGCAGCCGCCGCCGCCCGGCAGCGGCATGGCGGCGCATCCCGACAAGGTGATGCACGCGACGCTGCGCATCGGGTCCACCGACCTGATGGCGTCCGACGGCAATTGCTCGGGCAAGCCGGTGTTCAACGGCATCTCGCTGTCGCTGACGGTGGCGAGCGATGCCGAGGCGAAACGCATGTACGACGCGCTGTCCGCGGGCGGCAACGTGCAGATGCCGCTCACCAAGACGTTTTTCTCGTCGAGCTTCGGCATGGTCGCCGACCGCTTCGGCGTGTCGTGGATGGTGTACGTGCACGCGTGATGGCGAGGCACGCCTTCAACGCGTGACAGGACTCTTCGCCGCGAGCGTCCCCCGTCCCTGCGACGCGCGAGCGTCGCCGGAATCGACAGGACTGCGCCGATTTTTCACATGCGGCGACGGGCGGCCGCATTCAAGCGCTATGACGATGGCATAATCTGCGGGTGACCCCGATTCCCCGCGCGAGGCGATTGAGCGAGCGGCGCCGCGACGGCCAGCGCCTTTGCGCGTTCGCGCGTGCCGTCGCGGTGCTGGGGCTGGCGGCGGCCTCGGGCACCGCGCTCGCGGCTGCCGCCATGTGTCCCCCGGCGTTGCCGGCTCAGGTTGCCACTGTCCGTGGCGCCGGGCCGGTCTTTCCAGCCGACAACTGGTGGAATGCGGACATCTCCGCGGCGCCCGTCGATGCCGGATCGGCAAGCTACATCGCATTCATCAACAATGGCGGGACGCGAAAGCTGCATCCGGATTTCGGCGGCGACGCAGGCGGCGGCGAGATCTACGGCATGCCCTACGCGGTGGTGGGTGCGGGACAGCCGAAGCTCGCCGTCGAGTTCGGGTATGACGACGAGAGCGACGGCG
>DATBOK010000203.1:0-3712 GCA_036553845.1 Casimicrobiaceae bacterium
GCCGTCAGGCATTTGCAAGGCTTCGACGCCACGATGTCGCCGGAACGTGGCGGGGTGCGACAGCGCAGTCCTTCCGCCGGATTCCATGCGGTCGCCCGATTTTCGGCGTAGCGTGCCATCGTCGCGGGTGCCGTCGTCGTACCTGTCATCGCCCAACGCGAGGAGCGGACGATCATGAAAGCGAAAGTCGCCTTTGCATCGCTTGGCTGCCTGCTCGTCGGGTGCTATAGCGCGCCGATCGTGACGGGAAAGCAGCAGCAGATCAATCTCGACACGAGCAACAACCGGGTCCTGTATTTCCGCTTTCCCCAAGGTGCGCAGCTCAAGGTCACCGAACTCAATTGTCCGGTGACCGCATCCGTCAACATCGTCTGCAGGACGTCGACGAATGCTCAATGCGGCACGTGGAATCTGCAACAGGACGGCACGGCGGCGGCAGGCAGCAGGGCCGAAACCGGGATCGCCAACCTCGTGTACGACGGTCCCGCCGAGGCCTGCAGGGCCACCATCGTCGTGCAGAGTCCCTGAGCCGGATCGTGCCGCGCCAGAGCGCGATCGGCTAGCTCGACCGCGCCAGCACGGCGCTTTCCGGCTGCCGCATGGTCGCGTCCCACGCGCGGCGAACTTCGGACAGCACGCGCTCGACCGACAGTCCGTGCAGGCACGCGTGCCTCGGCACGTCGTACGTCTGTCCCGGCGGCGTGATGCACGGTCCGCGCGGCATCCGCGACAGCTTCGGATCCTCGCGGAAGCACGGCTGGCATGGCAAGCCGATGCTGATGTTGACGTTGTCCGGATAGCCGGCCGCACTCGGCTGTGTCGATCCCCAGACGATCACGCCGCGCGTGCGCGATAGCGATCCGTCGTTGCCGCGCCAGCGATAGTGCGTGAGGTGATTGGCGAACGAATCGACGCCGATGTGCAGCGTGGCGTTGGCCACGAGCGCAACGGCCGTCGACAGCGGGGTGCCGAGAAAATCGTGCCGCGCGCCGGCGATCGGCGCCTCGTCGGCCATGCCGAGCTGGAAGACCGGGATGTCGGCGCACGCGCCGAGCATCGATTCCCAGCGTGCGCGAGGCCAGTTCTTGTACACCGACCAGCCCGCGTGCGCCTGCAGCGTCGCATAGCGTGCGGGCACGCCCGCGGGACGCGCCGGGCGCGGCAGCGTGAGCTCGGGCAGTGCGTCCTGCGGCAGGCCCATTTCCGCGGCGAAGTACTGCAACAGGTGCCGACGCATCGGGCGTTCCGGATAGCCTTCCTGCAACGGGTAGCCGATCAGGTTGATCGCCCGCGTGTAGCGCGCCGCGCGTGATGGATAGTCGCCCGCATCGGCGACGATATCGACGCCTGCCGCGCGCATGATGTCGGCCAGCGCGGCCCCGAGCGCCGGCGCGCAGAAATAATGGATCGCGTGGCCGGGATGCGCGGCGCGCAACGCGGGCACGCAATTGAGCGTCATCAGGATGTCGCCGATCGCGCCGGGCCGGTGCAGCGCGATGGCAGGTGCGATGCCGGGTTCCAGGGCGGCCTCGAGCCTGCGCACGCGCGCATCCCATTCGGCGTCGCTCGCGCCGATCCGATCGCGCGCCTGCCGCGCCCAGACCAGCGCCTGCGCGAGATCGCCGTCATGTTCGTGACACCAGGAAATGAGCCGCGGCGGTTGGTCGGTGTACTTGTTGGTCTCGCGCCACAACTGCGTCGGCGGCACCGGTGCGCCGGCCGCCTGCAGTGCGTAGCCGGTCGCATGCGCGTACCGCCGCTGGTCGTACGCGAGATACGCGAGCTCCATCCAGAACTCCGCCCAGCCGGGCTCGCGGCTCGCGGCCTCGAGCAACGTCTTCTCGGCGGTGGCGTTGTCGCCCAGCGCGCGTTCGCAGCGCGCGCGATACAGATATGCGAACAGCCATTCGTCGCGAAATCCCTCGCCCATCGCGATCCTGCGCGCGAACATGTCGGCCGCCTCGCGCCAGCGCCCGCCGTCGCGATGCGTGCAGGCGAGGTAGAACGCCGTGCGCGGTGTCGGCTTCTCGGCGAACTCTTCTTCCAGGATCCGCAGGTTGCGCTGGTTGGACGATTCGCCGACGCCGGGCGCCGCGTCGTGGCGGATCACGCTGTCTGTCAGTTCAAGCGATCGATGGCCGCCGATCGTCGGGTACTCGTGGCAGCGGCCGTCGAACCGGATGCCGCGGCCCGCGCGCCACAGGCGATGATGGGTCCAGCGCTGGCCGCCGCTTTCGATCTGCACGCCGAACACCTCGTACTCACTCCAGTACACGGCACGGCGCAGATTGGCCGGCGTCATCAATTCGTCGTCGGCGTCCATCCACAGCACGCAATCCGCGCCGCGACGCTCGATTTCCTCGACGAACACGTTGCGCGCCTTGCCGAAGTCCCACAGTTTCCAGTCGCCGGTCGCGTCCTGGCGAGATGCGCCGGTGTAGACCTGCGTGAACACCGGAAGCCCGCTGCCCGCGGCGACTTCCAGCGTGGCATCGGTCGAGCCGGTGTCGACGACCACGGCGGCGTCGACCACACCGGCCAGCGATGCGAGGCATCGCGGCAGGTCACGTTCCTCGTTCTTGACGATCAGGCCGGCGTAGACGACCGGCTTGCGCGCGAGCGGGCGCAGTACGACGTCGCGCTGCCCCGCGCCGTCCATCGGCGAGGTCGACTCGATATCGAACAGGTCGCCGCCTTGCACGCACAGCTCGAGCAGGCTTCCCAATGCGTGGAAATATGGATGGATCGTGAAGTGGCCCGGCGTGAGGTCGCGCTCGAAACCGGTGACGCCGTGATCGGGCAGGCGGATGAACACGCGCCCATCTTCGGCGACCAGCCGCCGCAGCTTCGCCAGCGCCGCCAGCGGGTCGTACATGTGCTCGAACACGTGGACCATCGTGATCAACGCGAAACGCTCGGTCGCCGTCCACTCGCGGATCTGCGCATCGGTGATGGCCTCGAAATCGGCCATCAGCATCGGCACGCCGAGCGCCCGCGAGTAGTCGGGCACGACCTCGATGTTGTCCATGCCGAACGCTTCGCAGCCCAGCGCGCGCAAGCAGTGCGCGAGGTACGGGTACTTGGAGCCGACGTCGAGCGTGCGCGCGGGTGCGCCATGCAGCACCGAGGCATACAGATGTTCCGCGAGCGCACGATTGACGGCCTTGTCGTGGTCGGACATCAGGTGCCCGGCGAATCCGCCGGCGGCGTCCTTCTCGTGCGCGGCCTCGTACAACTTGGGTGGGAGCGGCGACTGGAACCACGCGTCGCAGCTCGGGCACGTCCAGTATGGCGTGCCGCTGAAACGGTGATGCGCGGGCGTCGCGCAGATCGGGCAGTCCGGCATCGTGGGTCGCTACGTGCGCACAGCAGGGCACCGGCGCCGTAATGCGATGGCGACCGACATGGTATCGTTGCTTGCCATCAGATGGCGACCCGGATGATCCGCGTTGCCGCCAGCCGACTGGACCGCGATCACGTGCCGTTGGAATTGACGTCCGAAATCACAATGCAAGTATAGCCGCGCGCCGCAGGAGAACGATGCAATGATCCGCGCGAAGACATGCTTTCTCGCCGAGGGCGTGACCACCGATCGCGACACCGGGCAAATCTCGGCATTTCGACTCATCCAGAACCTGCGGGCCGCGGCCTACCCCATATCGGTGCCGAAGATCGCCTTTTTCTGCCTGTGGGAGCGTGACGGTGCCGACCC
>DATBOK010000211.1:0-9354 GCA_036553845.1 Casimicrobiaceae bacterium
CAGCCGGTCGGTGAGACTGCCGGAATTCATGAGGTCGGCGGCGAGGATGAACAGCGGCACCGCCAGCAGCACGTAGCTGTTGAAGAGGCCGTTCAGGATCTGCTCCGCGGCGGTGCCGAGGTCGAGGCCGGCGACGAGGAGGTAGAACACCGACGCGCCGATCATCGACAGGCCGATCGGCAGACCCAGCACCGCCAGCGCGACGAGCACGACGATGCACAGCGTGAAATGGCTCGGCATCACAGCTGTGCCCCGTGAACGGCATCGTCCGCGTCCGGCGGCGCGCCGCGCCAGGCGAGCCACGCGAGCCGCAGGTGGCGGACTATGCAGGCCAGCGCGAACACGAGGTAGATCGCGTACAGATAGTCGAAGCGCATGTGCAGGTACGCGGTGTGCTCGCGCTTCATGAACGTCACGTAGCTCCAGGTGGCCGGCAGCGAGATCGCGAGCAGCACGACGAACGCGAGGCTCGCCACCAGCCGAAATCCGCGGCGCACCCGCTCGGGCACCAGCTCGTAGACGATGTCGAAGCGGATCTCCTCGCTGTCCTTGAGCACGAACGCGGCGCCCCACAGCACGACCCACACCCAGCACAGCACCGTCACTTCCTCGGTCCAGCCGAGCGGTGCGTTGAGGACGTAGCGGAAGGAGATCTGCAGCAGGAAGCTGGTGAACATCAGGGCGATCAGCGCCACCTCGACGTCGTCGGCGCGACGGCGCAGCCATGCGCCGAGCGTTGCGAGGCTCTTGGTCATCGTTGGATCCCGGCTAGTTGCTGCGCGCGATCGGCGCAGCCGCGGGCAGCCGCGGCGCAGGCCACGCGCCTGCCGTCAGCGGCGACGGCCGGCGCGTGAAGGAACGCCGCACCGCGCGGCTACAGGGCGTTGATGCGGTCCAGCGCGCCCTTCGGCCAGTCCTGGCCGTACTTGTCGAGGTATTTCTTCTGCGCGTACTTGCGGAACGCGTCGACGTCGGGCGTGTACACCTTGCGGCCTTCCTTCTTGAAGTACTCGGCGACGTCCTTCTCCTGGCCGTTGAACTTGGTCGTGTAGTCGTCGATGGCCTTCTCGGCGGCCGCCTGGAACTGCGCCTGCTGCTGCGGGTTCATCGCATCCCAGATCTTGTTCGTGACCACCATGACGTCGTAGCCGATCACGTGGCCGGTCAGCACGAATTGGGTCGTCACTTCGTCGAACTTCATCAGCTTGCTCAAGAGCAGCGGATTGTCCTGGCCGTCGATGGCGCCCGTCTGCAGCGCCGTGTAGACCTCGGCGAACGCGACCGGCGTCGGATTGACGCCAATCGACTCGCCGAGGAACTGCCAGAACTCGCCGGGCGGCATCCGCAGCTTGATGCCGCGCAGGTCCTCGGGCGTGCGGATCGCCTTGTCCGGCTTCAGGTTGACGTGGCGCGCGCCGAAGTAGACGGGCGTGATGACCTGGATGCCGAGCTGGTCGCGCGCCATCTTGATGAACTCGCGGCCGACGTCGCTCTTGAACGTCTTGCGCAGGTGGTCGACGTCGCGGAACAGATAGGCGGACGTCATCAGCGACCACGCCGGGATCTGCTTCGAGATGTCCGCCGGCGCGAGGTTGCACATCTCGAGATTGCCGCGTTGCAGGGCGACGAGCTCGGTACCCTGCTTGAACAGCGTGTTGTTCCAGTACGGCTCGAACTCGTAGCGGTCCTTGATCGCGGCGGCGAACGCCTTGTAGCCATCGGCGCGCAGGTCCTGCTCGGTGAAGGCGGAGCTGAAGCGCAGCTTGGTCGGCGACTGCGCGTGCGCCGGCGCCAGCGCGCCGAGCGCGAGCATCGAGGCGCCGGCTTGCAGGACCGAACGCCGCGTGAACTTGGTGTGCATGGGTAGACCTCCTCCTAGGATGGTTCAGACGACGAACGGATCGCCGCGCGGCCCCGCGCTTGTTGTCGGTTTCGGGGCCGATCGGATACACTGCCAGCGTTCGATGATAGCAACAATATCGGACGATCACAAAAGCATCGGATGGGCCGCCCCGCACCTTGGCGGGGCCCTCCGTCGCGTGAACGCACGAACGGACGCCATGGATGTAGTCGCGAACGACACGGTCGGCGAAGTTGCGTATCGGCGCATCCGTGCCGACATCGTGCTGGGACGCCTAACGCCGGGGCAGAAGCTCACGCTCGAACGGATGAAGGACGCCTACGGCACCAGCGTCAGCACGTTGCGCGAGCTCTTCAACCGGCTCGCGTCGGAGGGGCTGGTGCTGGCCGAGGGCTCGCGCGGCTTCCAGGTGAGCGCCATCTCGCGCGACAACCTGCGCGAAATCGCGGCGATGCGCGAGCTGCTCGAAGGCCACGCGCTCGAGCTGTCATTCGTGCTCGGCGACATCGAGTGGGAAGGCCGCGTCGTCGCCGCGCACCACAAGCTCGCGGCGATGGAACGCCAGATGGCGGCCGGCGAAGCGTCGCCTCCCGAGGTCTGGCGGCGCTACGACTGGGCGTTCCACCAGGCGCTGATTTCGGCCTGCGGCTCGCGCGTGCTGCTCGACATGCACGCCGCACTCTGCGACAAGTACCTGCGCTACCAGATGATCGCGGCGATCTATCGCGGCCAGGTCGCTTCGGACGAGCACCGCACGCTGCTCGAATGCGCGATGGCGCGCGACGCGGGGCGTGCGCGGGCGACGCTGGCCACGCACATCGCGGACTGCGTCGCGCAGATGCTGGAAGAATTGCCGCCGGGCGCCGTGATGCGCTAGCCTCTTCCGCTTTGGCGAGGCGCGCCGCGAACGTGTCTCGCGCTTGCCGCGCCGCTCGCCTGCTGCCCGCCTGCCGATCACCCATCCCGGAGTACGCCGCATGACCGTGTCGCCTCCCGATCGCCTTCGCATTGGAGTCCTCGGCGCCGCCAGGATCGCGCGCCTCTTCATCGATGCCGTGCGGCCTTCGCGCAAAGTTGCGGTCACCGCATTCGCCAGCCGCGATCCCGGGCGCGCCGCGGCGTTTGCGCGCGACACCGGCGTTGCACGTACTCACGCGACGTACGACGCGCTGCTCGCCGATCCGGACATCGACGCCGTCTACGTGCCGCTGCCCAACAACCTGCACGCGCAATGGTCGATCCGTGCCGCCGAGGCCGGCAAGCACGTGCTGTGCGAGAAGCCGCTCGCCGCCTCGGCGACGGAGGCGCGCGCGATGTTCGCCGCCGCACACCAGCATGGCGTGTACCTCGTGGAGGCTTATCCGTACCGCGCGCAACCGCAGACGATCAGGATGCGCGAGCTGCTCGCCGCAGGCGCGATCGGTCGCGTGCGCATCGTGCAGGCGGCGTTCGGCTTCCCGCTCGCCGACGCCGCCAACATCCGCATGCATCCCGATCTCGCCGGCGGCGCGCTGATGGACGCCGGCTCGTATCCGGTCAGCCTCGTGCGCACGGTCGCCGGCGAGCAGCCGCGGCGCGTGCACGCGACGGCGCGCTGGTCGCCCACCGGCGTCGACACGACGACGCTCGCGACGCTCGAGTTCGCGAGCGGACTGCTGGCACAGGTCTCGTGCACGTTCGACACCGCGCGCCACCGCCACGCGTTCATCGCCGGCGACGCGGGGTCGATCGCCACGCCCTATTTCAACGACACCTCGGCGGCGTTCCCGCCGCGCTTCGAATTGCGCCGCGGCACCGGCTGGGACGCCCAGCGCGAAACGGTCGAGACCGCCGCGGTGAGCGGCTTCCTCGCCGAGGCCGAGTCGTTCCACGACCTCGTGCGCGGCGGCTGGAGCCACTGGACGGGCGCCACGCCCGACGAGTCGATCGACATCGCGCTGACGCTCGACGCGCTGGCGCAGAGCGCACGCAGCGGCGCGCCCGAGGACGTCGGCGCATAGGCGCGCCATTCATGCGCGGGATGGACGACCTCCTTCACGAGCTCGACCAGCTCGGCGTCGCGTACGTCCGCGTCGATCATCCGGCAGTGTTCACGGTCGAGGAATCGGAGCGCCTGGTGCCGCCGATGCCCGGCGCGCGCACCAAGAACCTGTTCCTGCGCGACAAGAAGGGTGCGCGGCACCTGCTGCTGGTGGCGGCGCACGACAAGCGCGTCGACCTTAGGCGCCTCGGCGAGCAACTGCAGTCGAAGGGACTCGGATTCGCGTCGGATGCGCGGCTCGGCGAGCACCTCGGCGTGACGCCGGGCTCGGTCAGCATCCTCGCGCTCTGCAACGACACTGGCGGCGCGGTCGAGCTCTACGTCGACCGCGACGTGTGGGCCGCGCCGACGGTGCTCGCCCATCCGCTCGTCAACACGGCGACGCTCGCGATCGCGCGCGCCGACCTCGAGCGCTTCCTGCGCCACACCGGCCATCCGCCGCAGGTGATCGACCTGCCGACGGCGGCCTGACGCAGTGCTGACGGTGCGTACGCTTGCATTCACCAAGATGCAGGGCCTCGGCAACGACTTCGTGGTCGTCGACGCCACCCAGGTCGCGTTCGATCTCGCCGCGGACGACGTTCGCCGCCTCGCCGACCGGCGGTTCGGAGTCGGCTGCGACCAGGTGCTGGTGGTCGAGCGGCCGACGCTGCCCGGCGTCGACTTTCGCTACCGGATCTTCAATGCCGACGGCGGTGAAGTCGAGCAATGCGGCAATGGCGCCCGTTGCTTCGTGGTGTTCGTGCGCGAGCGCGGGCTCACCGATCGCCGCGAGATCCGGGTCGAGACGAAGGGCGGCATCATCGTGCCGCACCTCGTCGCCGACGGCAGCGTCGCCGTGGACATGGGCCTGCCGCGCTTCGCTGCGGCGGACGTGCCGTTCGAAGGCGGCAGCGGCGGCGCCCTCGATGATCTGGACGTCGAGGGTCGCCGCGTGCAGGTTTCGGTGCTGTCGATGGGCAATCCGCACGCCGTGCAGGTCGTCGCCGACGTCGATGCGGCGCCGGTGGCGAGCGAGGGTCCCCTGATCGAGCGCCATCCGCGCTTTCCCGCCCGAGTCAACGCCGGCTACATGCAGGTGGTCGATCGCGCTACCATTCGCCTGCGCGTCTACGAGCGCGGTGCGGGCGAGACGCTCGCTTGCGGCACCGGCGCGTGCGCGGCGGTGGTGGCCGGCGTGCGGCGCGGCCTGCTCGATGCCGGCGCCCCAGTTCGGGTGCAGGTGCGCGGCGGCGAGCTCACGGTGGCGTGGCCGGGGATGGGACGACCGGTGACGATGACCGGGCCCGCGCAGCTTGTGTACGAGGGCCGGTGGCAATATTGATGCGCTTCGCGCGAAGCGCCCATGAAGAGGACGACGCGGCGTCGATGAATCCCAAGGAAATCGCAGACTACCTGCGCGACAATCCCAGCTTCTTCGACGATCACGCCGACGTGATCGCCGACATGTCGGTGCCGCATCCGCACGGCGGTCACGCGATCCCGCTCGCCGAGCGCCAGGTGCTCGCGCTGCGCGACAAGAACGCCGAGCTCGAGGCGAAGCTGCGCGAGCTGATCCAGTACGGCACCGAGAACGACGCCGTCAGCGAGAAGCTGCACCGCTCGACGCTCGCGCTGTTCGCGGCACCCGACCTCGAGACGACGCTGGCGGTGCTGCACCACAGCCTCACCGAGGATTTCGCCGTGCCGTCGGTGGCGGTGCGGCTGTGGGGCAAGGTGCCGGAGCAGTCGTACCTGCCCGAGCTGGCTGCCGTATCGACGGAGACGCGCGGCTACGCCGACGCGCTCGGCACGCCCTATTGCGGACCGGAGCCCGCGTTCGAGACGAGCGAATGGTTCGACAACGCGGACGACCTCGCGTCGTTCGCCTACCTGCCGCTGCGCACCAGCCATACGTTCGGCCTGTTGTCGCTCGCCAGTCCGGACGCGAACCGGTTTCACCCGGGGATGGGCACCGTGTACCTGATGCGCCTCGCCGAGCTCGCGAGCGTGGCGATCGCGCGCTTCCTGCCGGTCGACTGACGACAGGCGGCGGGCGAATGACCACGCGCGCCGCCGCCGACAATGCGGGCGCGCTCGCGCGCTTCGTCACGAGCCTCGCCACGCGCCCGGCGCACACACGCGCCGCGTATACCCGCGACGTCGCCGCGCTGTGCGCGCTCGCCGGCGAGACGCCACTCGCGCGCCTCACGCGCGCCGAGCTCGCGCGCCATCTCGCGACGTTGCATGGCCGCGGCCTTTCCGGGCGCAGCCTCGCGCGCATGCTGTCGGCGTGGCGCGCGTTCTATCGCCACCTGGCCGGCCTCGACCGCGCGCTGGCTGACGACCCGACGGCCGGCCTGCGCCCGCCGAAATCCGCGAAGCACCTGCCGTCGGCGCTGTCGCCCGACGAAGCCGTGCAGCTCGTGACGATCGCCGCCGACGACTTGCTCGGCCAGCGTGATCGCGCGCTGTTCGAGCTCGCCTATTCCTCGGGGCTGCGCCTGGCCGAGCTCGCCGGCCTCGACATCGCGCGACTCGATCTCGCCGGGGGCGAAGTGCGCGTGCTCGGCAAGGGCGCCAAGGAGCGGATCGTGCCGGTGGGGGCGGCCGCGCGCGCGGCGCTCGCACGCTGGCTCGAATCGCGCAAGGCCATCGGCGGCGCCGACGCGGACGCGGTATTCGTCGCCCGTAGCGGACGGCGCATCTCGCCGCGCGCGATCGAGCTGCGGCTCGCGCAGTGGGCCTCGCGGCAGGGGCTCGACCGCCACGTGCATCCGCACATGCTGCGGCACTCGTTCGCCTCGCACGTGCTGCAGTCCTCGGGGGATCTGCGCGCGGTGCAGGAAATGCTCGGGCACGCGTCGATCGCCAGCACGCAGGTGTACACGCACCTCGATTTCCAGGCGCTCGCCAAGGTCTACGACGCCGCGCACCCGCGCGCCAGGCGCCGCCGGCGCGCCGGCTGAGGCCGGGGCGTCCGCCTTTCGGCGTCCGCGTTCGCATGCCCGGTCGGCGCGTGCGCGGGCGACGCCCGAAAGCGTCAGTCCGCGGGCGTCGGCACTTCGTCCGCGGCTTCGAGCGCCTCGATCTCGAGCGACGCTGCCAGTTGCGCGAGGCGGGCGACCACGCCGTACGAATAGAAACGGTTCGGCGCGCAGCCGGCGGGCCCGGCGAGGTCGGGGATGCACGGCGCCTCGAATGCGAGCGGCACGAACTGCGCGCCGGGGGCGTTGAGGTTCTCGTCCTTGCCGCGTGCCGCATGCACCCGGTAGAAGCCGCCGACCACGTAGCGGTCGATCATGTAAACGACTGGCTCGGCGATGCCGGCGTCGATCGACTCGTAGGTGGGCACGCCCTCCTGGATGATCACCGACGTGACCTCGAGGCCTTCCTTGACGACGGCCATCTTGTTGCGCTGCTTGCGATTGAGGCCGATGACGTCGGACGGGTCGCGCACCGTCATGATGCCCATGCCGTAGGTGCCCGCGTCGGCCTTGACGATGACGAACGGCTTCTCGTCGATGCCGTACTCGCGGTACTTGGCCGCGATCCGCTCGAGCACGCCGCCGACGTTCGACGCCAGGCACTCCTCGCCTTCGCGCTCGTGGAAGCTCACCGCGCTGCATGCGCCGAAATACGGGTCGACGAGCCACGGGTCGATGTCGAGCAGCGCCGCGAATTCGCGCGCGACCTCGCGGTAGATGCCGAAGTGATGTGATTTGCGCCGGTTGTACCAGCCGGCCGACAGCGGCGGCGCGATCGGCTGGTCGATGTGCTCGAGCACCTCGGGCACGCCGGCCGAGAGGTCGTTGTTGAGCAGCACCATGCAGGGGTCGAACCCGGCGAGGCCGACGCGCCGGCCGTGGCGTACCACCGGCTCGACGTCGAACGCACGGCCGTCGTCGAGCCCGATCTTCGTGCGCGCCGTGATCTCCGGATTGATCGAGCCGATGCGCACGCGCATGCCGGCCTGGCGCAGGATGCTTTCCAGCGTCGCGACGTTGCTCAGATAGAACGGGTTGCGCGTGTGGTTTTCCGGGATCAGCAGCACGCCGCGCGCGTCGGCGCAGACGCGCTCGACCGCCGCCTGCACCGCCTGCACGCACAGCGGCATGAACGCCGCGTTGAGGTTGTTGAAGCCGCCCGGGAAGAGATTGGTGTCGACCGGCGCGATCTTGAAGCCGGCGTTGCGCAGGTCCACCGACGCGTAGAACGGGATCGCGTGTTCCTGCCACTTGGTGCGCAGCCAGCGCTCGATCTCCGGCATCCGCTCGAGGATGCGGCGCTCGATGTCCATCCAGGGGCCCGACAGTGCGGTGGTGAGATGCGGAACCATGTGACGAGCCCAGATGCGCGTGCGCCGATTCTAGCAAACGCCGGCGTGCCAAAAAAAACGGGCGCCCACAGGGAGCGCCCGAATAGCCACAGAGGAGAACCGGATTATTCGACGCGCTCGCCGTGGAGGCTGATGTCGAGGCCTTCGCGCTCCTGTTCCTCGCTGACGCGCAGGCCGATGATCATGTCGATCACCTTGAGGATGATGAAGCTGCCGACGCCGCTGTACACGAGCGTCGTGCACACGGCGCCGAGCTGCACCAGCAAGTCGGCGTCCGCACCGCTGATTTCCTTGACATTGAACACGCCGGTCAACAGCGCGCCGACGATGCCGCCGATGCAGTGCACGCCGAATGCATCGAGCGAGTCGTCGTAGCCGAGGGCACGCTTGACGGACGTCGCGGCGAAGAAGCAGAGGACGCCGGCGGCGATGCCGATGACCAGCGCGCCGGTGGCGCCGACGAAGCCCGACGCCGGCGTGATCGCGACGAGCCCCGCCACGGCGCCCGATGCGATGCCGAGCACCGACGGCTTGCCCTTGGCGATCCACTCGGTGAACATCCACGCCAGCGCGGCGGCGGCGGTCGCGAACTGCGTGACGAACATCGCCATGCCGGCCCTGCCGTCGGCGGCGACCGCCGAACCGGCGTTGAAGCCGAACCAGCCCACCCACAGCAGGGACGCGCCGATCAGCGTCAGCGTCAGGTTGTGCGGCGCCATCGGCTCCCTGCCATAACCCAGGCGCTTGCCCAGCACCAGCGCGCAGACGAGGCCGGCGATACCGGCGTTGATGTGCACGACGGTGCCGCCGGCGAAGTCCAGCACGCCCTTGGCGGCCCAGTAGCCGGACGGCTCCCACATCATGTGCGCGATCGGCGCGTAGATGAGAAGCGACCACAGGCCCATGAACCAGAGCATCGCCGAGAACTTCATGCGGTCCGCGAACGCGCCGGCGATGAGCGCCGGCGTGATGATCGCGAACGTCATCTGGAACATCATGTAGACGGACTCGGGGATCGTCGTCGCCAGATGCGACACCGTCAACTTGCCGGCCTCCTTCTGGAACAGCATGCCGGAGAGCATCAGCCGGTCGAGGCTGCCGACGAAGGAACCCCCGGGCATGAACGCGAGGCTG
>DATBOK010000226.1:0-2602 GCA_036553845.1 Casimicrobiaceae bacterium
CACCATCGGACACCTGTGCGGCGAGCTCTTCCGGCAGCGTACCGGCGTCGACATCGTGCACGTTCCCTACAAGGGCGCCGCGCCGTCGGCGGCGGCGCTGGTCGCGGGCGAAGTCGATCTCAGCTTCGCGTCGCTGCCCGCGGTGCTGCCGTTCGTGAAGGCGGGGCGCGTGCGGGTGCTGGCGAACGCGGGCGCGCGACGTTCGGTGCTGTTGCCCGATGTGCCGACGATGGCCGAAGGCGGCGTCAGCGGATTCGACACGAGTCTCTGGTATGGCGTGTTCGCGCCGGATGGCACGCCGCGCGTGGTCATCGACCGCCTCGCCCGCGCGATAGCCGGAATGGCGGGCTCCGCGGCGGTTGCGCAGCAGCTTGCCAGCATGGGGGCGGAAGTCTACGTCAATCCACCCGAGGATCTGGCGCAGCTGGTACGCGACGAGACGGCGCGCTGGTCCGGCGTGGCGACGGCCGCGCACGCGACGACCGATTGAATCGACGGCGACATTGCGCGGACGGCGCGCGCCACGGTAAGGGATCCGTGGGAGGCACGAGGGGATGAAACACGCGAGCACGCATCCTCGGCAAGACTCGATCGGCACGCGCCTTGCGCGAATGGCGGAGGCGCATCCCGACAAGCCGGCCGTCGTCGAGCAGGGTCGCGATCTTTGCTACAGCGCGCTCGACCGCGCGGGCGACGCCATCGCGCGGCGCATCGTCCGTGCGAGCGGCGGCATCCCCGGTGGTGTGAGCCTGCTCTTCGCCAGCAAGCTGGCCACGGTCGAGGCGATCGCCGGCACGTGCCGCAGCGGTCGCGCTTTCATTCCGCTCGATGCAGACGATCCCGACGATCGACTGCGCGCCATCGTCGCCGATTGCGTGCCGGCGGTGCTCCTCGCCGAGAGCCCGCTCACGGACCGCGCGCGTGCGATCGCCGGACCCGGCTGCACCATCATCGATCTCGCCGACGCGCGCGCGGACCCCGGCGTCGCGCGGTTGCCGGACGTGGCGCCACAGGCGCCGGCGCTGATCTGCTACACCTCGGGCTCGACCGGGCGTCCCAAGGGCGTCGTGCAGACGCACGCCAACCTGCTGTACTTCGCCGACGTGTACGCGGCGTCGCTGCACCTCGATGCGCGCGACCGCTTTTCGCTGCTGTACACGCTGAGTTTCGCGGCCGGCAGCAATGCGGTCGTGCGCAGCCTGGCGCTGGGCGCCACGCTGTGCGCGTACGACATGCGCCGCGATGGCGTTTCGCGGCTCGCCGAATGGCTCGACCGCGAGCGCGTGTCGCTGCTGCAGACGGTGCCGACCGTGTTCCGCGCGCTGTGCAATGGCTTGTCGCCCGAGCGCGTGCTGCCCTACCTGCGTGCGATCCACCTCGCCGGCGAACCGCTGTTCGCGCAGGACGTCGAGCGATTTCGTCGCCACACGTCGGCGCATTGCGTGCTGATGAACCAGCTCGGGTCGACCGAGACATGCTTCGTGGCGCAGCATTTCGTCGCGCACGCGGATGCGCCGCTGGCACCGGGCGTGATCGCCGTAGGTCGCCCGGTGGAAGGTGTCGCGGTCGAAATCCGCGATGGCGAGGGAGGCCTCGTCGCACCGGGCGAGGTGGGCGAGATCGTCGTCTGCAGCCCGCACCTGAGCCCGGGCTACTGGCGCCGCCCGGATCTCGATGCCGCGGCGTTCGCCGACGATGCGCGGCGCCCCGGATGGCGTACCTACCGCAGTGGCGACATCGGTCGGGTCGACCGCGCGGGCGAGCTTCATTTCGTCGGTCGCAAGGGCAGCCGCGTGAAGATGCGCGGCCACTCGGTCGACCTGGCCGAGATCGAGGCCGCGCTCGTGGCATGTGCCGGCGTCGCCGAGGTCGCGGTGGTCGGCGTCGGCGACGAGATGCGGATGGAGCCAGTGCGGCTCGTCGCGCACGTGGCGATGCGCGACGGCACCACGGGCGACCCGCGCGCGGTTCGCCGCGCGCTCGCGCGGGCGCTTCCGGCGTACATGCTGCCGTCCGTCATCGCGATGCACGCACGCCTGCCGACTGCCGCCGGCGGCAAAGTCGACCGTGCGGCGCTCGCGCGCATGGACATTGCACCCGACGCCGCCGCCACGCCGGACGCGCCGCGCGACGACATCGAGCGCTCGGTCGCCGGCGTATTCGCGCGGCTGCTGAACATCGCCGATGTCGGCCGCGACGACGACTTCTTCATGCTCGGCGGGGATTCGCTGCTGGGCGCGCAATTGCAGCTCGCGATCCTCGAGTCGCTCGGCGTGCGCGTCGATTTCCACGACGACGCGACGGTGGCCGGCATCGCGGGAGGCGTGCGCGACGCGCGCGCCCGGCCGCCGACCCATGCGCCGACGCCCATGCTCGTGCCGCTATGGCGCCATGGCGATCGTCCGCCGCTGTTCCTCGTGCACGGGCGCCATGGCCAGGCGCACGTCAGCCCGCATTTCATGAAGCTGCTCGGCGACGACCAGCCGGTGTGGTCGTTCCAGGCACGCGGCCTCGATGGCGTGACGGCGCCGCACGCGGGCATCGTCGAGATGGCCGCAGACTACGTGGCCGAGGTACGCCGGGTGCGCACGCACGGCCCGTA
>DATBOK010000033.1:0-3612 GCA_036553845.1 Casimicrobiaceae bacterium
GAACAGTTCGTGCGCGATCGCCAAGCCGTCGGCCACGCGACCCTCGACGATGCAGCTGGCGTACTTGTACGCCTTCGGATCCTCGATCGACAGACTCTCTTGCTCGAGATCCTTGAACGCGATCTTCTTCCCCATCAGCGCGAGCTTCTCGAGATCGTTGCGGACCGCCGCGAGCTCCGCTTCGCTGCCGGCGAGCGCGCCGATGGTGCGCGCGTCGGCGGTCGCACCGAGGCGCTCGAGCGTCTCGCGCACGAAGCGTTCGCGCGTTTCGGCATTCGCCGACGTGTCGATGCGCAGGGCCGTCCGCCCGACCTGCGGGCCGAGCGGTTCCGGCCGTTTCGACTTGGGCGAGAGCAGATCGGTGATCACCAGCACGTTGCCGTCCGGCACGGCCGCCGCGGCCGCCAACAGATCGCGACGCGGCTGGGCCTTGAGCGTCTGCGCGTCGGTCAGGATCACCACCCGGCGCTCCGCCAGGAACGGCATCGCCTGGATCGATTCGCGCAAGCGCGCGGCGTCGGAGAACTCCGTCGCCGGGATCTTGTCGAGATTGAGGTCACGCACGTCCGCCGGCAGCAGCCGATCGAGCAGAATCTCGACGGCGTACTCCGCCAGCACGCGTTCCTCACCCTCGACGATCACCAGCTTCGGGATCGCCGGCGCCTTGTCGACGAAGTCGTAGAACTTCACCGCATCAGCACGGAGACGTTGGGGCGATGTTCGAGCGACGGGACTTCGTCGGCGTAGGGCGGTCGGATCACGCCGTATTCGGTGATGAACGCGGTCACCAGCCGGCCCGGCGTCACGTCGAACGCGGGGTTGTAGACGTCCACGCCCTCGGGCGCGGTGCGCGTGCCGCCGTACGCGGCGACCTCGTCGGCCCTGCGCTCCTCGATCGGGATCTGCTCGCCGCTCTCGATGCCGAAATCGAACGTCGAACGCGGGGCCGCCACGTAGAACGGGATCTTGTGATGGGCCGCCAGGATCGCAAGGCCGTAGGTGCCGATCTTGTTGGCGGTATCGCCGTTGCGCGCGATCCGGTCGGCGCCGACGATCACCAGATCGATCGCCTTGCGCTGCATGCAGATCGCGGCCGCGCCGTCGGGCTGCAGCGTCACGGGCACGCCCGCCTGCATCGCCTCGAACGTGGTCAGGCGCGCGCCCTGCAAGAGCGGACGCGTCTCGTCGGCGTACAGGTGCGGGTTCTTGCCGGCGCGATGCGCGGCGATCACCACGCCCAGTGCGGTGCCGCCCGCGCCGGTCGCGATCGGCCCGGTGTTGCAGTGCGTCAGGATCTTGGCGTTCTTGGGGATCAGGTCGAGTCCCGCTTGCGCGATCGCCGCATCCATCGCGATCTGCTCGCGGTGGATGGTCTGCGCCTCGGCGAGCATATCTTCACTGCCGAGGACGCGATCCACCGCCCAGGCCAGGTTGACCGCGGTCGGGCGCGCGTCGCGCACGCGCAGCGCGGCCGCCCGGAAGGCCGCCTCGTCGCTCAGCGTCGCACGCAGCAAGGCCACGCCGTAGGCGCCGAAGATGCCGATGCACGGCGCGCCCCGCACCGCCAGCGTCACGATCGCGGCCTCGATCTCGTCGACCGTCCGGGCGCGTTCGTGCCGCACCTCGTGCGGCAGCGCGCGCTGGTCGAGATAGCGGACCGCGTCGCCGTCCCAGGCGACCGGCGTGACGTCGAGTCGGTTCATGCCCTACATTTCCACGAAGAGGTCGTCGCCTTCGACGACGACCGGATAGACCCCGAGCGCATCCTTCGCGGGCGCGCGCAGCGCGGCCCCGGTGCGCGGGTCGAACTTGGAGCCGTGCAGCGGGCAGACGATGCAGTCGCCGGCCATATGCCCCCCGGAGAGATCGGCGTCGGCGTGCGTGCAGTACGCGTCGGTCGCCCAGAACGCGCCGTACGCGCGGCACACGATCAGGTCCTTGCCGTTGACCCGCACGCCGTGCGGCTGCTCCTCCGGCACGTCCGCCGCCTTGCACGCGAACGTCTTGGCGACCGGCGCACCGGTGAAGCGATCGGTCAGGTCGGTCACGGTCGCATCCACGATCTCGCGCAGCACGTCGACCGCGCTCTCGTGGGTCGTGCCGGCCGCCTTCTGCGCGAGCGACTGATCGACGTCCACTTTGGAGGCCGCCACCAGCACGTGATGCTCGGCCGCCTGCACTTCCATCTCGTGCAGCGCTTCGAGCGCCGCGTACACGTCCGGCGGCCAGCTCGATCCGTCGCTCCCGTAGGTCGCGAAGAGCGCCTCGACGGCCGTCTCGCGCGCCTGTTTCAAGCGGGCGTAGTCGGCGTTGAGCGTCCCCGAGAAGCCGATGCGCGTGCCGGCCTGCTCCATCGTCGGACGCAGCACGTCGCGATAGACCGCCAGCGGGAAGTCGCTCGCGTACCATTGCGCCGCCGCGATCGCCCGCCGCAGCACCGCCGCCGCGCGCAGGTTCGCCGCCACCTTGGCGTCGTCGTTGTCGTGCAGGGCGCGCTCGATGCCGAGCAGCGCGGCTCGTTCGGCGATCGCGAAGATCGCGAAGCCGTGATGTCCGCGCGTCCAGCGTTTGACGACGTTCACGCCGTCGCCTCGACGCCGAGCCACCCGCAGGTCGCGCTCATGCCGGCCAGCAGCGCCGCGATCTCGTCGCGTCCGAGCAGCGTCTCCGGCAGATCCGCCAGCACGTCGGCCCACGCGGCCAGCGCCGACGCGGCGAACTGCCCGCGCGTCATCGCACCGGCGCTGCGCGCCACCTCGAAGTAGCGGTCGTAGATGGCCACGTCGTCGCCGTCCCCGCCGAGCGCGATCGCCGGGAGTGCCGGCGCGGCCGCTTGCGCCGCTTCGGTCGCCAGCGCCGCCAGCCCGAGCAGCCGTCCGCGCAGGTCGGCGGCGTCCAAGGCTTCGCCGCCCACCGCGTCGCGCAGCGTATCGACGCCCGCCGCGAATCGCGCGAGCGCGTCGCCGCCCGTCAGCGGCCCGTCGAGCGCGACGTCTCCGCCGCCGGGCAGCAGGATCACAGGACCGCTAGCGTGGCGGTCGCGATGGCGGCTTCGTAGCCTTTGTCGCCGCGCGCCGGATCGGCGCGTTCCTCGGCCTGCTCGAAGTTCTCGGTCGTCAGCACCCCGAAGCCGATCGGCGTGCCGGTCGCCAACTGCACGTCCATGATGCCGCGCGCGCATTGGCCGGCCACGTAGTCGAAGTGCGGCGTATCGCCGCGGATCACCACGCCCAGCGCCACGATGCCGTCGTATTGGTCGCGCTCGATCAGGTTGAAGGCCGCCAGCGGCAACTCGAAGCAGCCGGGCACCTCGAACGTCTCGACCGATCCGTCGGCGACGCCGCAATCGCGCAGCGCGCGCCGCGCGCCGTCGACCAGATGATCGGTCAGCTCGGGGTAGAAGCGCGCCACCACGATCGCGAAGCGTTTGCCCCGGCAATCCGGCAGCGCGGCGGCGTTCTTCTCGGTCTTCACGTGGCGGGCGTCTCGGCGGGTTCGTCGACGAACATGTGGCCGAGCTTCTCGCGTTTGGTGGCGAGATACTGCTTGTTGTGCGCCGTCGGCGTCGTCTGCATCGGCACCCGTCCGGTGATCTTCAAGCCGTAGCCTTCC
>DATBOK010000035.1:0-20936 GCA_036553845.1 Casimicrobiaceae bacterium
GGCCAGCGTGGTGCCGATCGCCAGGTCGTCGAGGCCGGTGACCAGCACGATGTCGCCGGCGCTCGCCGACTCGACCGGCTTGCGCTCGAGGCCCGAGAACATGAACACCTGCCCGACCTTGCCGGTCTTGGGCACCGCGCCGTCGGCGAGCGGCCCGTTCATGATCGCCACCTGCTGCCCCGCCGTCAGCGTGCCGCGGCGGATGCGACCGATGCCCAGGCGGCCGATGTAGCTCGAGTAGTCGAGCGCCGAAATCTGGAATTGCAGCGGCGCATCGCCGTCGATCCTGGGCGCAGGCACATGCTCGAGCACGGTGTCGAACAGCGGTCGCATGTCCTGCCCCGCCGCTGCGTTCTGCGCCGCCGCCTTGGCGACGGCGACGTCGAGCGTCGCCCAGCCGTTCAGCGCCGAGGCGTACACCACCGGGAAATCGAGCTGGTCGTCGGTCGCGCCGAGGCGGTCGAAGAGGTCGAACGTCTGGTTGACCACCCACTCGGGTCGCGCGCCGGGCCGGTCGACCTTGTTGACGACGACGATCGGCTTGAGGCCGAGCTTCAGCGCCTTCATCGTCACGAACCGCGTCTGCGGCATCGGCCCTTCGACGGCGTCGACGAGCAGCAGCACGCCGTCGACCATGCCCAGCACGCGTTCGACCTCGCCGCCGAAATCGGCGTGCCCCGGCGTATCGACGACATTGATGTGCGTGCCGCGGTAGTCGATCGCGCAGTTCTTGGCGAGGATCGTGATGCCGCGCTCGCGCTCGATGTCGTTGCTGTCCATCATGCGTTCGCCCACGTGCTGGTGCTTGGCGAAGGTGCCGGCCTGCACCAGTAGCTTGTCGACGAGGGTCGTCTTGCCATGGTCGACGTGGGCGATGATCGCGATGTTGCGCAGGGCGCGGGCGGGCGGTGCCATGATCGGGTTCTGAGGGTCCGGTGCGTGCTTGGCCCGGGTTTCCGGCCACGCGGGTTGTTGCGCTGCGAAAAAGCCTCACATTATAGCTGCCGGCGCCCCATTTTGCGAGGAAATTTTTGCAAAATCCGTGACTTAGGGTTAGAATGCCGGTTGTGGTAGCAGGCGGCCCTTCCGGTCACCGCCCGGCGCCCTGACGAACCGCCCGCCGTGCCGCGATGATCGCGACCGGCGGTGGCCCGCCAACTTCAACCTTACCCAGAGAAACGTGTGCCTGGACCGGAAACCGGCAATGCGCCGGTAGGCCGCGCCAGGAGCATTTCTTGAACGCAACGAGCTTTGACACGCTCGGCCTGCGGCCCGAGGTTCTGCGGGCCGTGACCGACGCCGGCTACACCACCCCTACCCCCATCCAGGCGCAAGCCATCCCCGTCGTCCTCGCCGGCCTCGACGTGATGGGCGGCGCGCAGACCGGAACCGGCAAGACCGCGGGCTTCGGCCTGCCGATCCTTTCCAAGCTGATGGCGCACGCCAACGTCAGCCCGTCACCGGCGCGCCATCCGGTACGCTCGCTGATATTGACACCGACGCGCGAGCTCGCGATCCAGGTCGAGGAAGCGATCCGCGGTTATGGCACGCACACCGGCCTGCGCTCGACGGTGGTCTATGGCGGCGTCGACATCAAGGCGCAGCTCGCGATCGTGCGCGCCGGCGTCGAGATCCTCGTCGCCACGCCGGGCCGCCTGCTCGACCACATCGAGCAGAAGAGCGTGAACCTGTCGCAAGTCGAGATCTTCGTGCTGGACGAGGCCGACCGCATGCTCGACATGGGTTTCATCCCGGACATCAAGCGCATCATGGCGCTGTTGCCGAAGAAGCGGCAAAACCTGCTGTTCTCCGCGACGTTCTCCAACGAAATCAAGAAGCTCGCCGATGAGCTTCTGAACGCCCCGCAGCTGATCGAGGTGGCGCGCCGCAACACCGCCGCCGAGACCGTCACGCAGAAGGCCTACAAGATTCCGCAGGACGCGAAGCGCGGGCTGCTCGAGCACCTGGTGCGCTCGCGCAACCTGTGGCAGGTGCTGTGCTTCGTGCGCACCAAGCACGGCGCATCGCGCCTCGCCCGGCAGCTCGAGAAGGACGGCCTCGCCACGTCGGCGATCCACGGCGACAAGACGCAATTGGCGCGCCTCGAGGCGCTCGAGGCGTTCAAGCAGGGCAAGCTGCAGGTGCTGGTCGCCACCGACGTCGCCGCGCGCGGGCTCGACATCGACGACCTGCCGCTGGTCGTCAACTACGAAATGCCGCACGTGCCCGAGGATTACGTGCACCGCATCGGCCGCACCGGCCGCGCGGGCGCCAGCGGCGAAGCGATCTCGTTCGTCGACCCGGCCGAAGAGAAGCACCTCGCCGAAATCGAGAAGATGCTGAAGAAGAAGATCGAGATCGTCGCCTTCGACGATTCCGACCTGCCGCGCACCGAACGCGCGCCGCGCGAGCGGCATGCGGAGGCGCGGCCGGCCCGAGGCGCCGCGCCGCGCCGTGTGGCGGAGCGGAGCGAGTCGCCGGCACGGCGTCCCCGCGCCACCGCCCACGACGACACGCCGCGCCGTCCGCAAGGCGAAGAACGCGAGGCGGCCTATGCGAAGAACCCGGACCAGCCGCTGCCGGTGCGTGCCGCCCATATTGGCGACGCCGCGATGCCGGGCAGCGATGGGCGTGTCTCGCATTCGTCGCTGACGCATGGTGGCCCGGCTGTCCGTGGCGTAGTGCCGATTCGCGAAGTGCCGGCGCTGCTGCGCAAGCGCGTCGCGCCGGAGCCCGAAAAGGTCTGAAGCAGGCGTCGGGTGCCGCGGTGGCACCCGGTCCGCAGTTGCGACAACGGCGGTGGATGTCGATAATCGATCGACGCCACCACCTGTGCGGCGCTTGGCGCTGCTCCGCGTGATTCCCCAGTCCATTCCCGACGCTAGCGCGGCGGACCCACCGCTTCTCGCCGTCGACGGCCTCAACGTCGAATTCGGCAGCCCTGCCGAGCCGGTGTTCGCCGTGCGCGACCTCGCGTTCACCGTCGCGCGCGGTGAAACCGTGGCCGTGGTGGGCGAGTCGGGCTCCGGCAAGTCGGTCACCGCGTTGTCGATCATGCGCCTCGTCGCGCAAGGCGGCGGGCGCATCACCGCCGGCACGATCCGCTTCCTGCGCGACGACGGCGCGAGCGTCGAGCTCGTGCATGCGCCGGACGCGACGATGCGCGCGATCCGCGGCGACGACATCGCGATGATCTTCCAGGAGCCGATGACGTCCCTCAATCCGGTGATGACCGCGGGGCGACAGATCGCCGAGTCGATCGAGCTGCACCAGCAGAAAGATTCGCGCGCGGCGCGTGCGGAGGCGCTGCGCATGCTCGAGGCCGTGCGCATTCCCGAGGCACGCGCGATCCTCGACCGCTACCCGCACCAGCTGTCGGGCGGCATGCGCCAGCGCGTGATGATCGCGATGGCACTGTCTTGCCGGCCCTCGCTCCTGATCGCCGACGAGCCGACCACCGCGCTCGACGTGACGGTGCAAGCACGCATCCTCGCGCTCATCGCCACCTTGCAGCGCGAGATGCACACCGCCGTGCTGTTCATCACCCACGACATGGGCGTGGTGGCCGAGATCGCCGACCGGGTGATCGTGATGCACGGCGGGCGCAAGGTCGAGGAGGGCCCGGTCGGCCGCATCTTCGCAGCGCCGGCCGAACCGTATACGCGCGCGTTGCTCGCCGCGGTGCCGAAGCTCGGCGCGCTCGCGCAGGAGGATGCGCCGCGCAAGTTTGGCGCTCCGCCTCCGGAGGCCGGCGCGGCGCGCGTCACTACGGATGCGGCGGCCGCTTCGGCGGGCGCCGCGACGAGTGCAGCGCATGCCGCCCTGCACATGCCCGATGCGCAGCGCCCGCTGCGGCAACCGATCCTGAGCGTGCGCGACCTCACCACGCGCTTCGACGTGCGCGGCGGCATCCTCGGGCGCGTGCGGCGGCGCGTCTACGCGGTGGAGCGCGTGAGCTTCGATGTCGCCGCAGGCGAGACGCTGTCGCTGGTCGGCGAGTCGGGTTGCGGCAAGACCACCACCGGACGCTCGATCCTGCGCCTGGTCGACGTCGATTCGGGCAGCATCGAGTTCGCCGGCCACGATCTCGCCGCGCTCGACGCCAACGCGATGCGACCGCTGCGGCGCAACCTGCAGATGATCTTCCAGGACCCGTTCGCGTCGCTCGATCCGCGCCTGACCGTCGGCTTCTCGATCGCCGAACCGCTGTACATCCATGGCGTCGCGCAAGGCGAAGACGCCGAGGCGCGCGTCGCCTCGCTGCTGCGCCGCGTCGGCCTCGACCCGGCGCATGCGCGACGGTATCCGCACGAATTCTCCGGCGGCCAGCGCCAGCGCATCGCCATCGCGCGGGCGCTCGCGCTGGAGCCGCAGATCATCGTCGCCGACGAGGCGGTGTCGGCACTCGACGTGTCCATCCGCGCGCAGATCGTCGACCTCATGCTCGACCTGCAGGACGCGCTCGGCGTCGCCTACCTCTTCATTTCGCACGACATGGCGATCGTCGAGCGCGTGAGCCATCGCGTCGCCGTGATGTACCTCGGCCAGATCGTCGAGATCGGCCCGCGGCGCGCGGTGTTCGAGGCGCCGCAGCACCCGTACACCCAGCGCCTGCTGGCGGCGGTGCCGGTCGCCGATCCGGCGCAGCGGCGCCGTCAATCCGAGCTATCATCGGTGGATATCCCGAGCCCCGTGCGCGCAGTGGACGATCCGCCGCCCACGGCGCCGCTCGCCGAAGTCGGCCCGGGACACTATGTCGCGCGGCATCGCATCGGCGCCTTCTGACGCCGGCGGATGCCGGGCGATCCCTGGTCGCCGGCGCACCGCGCCGGCGTCATCCTCTCGAGGAGCCGCACGATGAAGTCCCTGTTGCACCGAATCGCCGCCATGTTCGCCATCGCCACCGCGGCGATCGCGATGCCGGCGCATGCCGCGAAGGACGTGGTGTTCGCCGTGGCATCGACGTTCACCACCACCGACCCGTACGACGCCAACGACACGCTGTCGCAGGCGATGGCCAAGTCCTTCTACGAAGGCCTGTACGGCTTCGACAAGGACATGAAGATGATCCCCGTGCTCGCCACCGGTTACGAGGTGACCAAGGACGGGCTCGTCTACACGCTGAAGCTGCGCCACGGCGTGAAGTTCCACGACGGCACCGAATTCAACGCCGACGCCGTCAAGGCGAACTTCGACCGCGTCACCAACCCCGACAATCACCTCAAGAGGTACGGCCTCTACAGCAACATCGCCAAGACCGAGGTGGTCGATCCCTACACGGCGCGCATCACGCTGAAGACGCCGTTCTCGGCGTTCATCAACAATCTCGCGCATCCGTCGGGCGTGATGATCAGTCCGGCGGCGATGCAGAAATACGGCAAGGACATCGCGTTCCATCCGGTCGGCACGGGCCCGTTCGAGTTCGTCGAGTGGAAGCAGCCCGACTACGTCAAGGTGAAGAAGTTCGACGGCTACTGGCAGAAGGGGCTGCCGAAGATCGACACGATCACGTGGCGCTCGGTGGTCGACAACAACTCGCGCGCGGCGATGATGCAGACCGGCGAGGCGCAGTTCACGTTCCCGGTGCCCTACGAGCTGGCCGACGTGCTGAAGGCGAAGCCCGACCTCACGCTCGTCGCGGCGCCGTCGATCGTCATCCGCTACCTGTCGATGAACACGCAGCAGAAGCCGTTCGACAATCCGAAGGTGCGGCAGGCGATCGCCTACGCGATCAACAAGCAGGCGCTGGCCAAGGTCGCGTTCAACGGCTACGCCGAGCCCGCGGCGGGCGTGGTCCCCGCGGGCGTCGAATACTCGGTGAAGATCGGCCCGTGGCCATACGACCTCGCCAAGGCGAAGGCGCTGATGAAGGAAGCCGGGTATCCGGATGGCTTCGAGACCGAGCTGTGGTCCGCATATAACTACAGCACCGCGCAGAAGGTCACGCAGTTCATCCAGCAGCAATTGCAGCAGATCGGCATCCGCACCAAGATCACGCTGCTGGAAGCCGGCCAGCGCGTGCAGCGCGTGGAGAGCTGGCAGGATCCGAAGTCCGCGCCGGTGCGCCTGTACTACGTCGGCTGGTCGTCGTCCACCGGTGAAGCGGACTGGGCGCTGCGACCGCTTCTCTACGGCGAATCGTGGCCGCCGACGCTCTTCAACACCGCCTATTACAAGAGCGACAAGGTCGACGCCGACATCAAGGGCGCGCTGCTTACCACCGATGGCAAGGAGAAAGCGAAGCTCTACAAGGACGCGCAGGAAACCATCTGGCACGACGCGCCGTGGGCGCCGCTGGTCGTCGAGAAGCTCCTGTCGGCGCACAACAAGAAACTCAGCGGCGTGTACGTGATGCCCGACGCGTCGTTCAACTTCATCGACGCCGACCTCAAGTGACCGATCGGGGCCGCGGCGAGCGTCGCGCGAGGATGCGGCCCCTCAACCTCACCCTCGCCCCATGCCGTCGGGGCGCGGGCGTCGCGGGTCACGGCATCGCAACCCGCGTCCCCACCGCTGCGCCGGGGAGCGGCTGAGCGCCGGCGATGCTCCAATACACCGCGAAGCGCCTGCTCGGCCTGCTGCCGACCCTGCTGCTGGTCGGCGTTCTCATTTTCCTGTTCGTCCACCTGCTGCCCGGCGATCCGGCGCGCCTGGCGGCCGGGCCCGATGCCACCCCCGAAACCGTCGAGCTCGTGCGCCGCGACCTCGGCCTCGACCAGTCGATGCCGCGCCAGTTCGTGCGCTTCGCCGTCGGCGTGCTGCACTGGGATTTCGGGCGATCGCTGTCGACCAAGCGACCGGTGTCGACCGAAGTCGCCACGCGATTCATGCCGACGTTCTGGCTGACGCTGTGGAGCATGGCGTGGTCGGTGCTGTTCGGCATGACGATCGGCGTGGTGTCGGCGGTGTGGCGCAACCGCTGGCCCGACCGCATCGGCATGACGATCGCGGTGTCCGGCATCTCGTTTCCGGCGTTCGCCCTCGGCATGGTGCTGATGCAGGTGTTCGCCGTGGACCTCAACTGGCTGCCGACCGTCGGTGACGACACGTGGCGGCACTACATCCTGCCTTCGCTGACGCTCGGCGCGGCGGTGGCGGCGATCATGGCGCGATTCACGCGCTCGTCGTTCGTCGACATCCTGGGCGACGATTTCATCCGCACGGCGCGCGCCAAGGGACTCGACGAGCGCCAGGTCATCCTGCGCCACGGCCTGCGCAACGCGCTGATCCCGGTGGTGACGATGATGGGGCTGCAGTTCGGGTTCCTGCTCGGCGGCTCGATCGTGGTCGAGAAGGTCTTCAACTGGCCAGGGCTCGGCCGGCTGCTGGTGGATGCGGTCGACATGCGCGACTACCCGGTCATCCAGGCGCTGGTGCTGCTGTTCTCGCTCGAGTTCATCGTCATCAACCTGGTGGTCGACGTGCTGTACGGGCTCATCAACCCGACGATCCGCTACCGATGAACGACACCGCCCTTCCGGCGGTCGCCGCCGCCGATGCGATCCGCACGCCGTGGAGCGAGTTCTGGCGCAAGTTCCGCCGGCAGAAAGTCGGCCTGGTCGCCGCCGCGTTCGTCGCAGTTCTGGTGGTGGTCGCCATCGCCGCGCCGTGGACCGTGCCCTACGACGCCGAGAACTATTTCGACTACGACCAGCTCAATGCGGCGCCGTCGCTCGCGCACTGGTTCGGCGTCGACGCGCTGGGCCGCGACATCCTGAGCCGCATCCTGATGGGTGCGCGCATCTCGCTGGCGGCGGGCTTCGTCTCCGTGGCCGCCGGCGCGCTGGTCGGCACGCTGCTCGGTCTCGTCGCCGGCTACTACGAGGGATGGACCGACCGCATCATCATGCGCATCGCCGACGTGCTGTTCGCATTTCCCGGCATCCTGCTCGCCATCGGCATCGTCGCGATCCTCGGCGGCGGCATGGCCAACGTCATCGTCGCCGTGGCCATCTTCAGCATCCCGACGTTCGCGCGCCTCGTGCGCGGCAACACGCTGGCGCTCAAGCACCTGACGTTCGTCGAGGCGGTGCGCAGTGTCGGCGCCACCGATTGGACGATCGTCGCGCGGCACATCTTTCCCGGCACGGTGCCCGCCGTCATCGTGTACTTCTCGCTGCGCATCGGCACGTCGATCATCACCGCGGCGAGCCTGTCGTTTCTCGGCATGGGCGCGCAGCCGCCGACGCCGGAATGGGGCGCGATGCTCGACGCTGCGCGCGCCGACATGCTCACTGCGCCCCACGAAGCCGTGTTCCCAGCGATCGCGATCTTCGCCACCGTGCTCGCGTTCAATCTGCTGGGCGACGCCCTGCGCGACGCACTCGATCCCAAGCTCGAGCGCCGGTGATCGCCGTCGCCTATTGCCGCGCCGGCTTCGAAGCCGAGGCGGCGATCGACATCACGCGCGCCGCACACGCCGCCGGCGCCGCCGCGAGCGCAGTCCCTCTCGCGGACGCAGGCTACGTCGTGGCCGCGCTCGACGGCCTCGATCTCGCGAAGTGGCGGCGCGCGCTGGAAGCGGCGCCGCCGATCTTCGTGCGCTCGATGTTCGTCGGCACAGGGCCGCATGCGCTGGTGGCGCCGGGCCATGTCGCGGGCGCGCGCGGCGGCGCCGACCGCGTGACACCGATCGTCGCCGCGATCGAGGCGCTGCACACCGGCGCATCGGACCTGTGGATCGAATACCCCGACACCAACGACGGCAAGGCGATGTCGACCCTTGCGCGCGCGCTGGAGCCGCGCGTCAAGGATGCGTTGCGCCAGCGCCGGATTCTCGACAATACGGAGACGGGAACGCCGCGCGCGCCGCGCAATCGCAAGCGGCTGCACGTGTTCCTGCTAGATGGAACGGCCGCCTATGTCGGCGTCAGCATCGGCGAAAGCGGCTCGCCGTGGCCGATGGGCATCGCCCGCCTCAGGATGCCCGCCGGCGCGCCATCGCGCTCCGCGCTCAAGCTGGTGGAGGCAATCGTCACCTTCCTCGGCGACGACGCGGCGATGCTGTTGAGTGCCGGCATGCGCGCCGTCGACCTCGGCGCCGCGCCTGGTGGCTGGACCTTGGAGCTCGCGCGGCGCGGCCTCTTCGTCGTCGCGGTCGACAATGGCGCGCTCAAGGGCGAGGTGGCGCGCGACCCGCAGGTGACGCACGTGCGCGCCGACGGCCTCAAGTACCGGCCGAAGCGGCGCGTCGACTGGGTAACGTGCGACATCGTCGAGCAGCCGTTGCGCATCGCCGCGCTGATGGCGGGCTGGATCGCCGAAGGTGCGGCGCGACGCGCGATCTTCAACCTCAAGCTGCCCATGAAACGGCGCTACGACGAGGTGCTGCGGTGCATCGACGCGATCGACACGCGCCTCGCGGGTGACGGCGTCGACGCCACGCTGCGCGTGCGCCAGCTCTATCACGATCGCGTGGAGGTCACCGCCTACCTGGCGCGCGTGCAGTGAACCGCCGCGCGTCCCGCGCGCCCGAATGTTCGGTCGTCGCGGGCAGGCTCAAGGGCTATCCGGCAAGCCGATCGATCTGCGTCGCGATCCGGTCGCGCGTGGCGATGAATCCGGCGAGGCGCTCCCGCTCCTGCGCGACGACTGCGGCGGGCGCGCGCGCGACAAAGCTCTCGTTCGCGAGCTTGGCGGTGGCCTTGCCGATTTCGCCGTCGAGGCGCGACTTTTCGCGTCCGAGGCGCTCGCGCTCCGCGGCGGGGTCGACGTCAATGCGCAGCATCAGCCGAAAATCGCCGACGATCTCCACCGGCGCGTCGGTCGCCGGCAACTCGTCGACGATGTCGACGCCGGTCAGGCGCGCGAGCGCGACGATGTACGGCGTGAACTCGGCGAGTTGCGCGCGATCGCCGGTGGCGACCAGCGGCACCTTCGTCGCCGGCGACAGGTCCATTTCGCTGCGCAGCGCGCGGCACGCGTCGACCAGCGCCTTGAGCGTGGCCATGCGCGCGTGGGCCGCGGCGTCGATGCGCGACACGTCCGCGCGCGGAAACGGCTGGCGAAGGATCGAGTCGCCCGACTTGCCGGCAAGCGGCGCCACCGTCTGCCACAGCTCCTCGGTGATGAACGGCATGAACGGATGCGCGAGGCGCAGCGTGGCCTCCAGCTCGCGCACCAGCATGCGCCGCGTGCCGCGCGCGGCGGCGGCGTCACCCGCGCCTTCCGCGTGTGCGAGCTGCACCTTGGCGAGCTCGAGATACCAGTCGCAGTACTCGTCCCACACGAACTCGTAGAGCGCGCGCGCCGCGAGGTCGAAGCGATACGCCTCGATGTTGCCGGCGATGTCCTGCTTCGCCTGCTGTAGGCGGCCGAGCAGCCAGTGGTCGACGAACGAGTGCGTGCGCGGCGCGGATTCGTCGAGCCCGACGTCCTGGCCGTCGACGTTCATCAGCACGAAGCGCGTGGCGTTCCACAGCTTGTTGCAGAAGTTGCGGTAGCCCTCGCAGCGATTGAGGTCGAAGTTGAGCGTGCGGTTGAACGTCGCCAGCGAGGCGAACGTGAAGCGCAGCGCGTCGGCGCCGAAAGCCGGGATGCCCTGCGGGAACTGCTTGCGCGTGCGCCTGGCGATCGACTCCTCGCGGCGCGGGTCCATCAGGTTGGCGGTGCGCTTGGCCACCAGCGGTTCGAGCGCGATGCCGTCGATGAGGTCGATGGGGTCGAGGACGTTGCCCTTCGACTTCGACATCTTCTGGCCTTCCTCGTCGCGCACGATGGCGTTGATGTAGACGTCGCGGAACGGCACCTTGCCGGTGAAGTAGGTCGTCATCATGATCATCCGCGCGACCCAGAAGAAGATGATGTCGAAGCCGGTAACCAGCGTCGACGTCGGTAGGAACGTGCGCATCTCGCGCGTGTCGTCCGGCCAGCCGAGCGTCGAGTGCGCCCACAGCGCCGACGAGAACCAGGTGTCGAGCACGTCCGGATCACGCGTGAACGTCGCCGGCTCGCGACCGAGCCGGGTCCGCGCCATCGCGCGTGCCGCCGCCTCGTCGCGCGCCACGTAGTGGTTTCCCGCCTCGTCGTACCACGCGGGTATCTGGTGGCCCCACCACAACTGGCGCGAAATGCACCAGTCCTGGAGGTTGTCGATCCAGTGGTGGTAGGTGGCGAGCCACTCGGCCGGCACGAAGCGCGTGGTGCCGCGCTCGCCGGTCGCGGGATGCACGATGCCGGCGTCGCCGACCGCGGCCAGGCAAAGCTCCTGCAACGTCTTGCCGGGCCACAGCGTTCGCGGACCCGCGGCGGGTTTCGTGGTCGCCACGAACCACTGGTCCGTAAGCATCGGCTCGACGATCTCGCCCGAGCGTCCGCAGCGCGGCACCGTCATGCGATGCGGCTTTTCACCGACCAGCAGGCCCGCGGCGTCGAGATCGGCGAGCACCGCCTTGCGCGCGACGAAGCGGTCCATCCCGCGGTATTTGGCCGGCGCGTTGTCGTTGACGCGCGCGCCGAGATCGAGCACGACGCGCGACGGCAGCCCGTGGCGCTGCGCCACCTGCCAGTCGTTGAAATCGTGCGCCGGCGTGATCTTGACCGCACCCGTGCCGAACTCGCGGTCGACGTAGTCGTCGCCGACCAGCGGGATGTGCCGGTCGGTGAGTGGCAGCGCCACTTCCTTGCCGATGAATGCGCGATAACGATCGTCCGCCGGATTGACCGCGACCGCCGTGTCGCCGAGCATGGTTTCCGGGCGCGTCGTCGCCACCACGACGCTGCCGCTGCCGTCGGCGAACGGGTAACGGATCTGCCACAGCTTGCCGTCGATCTCGTCGTTCTCGACCTCGAGGTCCGACACCGCGGTGCCGAGCTTCGGATCCCAGTTGACGAGGCGCTTGCCGCGATAGATGAGGCCGTCCTCGTGCAGTCGCACGAACGTCTCGATCACCGCCGCGGACAGTCCGGCGTCCATCGTGAAGCGCTCGCGCGACCAGTCGGCGGCGTCGCCGAGGCGGCGCATCTGGCGCGTGATCGTCGATCCCGACTCCTCCTTCCACGTCCACACGCGCTCGACGAACGCCTCGCGGCCCATGTCGTGGCGCGAGCGCCCTTCCGCCTTCAGCTGCTGCTCGACGACGATCTGCGTGGCGATGCCCGCGTGATCCGTGCCCACTTGCCACAGCGTGTTGTCACCGCGCATCCGGTGATAGCGGATCAGTACGTCCATCAGCGTGTGCTGGAACGCGTGCCCCATGTGCAGCGTGCCGGTGACGTTGGGCGGCGGCAGCGCGATGCAGAAGGCCGGCGCACCCGGCGGCCACGCGGGCGCGAAATCGCCACGCGCCTCCCACACGGGATACCACTTCATCTCGATGGCGTGCGGTGCGAAGCTCTTGGCGAGGGTCATGCGTTCGGGTTGCTTATGTAATTGCTTGAAATTATAGCGGATTTCTCCATTCTCCCAAACATCGATCAGGCCGGCAGCGCGCTCGCCCGCGTGTCCGCGGCGACATGCGTGGACGAAGGCATCGCCACGCTGCGCCCGATCGCATGCGCGACGGCATCGAGGCGCGACATCAACGTCGCGAATTCGTCCGGCGTCAGCGCCTGGTCGGCGTCGCACCACGCTTCCAGCGGGCGCGGATGAACCTCGATCAGGAGGCCGTCGGCGCCCGCCGCCACCGCGGCGCAAGACAGTGCCGGCACCATCCACGCCTTGCCGCCCGCATGGGAAGGATCGACGATTACCGGCAGGTGCGTCTCCTTCTTCATCACCGCCACCGCGGTGACGTCGAGCACGTTGCGGTACGCGGTCTCGAACGTGCGGATCCCCCGCTCGCACAGGATGATCCGGTGGTTGCCGCCGGCGGCGATGTACTCGGCGGCCATCAGCCACTCGGCGATCGTCGCGCTCATGCCGCGCTTGAGGATCACCGGCACGTCGACGCCGCCGACGGCCTTGAGCAGATCGAAGTTCTGCATGTTGCGCGTGCCGATCTGGATCACGTCGACGCCATGGTCGAGGAACGTGTCGAGCATCCGCACGTCCATCAGCTCCGTGACGATGGGGAGCCGGTGGCGCGCCGCGGCGTCCTTCAGCATCGCCAGGCCCTCGGTGCCCTTGCCCTGGAACGCGTACGGCGACGTGCGCGGCTTGAACGCGCCGCCGCGCATCAGCGTCGCACCGGCTGCCGCAACGCCCTCGGCCGCGGCGGCCATCTGCGCCGGTGTCTCCACCGAGCACGGTCCCGCGATCACCGGGATTGCGCTGCCGCCGAACGCCGCATCGCCGACGGTGACGATGCTGGCCGAGCGGTGCCATTCCCGCGCCACCAGCTTGTAGGGCTTGAGGATGTGCATCGATCGCTCGACACCCGGCATCGGATCGAACATCTCGGGATCGAGCTTGCGCTCGTCGCCGATCGCGCCGATCAGGGTGCGCTCCGAACCGCGCGACACGTGCACGTCGAGGCCGTGGCCGCGCACGCGCGTCACGACGGCGGCGATCTCGGCCTCGCCGGCGTCCTGCTGCATCACGATGATCATGGTCTTCTCCCGGATAGTTCGCATGGCCAAAAAAAATCGGGCGGCCCTGGTAGGCCGCCCGATCGATGAATGCTGGTTACTGTCGATTCGCTTACGTGCGCGCGGCCCCCGGCGAGGTGTCGGTAAAGACGTACCAGTACGCGTAGAGCGGGGCGCCACGCCGCGCCGCACGAGCGCATGCCGCCGCCGACGCGGAGCGCGCGATGCCTGAGAACGAACGGTGGGCGTGTTGCATGAAGTCAGTGTGGCATCGACGGTGCATGGCTGTCAACGCATCTCCGTGCGCAGTCGCTCCAGCTCGCGCTCGATCGCCTCGGCGACGTAGCCACGCAGGAGCTCGCCGACGTGCTGGTTGATCGTCGCCACCAGTTCGGCGCTCGCGCGCTCGACGATCGGTTGCAGGCGCTCGCCGAGCTGCTCGCGCAAACCCGTGTCGGTGAACATGTCGATGCGCTGCAGCACCTGCATCCGCACCTCGTCGATCAACTCGTCGGTGGCCGCCGCGACGCGCGCCGCATCGGGCTCGACGGGGGCGGACGCGCCGCGCGGCGCATCATCGATCGCGTGGCTCTCGGGAATCGCGGCGATCGACTTGGGCGCCGGGCCGAGCACGCTGTCGTCGCCACGCATGGCCTCGTCGTTCCAGATCGACGGCTCTCCCGCCTCGGTCACCGCCAGCAACGCGGCGTCGATTTCGGCGATCGCATCGGTCAGCACCGGCACGTCGGCGAACGCATTGGGCGCCGGCTGGGGCGGCGGCGGCTCGGAATCGTCGAGCGTACCGGCGGGCGCGAGCGTCGGCTCGATACGTGTGACGCCCGCGGACTCGGGTGGCGCAAATTCCGGCGCGGGTGCCGCGCGCACTTCGACACGTTCGGCGTCGGCGAATGTCGCGCCGGACGTCGAAGCCGGGGTGGGATCGGCCGGCCTCGCGTCGGGTACCGGATACACCCTGGCCCCCCGCATCGAGGCGGCCAGCACGGCACTGGCCGGCACCGGCGGCGGGGTGTCCATCGTATCGGTGAGCACCGGGAAATCGCCCGGCGCAGGGCGCCGTGCCAGCGTCGGCGCCATCGTGCGGGGACCGAGTGACGGCGACAGCGTCTCGCGTCCGCGGTTGCGACGCATCAGCGCGTCCGCCTGTTCGAGCAGTTCCCGCGCAGTCGGCATGTCAGTCTCCCGGCCCGGCAAGGTTGTGCGTGCGCATTTCGTAGCCACGCTCGCGATAGAAGCGAAATCGTGCCCGGCCGGCCTCGGTCGCCGTCGCGTCGTGCGCGACGATTTCGGCGAGGCGCTCGAAGCGGCTGAAGAACGGCGGCGTCTCGGCGCCAAGGTTGACCAGCACGGCAACCGGACCCTCGTGCTCAAGGGCGTCGTCGACAATCACCGGCGTCTCGGGCGCAGCCGGGCTGGCCAGCCGGCAATGCGGGATGAACGACAGCGCCGGTCGCTCCCACAGCAGGCGGTCGAGGGCCTCGGTGGTGGCGGCATCCGGCGTCAGCACGCGCACCGAGCCATGCTGCGCGAGCGCCTTGTGCACGATCTTCACCGCGACGTCGAGGGGCGCGGCCACGTGCGTGTAGAAGTCGATTGCGGTCATGGCATGCGCCCGGATGCGCGGGCCCGTCAGGGGGCGACGGGCTCGCCGTGCGCGAGAAGCCAGCGCGTGAGCAGTGGCACCGGACGGCCGGTTGCGCCCTTCTCCTTGCCTTCCTTGTAGGCGATGCCGGCGATGTCGAGATGCGCCCAGTCGTATTTCCGGGTGAAGCGCGACAGGAAGCAGGCGGCCGTGATGCTGCCGCCGGCGCGCCCGGCGACGTTGGCGACGTCGGCGAAGTTGCTGGCGAGGCCGTCGGCGTAGTCGTCCCACAGCGGCATCTGCCATCCCCGGTCGTAGGCGTCGTCCCCGGCCTGCAGCAATGCACGTGCCAGCGTGTCGCTGTTGCTGAAGATGCCGCAGGCGACGTGGCCCAGGGCGATGACCATTGCCCCGGTGAGCGTGGCGACGTCGACCACCGCCTCGGGCTCGAAGCGCTCGGCATAGGTGAGGGCGTCGGCGAGAATGAGGCGTCCCTCGGCATCGGTATTGAGCACCTCGATCGTCTGGCCCGACATGCTGGTGACGACGTCGCCGGGACGCGTGGCGCGACCCGACGGCATGTTCTCGCAGGTGGGCACCAGCACGACCAGGTTGACCGGCGCGTTCATCTCGGCAATCGCCCGCATCGTCCCCAGCACCGTCGCCGCGCCGCACATGTCGTACTTCATGTGGTCCATGTCCGTGGCCGGCTTGAGCGAGATGCCGCCGGTGTCGAACGTGATGCCCTTGCCCACCAGCACGAAAGGCTTCACCTTGCGTGGCGAATTCTGGTACTCGAGCACGAGGAAGCGCGGCGGGGTGTCGCTGCCCTGGGTGACGGACAGGAACGAGCCCATGCCGAGTGCCTCGATCTCCGCGCGCTCGAGCGCCTGCACCTTGACGGCAGGGAACTCGGTGCCGAGCTTGAGGGCCTCGTCGGCGAGGTAGTCCGGTGTGCAGATGTTGGCAGGCGTGTTGCCGAGATCGCGCGCGAAGTCCATGCCGTGCGCGATGGCGAGGCCTTGCGCGGCGGCGCGCTCGCCGTCCGCGAGGTCGGAACGTTGCGGCACCGAGAGTGTCAACTTGCGCAGCGGCCGGCGCACCTCGGTGGGCTCGCTCTTCAGGCGCTCGTAACGGTAGACGGCGTCCATTGCCACCACCACGGCGTGCTCGATGCGCCACGCGACTTCGCGCCGCTTGACCTTCTCCTCGGTGAGATAGATGACGGCTTCGTACGAACCGGTTTCGTTGAGGAGCTTGACCGCGGCGCGGATCGCGGCGCGGAACTCCTTGTCGCGGAAGTCGCGCTCCTTGCCCAGCCCGACCAGCAGCACGCGGTCGGCGAGTGTGCCGCGGACATTGTGCAGCAGCAATGTGGCGCCGAGCTTTCCTTCCATGTCGCCGCGGCGGATGATCTCGCTGACGTAGCCGTTGGACGCGCGATCGATCAGCTCGGCCGACAGCGAGAGCTTGCGGTTGTCGAAGACGCCGACCACGACGCAGGCGCTGCGCTGCTTCTCGGGGCTGCCGCTTTTTATGGTAAATTCCATCGCAATCCCTTCTCTCCCACCCCGTGGTTTCCTTGCGGTTAGGCCGCTTGCCGCGAATTATCGGCAAATAATCGTCAAAAAGTCAAAGAATTTCCCAGCGTCATGATTTATCGACGCACGCTCGTCCGCGAGCTGACGGCGACCGCCTTCGGGCTGTTCCTGATCCTGCTCGCCATCCTGTTCACCAATCTGGTGCTGCGCCTGCTGGCAAGTGCGGCAGGCGGTAGCGTCGCCCCCGAAGGCATCCTCGCCCTCCTCGGCTTCAACGCCATCTTCTATCTCAACATCCTGCTGTCGGTGGCGGTGTTCCTGACGGTGCTCCTGACGCTGTCGCGCTGGTACCGCGACAGCGAGATGATCGTCTGGTTCACGTCCGGCCAGGCGCTGACCGCGTCGCTGCGTCCCATCCTGCTGTTCGCGGTGCCGTTCCTGCTCGTGATCGTGGCGCTGTCGCTGTTCCTGTCGCCGTGGGCCGAGCGGCGCAAGACCGAGTACGAGCAGCAGCTCGAGCAGAAGGACGAGGTGACGGTGGTCGCGCCCGGACTCTTCAAGGAGTTCCGCACCGCCAAGCTCGTCGTGTTCGTGGAAAGCATCGACACGTTCAACGGCACCATCCGCAACGTGTTCCTGCATTCGATCGGTGAGAAGAACGACGAGACCACGGTGGCGCGCACCGCCCACCTGGAGGAGGCGAAGAACGGCGACCGCTTCATCGTGCTCGGTGAAGGCCGGCGCTACGAGGGCAAGCCGGGCTCGCCGGAGTTCCGTGTCGTCGAGTTCGACAAGCTTGCGCGGCGCGTCGAGCCGGCCGAGGCGCGCGCGGTCACGTTGTCGCGCAAGGCGATCCCGACCGAGGAGCTGATGCTCCTCCCCGACGATCCCGAGCGCGCCGAGCTGTTCTGGCGGCTGTCGGTTCCCATCGAGGCGCTGGTGCTCGTGCTGCTGGCGATCCCGCTGTCGTACGTCAATCCGCGCATCGGCCGCTCGTTCAACCTGTTCTCGGCGCTGTTTGTCTACATGCTGTATTCGAATTGCCTCAACATCGTGCAGAGCATGATCGCTCAGGGCCGCCTCAACTTCTGGGTGGGGATGGCGCTGCCGCACGTCATCGCCCTGGCGCTCGCGTTCCTGCTGTTCCGCCACCAGCTATCGATCACCGGCCTGCTGCGCCGGCGAATGCGCGCGCGCGCTGGCGGCGACGACTAGCCGATGCGCCTGCTGCGCCGCTACCTCGGCCGCGAAGTGCTGCTGGCGACGCTGCTGATCTTCGTCGCGCTGGTGCTGCTGTTCGGTTTCTTCGACCTGATCCAGGAGCTGAGCGACGTCGGGCGCGGCGGCTACACGCTGTCGGCGGCGCTGCTGTACGTCGCGCTGCACCTGCCGTCGCGGATGTACGAGCTGTTTCCGGTGGCGGCACTCATCGGCACGCTGTTCGCGATCTCGCAGCTCGTCGCCAACTCCGAGTACACGGTGATGCGCGCATCGGGCGCATCGATGCTGCAGGTCACGTGGTCGGTGGCGCGCATCGGCATTCCGCTGGCGATGGTCACCTTCCTCGCCGGCGAGTTCGTCGCGCCGCCCGCCGAGCGCCTCGCCCAGACCCTGCGCGCGGCGTCACGCGGCAGCGCCACCCAGGTGGTCGCGCAGCAGTTCGAGAGCGGATTCTGGTTCAAGCAGGATCGCACGTTCGTCAATATCCGCTCGGTGCTCGCCGACATGACGCTGGTCGGCGTGCACATCTACGAGTTCGACGCGGGTGCACGGCTGGCCCGGGTGCGCAGCGCCGAGTCCGGACGCTTCGATCCCGACCATAACCAATGGGTGCTGTCCAATGTCAGCACCACCGAGATCGGCACCAGCTCGACATCGGTATCCACCGCCGCGTCGTGGGCGTGGGACACGGTGCTGCGGCCGTCGATCTTGACCGTCTACACGGTGGCGCCCGAGCGACTCGAGCTCGACGCGCTGTACGACAACATCAAGCTCCTCAACAGCAGCGCGCAAAAGGCGTCGCGCTTCGAGATCGCGTTCTGGACGAAGCTGCTCTATCCGCTGACGGTGATCACGATGATGATCCTCGCACTGCCGTTCGCGCAGTTCCAGCGGCGGCAGAGCGGCATGGGCTTCCGCATCTTCGTCGGCACGATGCTGGGCCTGACTTTTTTCCTGGTCGGCCGCCTGTTCTCCAACCTGGGCGTGCTCAACGACTGGCCGCCGCTGTTCAGCGCGGTGACCCCGCTGGTGTTCTTCATGGTGGTGGCGGCGATGATGATGTACGTCATGGAGCGACGCTGAGCCGCATGGCGGAACGACGGCGGCGGTCGTGCAGACCCCGCCCGCCAAAACGAAAGCCGGCGCGAGGCCGGCTTCGGTCGGACGCGGCGCCGCTCGATCGCGGCTCCGCAGATGCGTGAATCGCGCGACTACGCCGCGGTGGCTTCCGCCGGCACGACGTTCGCGTACTTGTCCTGCTTCGAGCCCTTGACCGTGAACTTCACCTTGCCGTCGACGAGCGCATAGAGCGTGAAGTCCTTGCCCACGCCGACGTTGACGCCGGCATGGATGGGCGTGCCGCGCTGGCGCACGATGATGCCGCCGGCGCGGATGGTTTCGCCGCCATAGACCTTGGTGCCGAGCCGCTTGGCGTGCGAGTCGCGGCCGTTGCGCGAGCTGCCGCCTGCCTTTTTGTGTGCCATGACTGATCCTCTTCCGCTTGGCCCGCGCCGTCAGCCGGCGATGGCTTCGATCCTGATCTCGGTGTAGTTCTGCCGATGCCCCTGGTGCTTCTGGTAGTGCTTGCGCCGGCGCATCTTGAAGATCTTCACCTTGTCGGCGCGACCCTGCGCGACGACCGTGGCGGTGACCGTCGCACCGGCGACGACCGGCTGGCCGAGACGCACGCTGTCGCCCTCGCCGACCATCAACACCTGGTCGAGGACCACGCTGGCGCCTACCTCCGCCGGCAACTGCTCCACCTTGAGTTTTTCGCCCGGGGCAACCTTGTACTGCTTGCCGCCGGTTTTGATGACCGCGTACATGAGTGAAACTCCTGGTTCGTGACCGCACTGCCTGCGGTGGTGCCGGCCCGCGTTGATGCCCATGGGCCGGTTGACGTGAAAAGTCTTGAAGTATAACGGATTTTCCTGGAGCACGTCAAATGCTCCTGTGATGCGCCCGGGACGCGCGGCAGCGGCCACACCGTCGGGTAGAATCGGCCTCCGCCGAGCGTCGCCTCATTGCCGAATGACGGCCAACCGGGCCGATTGCGCGACCACTGCCGTTCTTCCCGGACATTTTGCGCGACCCGTGAGCATCCCGTTCCTGACCGAGGTGGTCGCTGCCGACATGGCGGCTGTCGACACCGTGCTGCACGCGAGTCTCGCCTCCGACGTTGCGCTGGTGCGCCGGATCGGCGAATACATCGTTGCCGGCGGCGGCAAGCGCCTGCGGCCCATCGTGCTGCTGCTCGCCGCCAATGCGCTCGGCTACCGCGGCAGCGAACATCACACCCTCGCGGCGGTGATCGAGATGATCCACACCGCGACATTGCTGCACGACGACGTCGTCGACGAGTCCTCGCAGCGCCGTGGGCGTGCCACCGCCAACGCCGCGTTCGGCAATGCCGCCGCCGTGCTCGTCGGCGACTTCCTTTATTCGCGCGCGTTCCAGCTCATGGTCGCGACCGGCCGGATGCGGGTGCTGGCCATCGTCGCCGACGCCACCAACGAGATCGCCCAGGGCGAGGTGCTGCAGCTCATGAATGTCGGCAACGCCGGCATCGACGAGGAGGCCTACGTGGCGGTCGTGCGGCGCAAGACGGCGAAGCTGTTCGAGGCCGCGGCACGCATCGGCGCCGTGCTCGGCGCCGCCACGCCGGCGCAGGAGGACGCGCTGGCGCGCTTCGGCATGCACCTCGGCATCGCCTTCCAGATCCAGGATGACGTGCTCGACTACGAAGGCGACGCGGAAAAGCTCGGCAAGAATCTCGGCGACGACCTCGCCGAAGGCAAGATGACGCTGCCGCTGATCCGCGCACTGGCGACCGCACCACAAGACGATACGGCGTTCGTGCGCAGCGAGATCGACGCCGGCAACGTCGTCGATCTCGCGCGCGTGCAGGCTCTCCTGGCGTCGACCGGCGCCCTCGATTACTCGCGCGCGTGCGCGCGCCGCGAGGCCGATGCCGCAGCGGCGTGCCTCGCCGGATTGCCGCAATCGCGTGAGACGCGGACTCTGCTACAATTGGCCGCTTTCGCGGTGAATCGGGACTTCTGAAGTCATTTCGGCCGGTTCCCGACCCGAAAAATCCCGCACCGACC
>DATBOK010000036.1:0-4249 GCA_036553845.1 Casimicrobiaceae bacterium
AGCCCAAAGGGTGATCCCGTGAAACGCCCGCCCTCGGCGTTGCTCATGCTCGCCGTAGCCCAAGCTACGGCTGCGCTTCGCGCCTTGATGGCGGGCGTTTCACGGGTCACGTGGGTACGCATTTAGCGTGAACAGGCCCTACGTCAGCGATCGCCTTCGATCGTCCCGAATTCGCCTGGAACCCGGGCGTAGAAAATGCTGACGCGCTCCTTGGCCAGCAATGCCAGAAGGGCTTCCGCTTCGGCGTCGGTCACGACGAATTCGACCTGGACGGTCATGTCGGCCGCGAGCTCGAAAAAATGCTCTTCGTGCAGGATGCCGTGGCGGCCGAATCCGGCAATGGCGCGAAAGGCCGAGCCGCCATGTATGCCCATCTTCTTGGCCTGCTCGAGCAGCCATTCGAACAGCGCGACATGGCGATGGATGCGGTTTTCATGCATGTAGAAGCGCAATATCGTTCCCGTCATGCTGCCTCCTTGATCCTCATGCGGGGGCGCCCCATGCGTAAAGCGCCCGCACCAGCAGAATGCCCAGGATCGTCATCGCAAGCGAACCGAGGACGTGGGACGCGGCGGCGATTGCCCCCCACAGGTACTCCTTGCGCAGCAGCAGCGTGACGATCTCGGCCGAGAACGTCGAGAACGTCGTCAGTCCGCCAAGGAATCCGGTGGTGATCAGAAGCCGCGCTTCCGGCGACAGCACGGCGTGGCGCGTCAGGAGCTCCATCGCGAAGCCCATCAGCAGGCCGCCGGCGAGGTTGGCAGCGAGCGTGCCCAGCGGCAGCGTCGGGAACAGCGGGTTCAGCAAGATGCCCAGCCACCAGCGCAGCCATGCACCGATGGCGGCGCCGCCGCCTACCGCAAGAATTCCGCCCCAGGGCATGCAAAATCCCTCTCCGCATCAGCATGCGGCATCGGCAAAGCAACAAGGTAGCGCGGGAGCTTGCGATCGAATCGCCTACCGCGCCACCGCCAAACGGGTGCTGCGTGTAGGCATCATCAGCCTTGCGGCGGTTGGAGCGGCGATCGGTCAGACCGCCGGGAGGAATGCCATCTCCTGTGAGAGCAGTATAGTGACGGGCCGCGCGCGCCGCAAGGTCCGCCTACGCGCGCAACGTGGCCAGCAGACGCGTGGGGTGCAGCAGCAGGTCGAGCGCGTCCGCGATATGACCTACGACGACGTCGCTCGCCTGCAGCGCGTCGGCGGCGATGCCCTCGCCGCCGCAAACGGCAATGCCGAGCGCCGCCTCGCCGAGCATCATCCGGTCGTTGCGGCCGTTGCCGATGGCAGCCACCCTCTGCGCCCCGAGACGCTGCACGAAATCGCGCTTGGCCTCCGCCTGATTCGCGGCGTCGAGTATGACGATGGTGCACGGCAGCCCGTGCAACTGCGCGACGACGGTGCCGAAAGTGTCTGCAGTCACGACGTGCAGCCGCAGGTGCGAAGCCAATCGTCGCATTCTCTCGCCGACGCCCTCGATCAGCACGCCGTCGAACGCGAGCGTGCCGTTGTAGTCGCAGACGGCATCGGTCAGTTCGAGCTGCCGAAATCCCGGGATCGCCAGCTCGAGCACCTGTCCGCCCCGGCCGCTCAACGAATGAACTGATCGACGTAGCGGGCGCCGAGCCCCGCCGCGGCGTAGTGCCGGGATCGCTGCGCGTTCACTGCGCTTTCTTCAGTGCAGCCGCCAGCGCCGCGACTTCGCTGTCGACGTCGAGGCCCTTGGGAAACGGCCGCCCGGCGCGGCGATACCAGTAGCGCGCGTTGCCCAGGTCGCCCTCGACGATATGCACGATGCCGTGCGCCCAGCAACCGAGCTTGGTCTCGTCCTGCTGCGCTATCGCATGCGCCTTGTCCCACTCGCCCTTTTTGAGATGACGAATCGCCGTGCCGATCTGCATCGCTGTCCCCCTCCCCTCTTCTGTCCGCGGTCCGTGCGGTGACGCGGCAGCAGGTCGCATCCCCGGAGAACCCCCAACGGACGGGTGTTTATGCGTCATTATGCTACTCATGCCACCAGATAGCCGCCATCGACCGGCAGGATGACGCCGGTCACGAAGGCCGCGGCGGGCGAGCAAAGGAAGGCCGCCGCGCCGCCGCCGCGTCGGAGGCGCCGGTCACGGTGACGCGCGGACCGAGCCGCGCGAGCAATGCCGCGATCGCCGCGCCGATGCCGCTGGTATCGCCGGACACCAGCGCGATCTGTCCGCGAAGAGGCCGCCGCGGAAGGTCTCGCCCATCATCGGCCTGCCGTCGCCAGCAACGCGATGACGTCGGCGTGGCGCGGCAGCGGCGCAACCGCGCCGTAGCCGGTGGTCGCCAGCGCGGCCGCAGCATTGGCATAACGCGCCGCGGCAAGCGGCGCATCGCCGGCGACGACCCTCGCCGCGAACGCCCCGTCGAAACAGTCGCCCGCGCCGGTGGCATCGAGCGCATTCACCCGCATGCCCGGGATGTGCTCGCGTGCGCCGCCGGCGGAAACCCAGACGCCTTCGCCGCCCATTTTCAGCGCCACGATCGGCGCGCCCTGCGCATGGCACCATTCGAGAATCGCTTCCGGCTCGTCCTTGCCGCAAAGCTGGACGGCCTCGTCGAAGCTCGGCAGGAACCAGTCGCACAGGCCCATCGTGGCCACGATCACCGCTTTCGCCCTGGACAGGGGCCAAAGCTTCGGCCTGACGTTGGAATCGAACGAGACGCGCGCGCCGGCGTCGCGCGCGGCGTCGATGGCCGCGAACACCGTGTCGCATGCCGTGGCGCTGATCGCCTGGCTGATGCCCGACACGTGCAGCACTTTCGCCGCGCGGATGAGCTCGAGCGGAAGATCCGCCGGACGCATGCGGCTCGCTGCGGAGCCGGCGCGCAGATAGCTGAACTCGTGGCCAGCAGCACCATGCGTGACGAAGTAGATGCCGGTGTTGGCATCGGCATCGATCGCGACACCGCTGCTGTCGACGCCTTCGCGCTGCCACAGGTCGATGAACCTGCGCCCGAAGGCATCGTCGCCCAGCCGCGTCACGTAAGCGGTGGTCGCGCCGAGGCGCGCGGCCGCGATGACGCAATTCGACGTATCGCCGCCGAAACCCTGCAGGTATTCATCGCCCGCGCCGCGGGTCTGGTTGAACTCGAGCAGCGGCTCGCCCAGCGCGACCAGGTCGAAGCGCGCACTTTTCATCGCTCGCGGCGCAGCGCCTGAAAACCGGCTGCATAGGCGGCGGCCGCGGTGCGCACCGCGTCGGCCGCCGCCCCCGGCTTATACAGATTCGAGCCGGTGCCGAATCCGTCGGCGCCCGCCGCCCAGTAGGGTGCCATATTGTCGGGACGTATGCCGCCGACCGGAAACACCAGCGCGTCGCGCGGCAGCACGGCGCGCCACGCCCTCAGCACCGCGGGAGACAACTGCTCGGCGGGGAACATCTTGAGCCCGTCGGCGCCCGCATCCAGGGCCGCGAATGCCTCGGTCGGCGTCGCCACGCCGGGGAGGCAGACCAGTCCGCGCCGCTTGGCTTCGCGCACGATCGCGACATCGCCATGCGGCATCACGACCAGCCGGCCGCCGGCATCCGCGACACGGGCAACATCGGCGAGCTCGACCACGGTCCCGGCACCGGTCAGGCAGCGCTCACCGTACGCGCGCGCGAGCCGCGCGATGCTGTCGTAAGGGTCGGGCGAATTCAGCGGCACCTCGAGGATGCGAAAGCCGTGCTCGGTGAGCGCGGATCCTATGGCGTCGATCTCGGATGGTCGGATCCCCCGCAGCACCGCGACCAGCGGCAGCGGGGTGAGATAGGCCCGCAAACCAGTCATCGTCATCGCAAGAGTCCCGCGTGTCGGGCAATGCGCCACAGGCCGCGCGCCGCAGCATCCTCGACCCCGACGTCCGCGTCGATCCCGGCCATCGCCAGGGCGCCCCGGTATCTGTGCACCAGCGCCGGCGCACCGATCAGCGTCAGCGGCAAGGGCGCGAGATGGATGCGCTGCAGCCAGCGCCGCGCCGCGGCGATCTCGGCACCGAGCAGCAAGCCCGAAAGGTAATCGCCCACGGCGGAAGGCGCAAGCGCATCGGTCAACGCGAGTGTGCGCGCGCTGAAGAGGTCGTGCGCGAGCGCTGCGTCGGCGCGAAGGCTGTGGCGCACGCCGCGCTCGAACGCCGCGTCGTCTTCGCCGGGCGCCGCGAGCCGCCCGAGGATGCTGTGCTCGACCAGCAAAGCGTAGAGTTCGCCCGTCATGAATGTCGAAAACGCTTCGA
>DATBOK010000041.1:0-2591 GCA_036553845.1 Casimicrobiaceae bacterium
CTCGCTTGCCAATGCTGCAATCTCGCGCGACGCAGCGTGCGTGGCCAGGTCAATCCGTGGCGAGCAATGAATGTCCCGGCGTAACGCGTGTGAAGCGCACCGGCTCGCGCGTCAGTTCGAGCTCTGCACCGCGCCGACGCACCACGGTGTACGTCGACGTCGCAAGATCGTCCGTCTGTGGATGATCTTCGCGGTAATGCGCGCCGCGCGAATCCTCGCGGGCGAGCGCCGCAGTCGCGATGGCCTCGCTCACCGTGATCAGGTTGGCCAGGTTGAGCCAGTCGTGCCAGTTCGTGTTGAAGCCGCGGTCGCCGTCGGCGACGCCGATGTGCGCGAGATCGCCGCGCAGCGCCGCCAATCGCTTTTGCGCCGCGCGAATGCCGTCGGCGTTGCGCAGGATGCCCACGTCGTTCCACATGCAGTCGAACAGCGCTTCGCGCAGCGGCTCGAGCGAACCCGGCGCCACTGCGAACGGCGCCTCGTGACGCGCGATGCCGGCGGCGATGACTGCCGCGTCGGGTTCGCGGAACACGCCTAGATGGCGAACGTACGCCGCCATCGTCTCGCCGGCGATGCCGCCGAACACCGTCGAATTCGCGACACCGTTGCCGCCCAGCCGGTTGGCGCCGTGCACGCCACCCGTGTCCTCGCCCGCGGCGAACAGCGCGGGCAACTCGGTGCTGCAATCAGGCGAAAATTGCACGCCGCCCATCATGTAGTGGGCGGTGGGCACCACTTCGACGAGCCCGCCCACGAGGTCGAAGCCGCAATCGGCGCAGCGCTCGACCATGCCCCTGAATTGCCGCCGCACGTTGTCGGCGCCGAGATGAGCCATGGCGATATAAACGCCGCCGTGCGGCGAGGTGCGCCCGGCGCGCATCTCGGAAAGCACCGCGCGCGAAACGATGTCGCGCGTCGCCCGCTCGTTGCGCGGATCGTAATGCTGCATGAAGCGCTCGCGCGAGCCGTTCAGCAGGTAACCACCGGCGCCGCGCAGGCCCTCCTCCAGCACCGTGCCGGTCATTCGCGTATGCGGTCCTGCCAGCAGCCCGGTCGGATGGAACTGCACCATTTCCATGTCGCGCAGCGGCAAGCCTGCGCGCAACGCCATCGCCAGGCCGTCGCCGGTTTTGTCACCCGACGGCGTGTGGTACCTGTACATCGTCGGGCCGCCGCCGGTGGCAAGCAGCACCGCCTTCGCCTGCACGAACACGAATTCGCCGCTCGGCATGTCGATCATCAGCACGCCGGCGAGTGCGCCGCCCTCGGGCGTGCGAACGAGCTCGATCGCACGATGGTCTTCCAGGCGGTCGATGTCACGCGCCCACACCTGCTCGGCCAGCCGGTTGATGATCTCGATGCCGGTCAGGTCGCCCTTGTGCACGGTGCGGTCGAAGGTTTGCCCAGCGAACGCCTTCTGATGCACGCTGCCGTCGGGATTGCGGTCGAAAAAGCAGCCGAGCTCGTTCTCCAGTTCGTGGATGCGCTCGATCGCCTTGGTCACGAGCGTCCACGCGAGGTCCTGGTCGGCGAGCCACTTGCTGCCTTCGATCGTGTCCATGAAGTGGCGCTCGACCGAGTCGCCCGGGGCCAGCGCCACGTTGTAGCCGCCCTGGACCATGCGCGTGCAGCCGCATTTGCCGAGCAGTCCCTTGACCGCCACGGTGATCGACAATTCCGGCGCGTTCTGGTGCGCATGAAGTGCTGCGAAGAGTCCGGCGCCGCCGGAACCTAGGATCAGAATGTCGGTCCTGTGCGTTCGGAAATGCGTCTGCAAGGTCACGACTTCACGACCAGCGATGCGAGGTCGGCCCTGTGCGTTCGACGATGCCGCGACAAGGTCACGACTTCACGGCCAGCGATGCCCGCGCGGGTGAACGCATCATCACGACTTGACGCCGAGCGACGCCAGCACCTTTGCGCGCCGCGTGGCGGCGTCGTGACGAACAGCGTCGTAGAGGCTTGCGCCCGAGCTGTCCATCGCCACCAGCAGCGGACCGAAATCGCGGATGCCGAACTTCCACAACGACTCGGGATTGAGGTCGTCGAGATCGACGTCCTCGATGCTGGTGACCCACGTGGTCTCGAGCGCCGCGGCGCCGCCGACGACGGCGAGGTACGCGCCGCCCAGTTCGCGGAACGCCGCGAGCGAATCGTCGCGCAATCCTCCCTTGCCAACGACAAGGCGCACGCCGTATTGCTCCATCAGCGGCCGGGTGAAGCGCTCCATGCGGTCGGAGGTGGTAGTGCCGATGCAGAGCGGCGCATAGCCGGCCGGGTTCGCCGCGTCACGTTCAACCTTCCTCACGTTCGGCGCGGTGTGCAGCACCGCGTGGCCGCGCAGATCGAAGCGCGTGCAGCGGCCGCGGTCGAACAGATGGATCTGTGTCGCGTCGCGGATGCCATAGAGCGTGCGCTGCAGCGTGACGGTATCGTTGACGCGCAGGCGCCGCACCGCGGCCTCGGCTACCGGCGTTTCGAGCTCGTAATGCGCCATCGTCACCTCTTCGTCAGTATCCGTTCAGTTGCCGCGTTGCTGCCACCCGGCTGTCACTGAGGCGCCATCCGATGGCCGCACCGTTGCTCCGACC
>DATBOK010000111.1:0-3280 GCA_036553845.1 Casimicrobiaceae bacterium
TGGCGAAGACCCGCAAGATGTTCTTCTTCATCACGCACAGCGTCGAGGAGGCGCTGTTCCTCGCCACCGAGCTCGTGGTGATGACGCCGTCACCGGGCCGCATCGCCCACCGCTACAAGCTCGACTTCGCGCGCCGCTTCATCGAGTGCAGGGACGCGCGCGCCGTCAAGTCCGATCCGTCGTTCATCGCGCTGCGCGAGGAAGTGCTCAACGTCATCCACAGCTCGCGTCAGGACCAGGAGCTCGTGGCATGACGCCGCACGGCCCTGCCGGCACGGCGGCGCCCGCCGATCCGCGCGCGACCGCGATGGCGCCGGCCGCGCCGCCCGCGACGTCGCCCGCGGCACCGGCGAAGTCCGCGCGCACGGTCACCGGCTACAGCATCCCCGGCGAAGGCTCGAGCACGCTCATCAGCGTCGTCACGGTGATCGCGCTGCTCGCGCTGTGGTGGGTGGCGACGCACCTCGGCTGGATCCGCGATCTCTTCCTGCCGACGCCGGAAAGGATCATCCAGTCCTTCGGCGATGCCTGGCGCGGCGACATCCAGGGAGGCAAGCCGCTGCCCGAGCACTTCTGGGCGAGCCTCTACCGCGTGTTCGCCGCGTTCCTGCTCGCCTGCGTGACCGCCATCCCGGCCGGCATTGCAATGGGCGTGTCGCGCATCGCGCGCGGCATCCTCGACCCGCCGATCGAGTTCTACCGGCCGCTGCCGCCGCTCGCGTATCTGCCGCTCATCGTCATCTGGTTCGGCATCGACGAGTCGGCCAAGATCATTCTGATCTTCCTCGCGTGCTTCGCGCCGCTGGCAATGGCGGCGCGCGCGGGCGTGCGCGGCGTCATGCTGGAGCAGATCAACGCCGCGTACTCGATGGGCGCCTCGAAATGGCAGGTGATCGCGCACGTCATCGTGCCGGCGGCGATGCCGGAGATCTTCACCGGCATGCGCATCTCGATCGGCTTCGGCTGGACGACGCTCGTCGCCGCGGAGATGGTCGCCGCGACAGAGGGCCTCGGCCAGATGGTGCTCAACGCGTCGAACTTCCTGCGCACCGACGTCGTGATCATGGGCATCGTCGTGATCGGCGTCGTCGCCTACGCGTTCGACCTCCTGATGCGCTACGTCGAGCGGCTGGTGGTGCCATGGAAGGGTCGCAGTTGAGGGTTGTTGCAGCGCAGCAACGCGGCATCGCTCCATGCGGGTCGCGCTTGCCACCTTCCGTCGGCGGTGCGTTGACAAGCCGTTGAAGGCTTGCGACGCTCGGATCGATGAGCCAGCGACTGCACGTACAAAAACTCGTCGAGCGCGCGCGGCTGTTGCCCGCGCTCGCCGCGGCGATGATCTATCCCTGCGACAGCGAATCGCTGCAGCTCGCGCTGTCCGGCTCGTTCGCAGGTTATCTTGCGCCGACGCTGGTGGGGCCGGAGCAGCGCATCCGCGATGCCGCCAACCGCGCTGGCATCGACATCTCGCGATTGCCGATCGACGCCACCGCCGACGATCCGGTGGCCGCGGCGGAGCGCGGCGTGCGCCTCGCCGCGGACGGCGCGGTCGCGGCCCTCGTCAAGGGCGCGATGTCCGACCGCGACCTGCTGGCGCCGGTGGCCGCGGCCGAGTCGGGGCTGCGCGGCGATACGAGGCTGTCCCACGCGCTGTTCCTCGACCTGCCGGGCGTCAATCGCTGGCTGCTGGTCGCCGACGCGCTGCTCAACATGACCCCCAATCTCGCGGCGAAGCGCGACATCGTGCAGAACACCGTGCGCCTCGCGATCGCGCTCGGCAACGCCGCGCCGCAGGTCGCCCTCCTCGCCGGCATGGATGTCGTGGCGACGGCACTGCCTTCGACGTCCGAAGCGGCGGCGCTGAAGTCGATGGCGGTCGACGGCGCCTTTCCCGGCGCGATCGTCGATGGCCCGCTGCTCCCCGACGTCGCGCTCGGCTTCGACGAGCGCGCGGGGGCGGGTCGCGTCGGCGCCGATGTCCTGATCGCGCCGTCGCTCGAAGCTGCCGTGATGGTGGCGAAGAGCCTCGCCGGCATCAGCCGCGGGCTTGCCTGCGGCATCGTGCTCGGCGCGAAGCTGCCGATCGTCGTGCCGGGTCGCGGCGATTCGATGGAAACGCGCATGGCGTCGTGCGTCATCGCGTCGCTCGCCGCGGCGCATGCGTCGAGCACGTCCCGGCAGCCGAGCGCCGCGTCCATCGTGCCGCCCGCCGCATCGCGCGTCGCCGCCTGACCCGGCTGCGCCAGCCAGTCGCGCGCCACGCGATCGATCAGTGCGCGATCTCCTGGATCCGCAACAGCAAGTCCGTCTTCGACACGACCCCGAGCAGATGCTGGACGTCGAGGCTCTCGACGACCGGCAGGCGCTCGCCGGGATGAGTCAGGAACTTCTGCAACGCGTCGCCCAGCGGCATGTCGGGCGTCAGCCTCGGGAACTGCTGCTGCAGCAGGCTCGAAAGCGACGGCGGAGGTGACGAGCCGTGCTGCAGCATATACGGCTTGAGCTGCTGCAGCGACACGATGCCGCTGAACCGGTTGTCCGCATCGACGAAGTACACGAACTTGACCGGATGCTCGAGGAAAGCCTTGGCGACGTCGTCGAGCGACGCGGTGAGCGGCAACACGGGCGCGGCCGGCTTCACGAGGTCCTTGATCCGCAGGCCGTGCCACATCGTCCACATGCGCTCCGTCGCGTTGTTGCGGCGGGTCACCGCATACATCGAGTTCCCCGAGCCCGAACGCGCCGCCACATAGGCCGCGACGACGGCGAGCATCAGCGGCAGCACCACCTGGTAGCTCAGCGTCATCTCGAAGATCATCAGGATCGCCATCAGCGGCGCCTGTGAGGCCGCGGCGAGAAATGCGCCCATGCCGACGATGGCGTACGCAAAGGGCTGCGACGTAGCCATCGAAGGGACGATGGCGTGCATCGCCAACCCGTACAGGTTTCCCAGCACGGCACCGACGAATAGCGTCGGGGTGAACACGCCGCCGACCGCGCCGGAGCCCGTGGTCGACGCGGTCGCCACGATCTTGCATACCAGTGTCAGCAGCAGCATCGTCCAGGGCCACGGCGTGTGCAACAGCGAGTTCACCACGCTGTAGCCGTTGCCCCAGACTTCGGGCACGCGGATGGAGAGCACGCCCACGATGAGGCCGCCGATGCCGAGGCGCAGCGGCAGCGGGCCGTGGATGCGACCGAACGCCCGCTTGGCGAGCGCGAGCACCCGCAGGAACTGGGTCGCCAATACGCCGGCAACCACGCCGAGCCCGATGAACAG
>DATBOK010000116.1:0-9559 GCA_036553845.1 Casimicrobiaceae bacterium
CGACGCTCCGGACGAGGCCCCTCCGCTGCCTGCCGGGACGCGCAACTACATGACACCGGGCGGATTCGCCCGCATGAAGCGCGAGCTCGACCAGCTCGTCGCACGAGAGAGGCCCGAGCTCGTCGCGACGGTCGCATGGGCGGCCGGCAATGGCGATCGATCCGAGAACGGCGACTACATCTACGGCAAGAAACGCCTGCGCGAGATCGACCGGAGGATCAGGTTCCTCGTCCGCCGGCTCGACCTCGCCGAGATCGTCGACCCCTGCGCGCGCCGCGATCCCGACTCGGCGGACCAGGTCTTCTTCGGTGCAACGGTGACGATCGGCGACGCGCGCGGCGGGGAGAGGACCGTCAGCATCGTCGGCATCGACGAGGTCGATCCGGCGCGCGGCTACATTAGCTGGGTCTCCCCGATGGCGCGCGCGCTGATCAAAGCACGCGAAGGCGACGCGGTCGCGCTCGCCGCACCGGGGGGTACCGAGGAGATCGACGTGCTTTCGGTGCGCTACGTCGCGCTCGACACCGATTCCGGCGCGGGTTGACGCGCGGCGAACGCGCCGCCTATAGTCACGCCGTTTCATGGACAACGAACTCGCCCTGCTGGAAGAGCGCGTCGAAGCGCTGGTCGCGCATGCCGCCGCGCTTCGTGCGGCCAACGAGCGCATCGAGCGCGATCTCGTCGCCGCGCAGGAGCGCAACCGCGAACTCGCTGCGAGACTCGTCCAGGCGGGCTCGCGCCTCGACGCGCTGATCGCCAGGGTGGCGCCGTGACGGCGCGCGCGCCGGGCGCGGTGACGCTCGACGTCGCCATCCTCGGGCGCGACTACAAGGTCGCTTGCCGCGACGACGAGCGCGAGGCCCTCACCGAGGCGGTGACCTTTCTCGACCAGCGTATGCGCGAGATTCGTGACTCGGGCCGCGTCGCCGGCGGCGAGCGAATCGCCGTGATGGCCGCACTCAACCTCGCGAGCGAGCTCCTGCGCGAGCGGCGATCGGCAAACAGTGCCGTGCGTGCGGCCCCCGGGCTCGCCGCCGCAGGCGGCGCGATTGACGAGGATGCGGCGCGGCGTAGAATCCGCGCGATGCAGGAGGCGATCGACCAGGCGCTCGCCGGCCAGGAGAAGCTCTTCTGAGCGCTTCGGGCGACCCGGCAGCACGCTGGAGGTCGACGCCACCGGCAATCGATTCAATCCCCTGCGGTGTTCGAGCCGGCTATACGTTCTTTGAACCAATGCTCTCGTAGCGAGGTTGCCGAGCCCCAAGCGGACCGGTGTGCGCTCCCCATGCGGAAGTGCCTGATGGTCCCGGCAGGCGACCAATCTTGAACCCCGGTTCAGGATGACGGCCGGAACGGCACAGGCGGGGGGCCTCTCCAGGGAGCGGCGACCGGAAACGGCGCCGCTCCCTTCGTCGCAGCTCGACGTAGTGATCTGGCGCAGCGGTGCCGGCGGACGACTCGAGCGATTCAGCGTGCCGCGTGCGCCGAGCCAGACGGTGCTCGACGTCGTCACATGGATCCAGCGCCACCTCGACGCGACGCTCGCCTATCGCTTCGCGTGCCGCGTCGGAATGTGCGGCTCGTGCGCGATGACCGTCAATGGCGTCGCCCGCTGGACCTGCCGCACCCACGTCGATCGCGTCGCGCCTGCCGGTCGGCTCGAACTGCGCCCGCTCGCTAATCTTCCGGTGATCCGCGACCTCGTCTGCGACATGCGCGAGTTCTTCGACAAATGGACGGCGGCGAAGGGTGCGTTCGTGCCGACGGCGACCCGCCGCGATCCGCCCGCCCGCGTGCCGCCGGCGAGCCGCGAGCGCCGCCACGCCGACGCGGCGATCGAATGCATCGGCTGCGGCGTCTGCTACGCGTCCTGCGACATCGTCGCGTGGCGGCCAGCGTACCTCGGCCCGGCCGCGTTGAACCGTGCATGGACCCTCGAAAACGACGTGCGCGACGGCGCACGCGTCGCGCGGCTCGCCGCCGTGGCCGGCGATGCCGGCTGCCACGCGTGTCATAGCCAGGCAAGCTGCACCGAACGTTGCCCGAAGCATCTCGCGCCAACCGCCTCGATCGCCGGCCTGAAACGGCTCGCGTCGCGCTCCCTCCTCGAGCGCGATCGATGATCCGCGCCGTGCGGCCGGTCGGGTGGCGCAGCGCGATCGCATGATGCGGGCGGATCGCATGATGCGGACGGATCGAGCGGCACGGGGAAGCGCGCATTGGCGCGTCGACGCGTGGCTGTGGCTGCTGCAGCGCGCGAGCGCCGCGGTGCTTGCCGTCTGCGTTGCGGTCCACCTCGCGACGATCTTCTACGCGGTTCATGCGGGACTCACCGCACAGACGATTCTCGGCCGCATGCACGCGTCGATCGCCTGGCCGGCGTTCTACGTGCTCTTCGTCGTCGCCGCGGCCGTTCACGCTCCGATCGGCCTGCGTGCGGTGGCCGCCGAGTGGCTCGGATTCGGCGGACGCCGCGCGGACCTCGTCGCGGCGGCGATCGGCATCGCGCTCCTTGCGCTCGGCCTGCGCGCCGTGTGGGCACTCGCACGATGAGCCTCAAGGCGACGCGGCGATGACGAAGCGCGAGACCGCGCTCGCGAGGATCGCATCCCAGCACGATCGTCACGCCGGCTGGTGGGCGTTCATCGTGCACCGCGTGTCGGGCGTGGCGCTCGCGGTCTTCCTTCCGGTTCACTTCTGGGCGCTCGGCGAGGCGCTTCGAGGCGATGCGCGCCTCGACGCGTTCCTGCGCTGGGCGGACGCACCCGCCGTCCGCGCCTCCGAGTGGGCGATCGTCGTGCTCCTCGGCTTGCACCTCACCGGGGGGCTGCGCGTGCTCGCACTCGAATGGCTGCCGTGGCGCGGCTGGCAGAAGAGCCTCGCAGCCGCCGCAGCCGGGGTGTCGCTGCTCGTCGCCGTCGCTTTTCTCGTCGATCTCCTCTGATCGAGCGATAATCAGGCCTGCGGTACCACGATGGCGGAAGGGCGAGGAGGCATGGACGTCGATACGCGGCAGGTGGAGGAAGTCGCGCGCGAGCTCTACATCCGCGCGCTCAAGATCCTCCCCGACGACATCAAGGCGGGCTTCGCGCGCCTCGATCGCGACGAGACCGACGCCGGAGGCAAGCGCGTCCTCGGCACGATGATCCGCAACATCACGGTCGCCGAGGCGACCGACAACCTGCTCTGCCAGGACACCGGCATCCCGATCTACAACGTGACGCTCGGGCGCAACGTGCAGGTCGACGGCGTCGACCTCGAGGCGGCGATCGTTCGCGGCTGCGAACGCGCGACCCGCGAGCACCCGCTGCGTTCGTCGATCGTGCATCCGATCACGCGCGAGAACCGCCACACGTCGAGCGGGCGGCGCGTGCCGGTCATCCACGTCGCGTTCTCGGAGCGGCCGGAGGAGCTCGCGATCGAGATGATTCCCAAGGGGAGCGGCTCCGAAAACAACTCATGGCTCAGGATGGCGGTTCCCGCCGACGGAGTCGCGGCGATCGAGCGCTTCGTCGTCGACTGCGTACTCGACGCGGGCGGGCGCACCTGCCCGCCGACGATCGTCGGCGTCGGCGTCGGCGGCACGGCCGACCTGTGCGTGCACCTGGCCAAGATCGCCGCGACCCGGCCGCTGGGAACGCACTGCGCCGATGCCGAGGGCGCGAAACTCGAAGACGAGCTCTCGAGCGCGGTCAACATGCTCGGCGTCGGACCGCAGGGCCTGGGCGGCGACGCCACGGCGTTCGCGGTGCACGTCGAGCTTGCCGCGACGCACATCACGATGAACCCGGTGGCCGTCAATATGCAGTGCCATTCGGCGCGGCGGGCGAGCGCGACGATCACGACCGCCGGCGTGCAGTATGGATACTGAGCGGCTTCTGAGCGCGTCGCATCACGACCTGACGACGCCGATCACCGAGGCGCAGGCGCGCGCGCTGCGAATCGACGATACGGTGACGCTGGACGGCGCGCTGTTCGGCATCCGTGACGCCACGCAGATCGCGATGTTCGACCGCGGCCGCGCGACGCGATTCGACCTCGCCGGGCATGCGGTCATCCACACCGCGCCGAACGTGAAAAAAGTCGACATCTCGCCCGCGCATCCGACCGGCTATGCGCCAGTGTGCATCGGCACGACGACGTCCGCCCGCATGGAGCGCTTCACGCGCCCGCTGCTCGAGCGCTGCGGCGTACGCCTCATCATCGGCAAGGGCGGACTCGGCGCGGCATCGCTCGCCGCGTTCGGCGACCTCGGCGGCGCGTACCTGGCGATCGTCGGCGGCACCGCGGCGCTGGAAACGACCTGGGTCGAGGCCATCGAGGACGTCGACCTGGACGACCTGAATCCGGAAAGCCTGTGGCGCTTTCGCGTCCGCGGCTTCGGCCCGCTGCGAGTCGCCATGGACAGCCGCGGTGGCAGCCTGTACTCGTCCGTCGACGCCGATGCGCGCGCGAAGCGCGCGGCCGCGCTCGCGGCGCTCGGCGTCAACGCCCGGCCCACACGCTGAATGCGGCGGATCCGCACCGACATCCTGATCCTCGGCTCGGGCGGCGCCGGACTGTTCGCCGCGCTGCACGCGCATGCCGCCGACCCGTCGCTGTCGATCACGATTGCGGTCAAGGGTTTGCTCGGCAAGTGCGGCTGCACGCGGATGGTGCAGGGCGGCTACAACGTCGCGCTTGCCGCCGGCGATTCGGTCGAGCGGCACTTCATGGACACGATCGAAGGCGGCAAATGGCTGTCCGATCAGGATCTGGCGTGGACGCTGGTCACCGGGGCCGTCGAACGCATCCATGAGCTCGAAAACGAGCTTGGCTGCTTTTTCGACCGCAATCCCGACGGGACGGTGCATCAGAAGGCGTTCGCCGGGCAGACGTTCGACCGCACGGTGCACAAGGGCGACCTGACCGGCATCGAGATCATCAACCGGCTGGCCGAGCAGGTGTGGGCGCGCGGCATCGCACGGCTGGAGGAGCATCGGGCGCTCGAATTCATCCTCACGTCCGACGCTCGCGCGCTTGCCGCGGTGCTGCTGGTCGACATGCGCACCGGCGAGTACGTTCTGGCCGAGGCGAAGGCGGTGCTGCTCGCCACCGGCGGCGGCCCGACCATGTACAGATACCACACGCCCTCGGGCGACAAGAGCTGCGACGGCCTGGCGATGGCGCTTGCCGCGGGCCTGCCGCTGCGCGACATGGAAATGGTCCAGTTCCATCCCACGGGCCTGCTCGCCGGACCGCATACGCGCATGACCGGCACCGTGCTCGAGGAAGGCTTGCGCGGCGCCGGCGGGTACCTGCTCGACGGCAACGGCGAGCGCTTCATGCCCGCCGTCGATCCGCGTGCCGAACGTGCGACCCGCGACATCGTCTCGCGCGCGATCGATGCGCAGATGCGCGCCGGACGGACGACGCCGCACGGCGGCGTGTGGCTGTCGATGGCGCATCTGGGGGCCGACAACGTGCGGCGCCAGTTCAAAGGCATGGTCGAGCGCTGCGCCGATTGCGGATTCGACCTGGCCGGCGGCCGCGTCGAAGTCGTGCCGACCGCGCACTACATGATGGGCGGCGTCGAATTCGCTTCCGACTGCACGACGGCGCTCCCCGGATTGTTCGTCGCCGGCGAAGATTCGGGCGGCGTCCACGGCGCCAACCGACTCGGCGGCAACGGCGTGGCGAATTCGACGGTGTTCGGTGCGATCGCCGGCGACACCATGGCGGCGTGGATCGCGCGCGCAGGGGCGTTTCGCGACGCCGACACCGGTGCGATCCAGGCCGCGCTCGACCGGGTCGAGGCGCCGTTCGGACGCGGTGCGAACAACGATCTGGAAGCGATCCGCGAGCGCCTGTTCGCGGTGATGTGGGACGAAGCGGGCATCGTCCGCGATCAGGCCGGCCTGGAGCGCGCTGCCAGCGCGCTGGCAGCGCTGTCCGGCGACCTGGGCGCCTACGCGCTACCCGCCGCCGCGCGCGACCGCGCTTTCAACCTGAGCTGGCACGACTGGCTCAATCTGACCAACCTGGTCGATGCCAGCCGCGCCATCGTCGCGGCCGCCGCGGCGCGGCGCGAATCGCGCGGCGCGCATTTTCGCGCCGACCATCCCGCGACCGGCGACCTGGCCGCCTCCACGTACACCCGCGTGCGCCGGCGCGACGGCGGGCTCCTGGTCGAGGCGGTGCCGGTGCGGTTCACCCGGGTCCGGCCCGGGGCATCCACGCTCCCAGCCACGGCGACCTGAGGCGGTCGCGGGGCTGCGCGGCCGCCTGCGCTGGCACAGACATATCACATTGCGATATATTGGCAATTCCGGAACCGGCGGTCCTGTCCAAGGTCTGGTGTAGCTGTCGAGTGCGGAATCCCCGTCCGGGGACCACTGTGCGCTCGCGGCCGCTGTCGCTCGAGGTCGCGGACCGCGCCGACATCCTCGACGACGGCAAGGTCGTCTACTCGGGCACCCCCGCCGAGCTCGCCGCCAACCAGGACCTGGTGCAAAAGCTCGCGGGGGCGAGCGCACGGCACTAGCAGTCCTCGCACCGGCCATCGCGCCATCGCTTCGAGGCTCCGGCAATCTCCCCTCTGTCATGACGCCGTAACGTGCGCCGCCGACAATCCGCGGCATGGCAACACTACGAGGACAGAGCGTGCGAAACGTGATTGCGAGATCCCATGTGCCGGCGGTGGTGGTTGCCGCCAACCTGATATTCGCCGTCGCGGTACAGGCGGCAGAGATCACCGGCGCCGGTGCGACGTTCCCTTATCCGGTCTACGCCAAATGGGCCGAAGCCTACAAGGCGAGGACCGGCGTGCGCATGAACTACCAGTCGATCGGCTCCGGAGGCGGCATCAAGCAGATACAGAACAGGACGGTCGACTTCGGCGCGTCCGACATGCCGCTGAAACCTGAGGACCTCGACAGGGACGGGCTGATGCAATTCCCGACGGTCATCGGCGGCGACGTGCCCGTCGTCAACCTCGACGGGGTGAAGCCGGGCGAGTTGAAGCTGACCGGTCGCGTGCTCGCCGACATTTATCTCGGCAAGATCACCCGGTGGCATGACCCCGCGATTGCCGGCCTCAACGCCGGCGCCAACCTGCCGGATTCGGAAATCACCGTCGTTCACCGCTCCGACGGTTCGGGCACGACCTTCATCTGGGTCAACTACCTGTCCCAGGTGAGCGAGAACTGGAAGCAGAAGGTCGGCGTGGGAACCTCGGTCGCGTGGCCGACCGGCGTCGGCGGCAAGGGCAACGAAGGCGTGGCCTCGTACGTGCAGCGCGTCAAGGGCTCGATCGGCTATGTCGAGTACGCCTACGCGCTGCAGAACAAGATGGCTTTCGCGCAGGTGCAAAACCGCGACGGCAATTTCGTCAAGCCATCGGCGGACACGTTCAAGGCGGCCGCGGCGGGCGCCGACTGGAGCAAGGCGCCGGGGTATTACCTGCTGCTGACCGATCAGCCGGGGAAGGAGGCGTGGCCGATCTCGGGGGCCACGTTCATCCTGATGTACAAGGTTCAGGCCAAGCCGGACGTGGCCGGCGAGGTGCTCAAGTTCTTCGACTGGGCCTATTCGGCCGACGGCGACAAGCTCGCCGAATCGCTCGACTACGTTCCGCTGCCGGACAGCGTGACCAGCCAGATCAGGACCGCGTGGCGGGCGCAGATCAAGGACGCTGCCGGCAAGGCGCTGTACTGACGCGGCACATCGATGCCGTGTCCGGGGTGTTCGCGCCGATGACGAACGCCGCGATGTTGCGCGAAATCCGTCCCGGCGCGTTCGCCGCCGTCGCCCGGCAGGACGCGGCATCGCCCGCTGCCTGCCACGCGCGGCAGGCACCGGCGGCGACGATGCAGACGAGCGCGGGCGCGCTGCCGTTTATACTTGGCGCATCGCCGCCCGGGACCAGGGTGGGCGCTGCCAAGATGCCCAATCCGAAGCAGAACAGCATTCGCCTGCAAGACCTGGCCTTTCGCGCCGTCGCGCGTTTTTTCGCGTTCATGGTACTGGCGCTGCTGGTTTGCATCGTCGCATCGCTGGTCTACGGCAGCATCCCGGCTATCGACCGGTTCGGCTGGGGATTCCTGTTCAGCGCCGAATGGAATCCGGTCACGGAGAATTTCGGGGCGCTGGTCCCGATCGTCGGAACGCTGCTCACCTCGGCAATCGCACTCGCCATCGGCGTGCCGGTCAGCTTCGGCATCGCGCTGTTCCTGACCGAGCTCTCGCCGGGCTGGCTCAAGCGGCCGCTCGGCACGGCGATCGAGCTGCTGGCGGCGATCCCGAGCATCATCTATGGCATGTGGGGCTTGTTCGTGCTGGCGCCGCTGTTCGCCGACTATCTGCAGCCGTGGCTGATACGGACGCTGGGCTCATCCCCCTTGATCGGCCCGCTGTTCAAAGGCCCGCCGCAGGGGATAGGCGTGCTGACCGCCGGCTTCGTGCTCGCGATCATGGTGATTCCGTTCATCGCCTCGGTGATGCGCGATGTTTTCGACATCGTGCCGCCGGTGCTGAAGGAGTCGGCCTACGGGCTGGGCTGCACGACCTGGGAAGTGGTCTGGAACATCGTCCTGCCCTACACCAAGGTGGGCGTCATCGGCGGCATCATGCTCGGGCTGGGACGCGCCCTGGGCGAGACGATGGCAGTGACTTTCCTGATCGGCAATGCGCACCAGTTGACCGCGTCGATTCTTGCGCCGGGGAACAGCATCGCGTCGGCGCTGGCCAACGAGTTCACCGAAGCGGTCGGCGGCCTGTATACCTCGGCGCTGATCGAGCTCGGGCTGATACTGTTCGTCATCACGTTCATCGTGCTCGCGCTGGCCAAGCTCCTGTTGCTGCAGCTCGGCAAGCGCGAAGGCCGGCAGACCTGAGCGAGACGGGCGCGATCGCCATGACCCTCTATTCCCGCCGCCTGCTGGTCAACCGGTTCAACCTCGCCATGTCGATGCTGACGATGGCGTTCGGATTGGCGTTCCTCCTCTGGATCATGTTCACTTTGGCCAGGGCGGGCCTCGGCGCGCTCAGCGCCAACCTCTTCGTGCAGATGACGCCGCCCCCCGGCAGCAGCGGCGGCTTGCTCAATGCGATCGTCGGCAGCGTCGTCATGGCAGGGCTCGGCACCCTGATCGGTACGCCGGTGGGAATTTTTGCCGGCATCTATCTGGCGGAATTCGGCAGCCGCGGCTGGCTGGCGCCATGCACGCGGTTCATCAACGACATCCTGCTGTCGGCTCCGTCGATCGTCATCGGTCTGTTCGTCTACGAGGTATATGTCTTTCGCGTCCACCACTTCTCCGCGTTGGCGGGAGCCTTTGCGCTGGCACTGATCGTCGTGCCGGTCGTCATCCGCACGACCGAGAACATGCTGCGCCTGGTGCCCGACAGCCTGCGCGAGGCCGCAGTCGCGCTCGGCACACCGCAGTGGAAGATGATCCTGCTGGTCACCCTGCGCTCGGTGCGCGCCGGTATCATCACCGGCGTGCTGCTGGCGGTGGCCAGGATCTCGGGCGAAACCGCGCCGCTCCTGTTCACGGCGCTGAACAACCAGTTCTGGACG
>DATBOK010000161.1:0-9280 GCA_036553845.1 Casimicrobiaceae bacterium
CCGAATTGCCGATGACACCACCCCCGACCGAGCCGTTTGCGAAGGAGACCGTACCGGTCAGCCTCGAAGCCGAGATGCGCCACAGCTACCTCGATTACGCGATGAGCGTGATCGTCGGCCGCGCACTCCCCGATGTCCGTGACGGCCTGAAGCCGGTCCACCGGCGCGTGCTGTTCGCGATGCACGAGGCCAACATCGCCTTCAACCGCCCCTACGTCAAATCGGCGCGGGTGGTGGGCGACGTGCTCGGCAAATACCATCCGCACGGCGACTCCGCCACCTACGAAGCGCTGGTGCGGATGGTGCAGGACTTCTCGCTGCGCTACCCGCTGATCGACGGCCAGGGCAACTTCGGCTCGGTGGACGGCGACCCGCCTGCGGCCTATCGCTACACGGAGTGCCGCCTCGCGCGCATCGCCGGCGAGCTCCTCGCCGACATCGACCGCGACACCGTCGATTTCGTGCCGAACTACGACGGCAAGGAAACGGAGCCGTCGGTGCTGCCGGCGAAGCTGCCCAATCTGCTCGTCAACGGCTCGTCGGGCATCGCCGTCGGCATGGCGACAAACATCCCCCCGCACAACCTCGGCGAGACGATCGACGGCTGCATCGCGGTGCTCGACAACCCCGAGGTGACGATCGACGAGCTGATGGACGTGATCCCGGCCCCCGACTTCCCGACGGCGGCGATCATCTACGGGCTGGAAGGCGTGCGCGAGGGCTATCGCACCGGCCGCGGCCGCGTCGTCATCCGCGCGCGGCACCACATCGAGGATCTCGATCGCGGCAATCGCCAGGCGATCATCGTCGACGAGATCCCCTACCAGGTCAACAAGTCGAACCTGCTGATGCGCATCGGCGAGCTGGTGCGCGAGAAGAAGCTCGAAGGCATCTCCGACCTGCGCGACGAGTCCGACAAGTCGGGCATGCGCGTGGTCATCGAGCTGAAGCGCGGCGAGGTTGCGGAGATCGTGCTCAACAACCTCTTCAAGCTGACGCAGCTGCAGGACAGCTTCGGCATGAACATGGTGGCGCTGGTCGACGGCCAGCCGCGCGTCCTCAACCTCAAGCAGTTCCTCGAGTTCTTCCTCACCCATCGCCGCGAGGTGGTGGTGCGGCGCACGCGCTTCGAGCTCGCCAAGGCGCGCGACCGCGCCCACATCCTCGAGGGCCTCGCGGTCGCGCTGTCGAACGTCGACGAGATCGTCGCGCTGATCAAGGCGTCGCCGACGCCGGCCGACGCCAAGGAAGCGCTGATGGCGCGCACGTGGCGCTCGCGCGTGGTGGAAGAGATGCTCGAGCGCGCGCTCACCGATGCCGCGCGCCCCGAGGGGCTGTCGCCGAATTTCGGCTTCATGCGCGACGGCTACCGGCTGTCGGACACGCAGGCACAGGCGATCCTCGAGATGCGCCTCGCGCGACTCACCGGACTCGAGCAGGACAAGATCACCACCGAGTACCGCGAGACGATGACACTGATCGCCGACCTGATCGACATCCTGGCGAAGCCGACGCGAGTGACGAAGATCGTGCGCGACGAGCTCACCGCGCTGCGCGAGCAGTTCGGCGACAAGCGCCGCTCGGAGATCGTCGCGCAGGGCGTCGACCTGTCGCTGGAGGACCTCATCACCCCCGAGGAGATGGTGGTGACGATGTCGCACGGCGGCTACATGAAGTCGCAGCCGCTGGCCGAATATCGCGCGCAGCGCCGCGGCGGCCGCGGCAAGCAGGCGACCGGCACCAAGGAAGACGATTTCGTCGACCGCATGTTCATCGCCAACACGCACGACCACATCCTGTGCTTCTCCAACCGCGGCCGCGTCTACTGGCTCAAGGTGTACTCGGTGCCGCAGGGGTCGCGCGCGTCGCGCGGCAAGCCGATCGTCAACCTCGTGCCGCTCGCCGACAACGAGAAGATCACCGCCATCCTGCCGATCAAGGAATTCGCCGAAGGCCGCTACGTGTTCATGGCCACGGCGATGGGCACGGTGAAGAAGACCTCTCTCGCCGATTTCTCGCGGCCGCGGCCGTCGGGGATCATCGCCGTCGACCTCACCGACGGCGACCGCCTGATCGGCGTCGCGCTGACCGACGGCACGCACGACGTCATGCTGTTCAGCTCCGGCGGCAAGGCGGTGCGCTTCGACGAGAACGACGTGCGGCCGATGGGACGCAACGCGCATGGCGTGCGCGGCATGACGCTCGGCAAGGAGCAGAAGGTGATCGCGCTGCTGGTGGCCGAGGACGAGACGCAATCCGTGCTGACCGCCACCGAGAAGGGCTACGGCAAGCGCACGCCGATCGTCGAGTACACGCGGCATGCGCGCGGCACCAAGGGCATGATCGCCATCCAGCAGTCCGAGCGCAACGGCAAGGTGGTGGTGGCGGCGCTGGTGCGTCCGGAGGACGAGGTGATGCTGATCTCGACGGGTGGCGTGCTGATCCGCACGCGCGTCAAGTCGATCCGCGAGATGAGCCGCTCGACGCAGGGCGTGACGCTCATCAACCTGGGCGAAGGCGAGACGCTCGCCGGCCTCGAACGCGTGGCGGAGAAGGAAGACGACGACAACGGCGACGTGGCGTGAAGCCGGCGCGGGGCGGGCGGTGACGGCTTCGCATCGCGTCTGGAACTTCAGCGCGTGACCGGCCGCGTTGCCGCTGTCGGTGCTCGAGCGCGTGCGCGCCGAGCTCACCGACTGGCGCGGCAGCGGCATGTCCGTGATGGAGATGAGCCATCGCGGCAACGACTTCATGGCCATCCAGGCCAAGGCGATGGGCGACCTTCGGCGCCTGCTCGCAGTGCCGGACCACTACCGGATCGTGTTTCTGCAAGGGGGCGGCATCGGCGAGGCGGCCATCGTGCCGCTCAACCTCACGGCCGGGCGGCGCCATGCCGACTACGTGAACACGGGCCACTGGTCGACGCGCGCGATCGACGAGGCGCGCCGCTTCTGCGAGGTCGGCATCGCCGCCTCGGCCGAAGACCGCGGCTTCACCTACGTGCCGGCGCAGGCGACGTGGCGCGTCGCGCGCGATGCCGCCTACGTTCATGTCTGCACCAACGAGACGCTGGGCGGCGTCGAATACGCGGCGTGGCCCGATCCCGCGGCGCTGCCTGCGGACGTGCCGATCGTCGCCGACATGTCTTCGCACATGCTGTCGCGTGCGGTGGACGTCGCGCGTTTCGGCGTCATCTATGCCGGCGCGCAGAAGAACATCGGCCCCGCGGGGCTGACGCTGGTGATCGTGCGCGACGACCTGCTCGACCGCGCGCGCGACGACTGCCCGAGCGTGTTCAGCTACGCCAAGCAGGCGGCGGCGGATTCGATGCTCAACACGCCGCCGACGTTCGCGATCTACGTCGCCGGCCTGGTGTTCGAGTGGCTGGAGGCGCAGGGCGGCATTGCCGGGATCGAGCGCGCCAACATCGCCAAGGCATCGCTGCTCTACGCCACCATCGACTGCGGCTTCTACCGCAACGACGTCGCGCCCGCGAACCGCTCGCGGATGAACGTGCCGTTCTTCCTCCCCGACAGCCGGCTCGACGATGATTTCCTCGCCGGCGCCAAGGCGCGCGGCCTCGTGCAGCTCAAGGGACACCGCGTGGCGGGCGGCATGCGCGCGTCGATCTACAACGCGATGCCGCTGGCCGGGGTGCAGGCACTGGTCGACTACCTGAACCAATTCGCACGCGAACACGGCTGAGGTCCATGAGCACCGACGACGACATTGCACGCCATCGCGCGGCGATCGACGATCTCGACGACGCGATCCTCGCGCGACTCGCCGAGCGCGCCGCGCACGCGCATGCCATCGGCGCGATCAAGGGCGCGAGCGCAGCCTACCGGCCGGAGCGCGAAGCGCAGGTGCTGGCGCGGATGGCCGCGGCCAATCCCGGGCCGCTGCCGGCCGAGTCGGTGGTCGGGGTGTTTCGCCAGATCATGTCCGCGTGCCTCGCGCTCGAGCGCCGCCTGACCGTCGGCTACCTCGGGCCGCAGGGTACGTTCAGCCACGCCGCCGTGCACCGCCATTTCGGCGAGTTCGTCGACGCCGTGCCGTACGCGTCGATCGACGAGGTGTTCCGTGGCGCCGAGAGCGGGCAGGTCGATTACGCGGTGGTGCCGGTGGAGAATTCCACCGAAGGCGCGGTCGGCCGCACGCTCGACCTCATCGCGCAGACGCCGCTCGCCATCTGCGGCGAGGCCAAACTGCGCGTGCAGCAGCACCTGATGACGCGCGCGGCGACGCTCGACGCCGTCACGCGCGTCTACTCGCACGCGCAGTCGCTGGCGCAGTGCACGCGCTGGCTGGCGCGCAGCCTGCCGCATGCTGCGCGCGTGCCGGTGGCGAGCAACGCCGAGGCGGCGCGCCTCGCCGCCGCCGAACCCGGCGCCGCGGCGATCGCCGGCGAGAACGCGGCAGCGATCCACGCCGTGCCGATCCTGGTGCGCAACATCGAGGACGAGCCCAACAACACGACCCGCTTCTGGGTGCTCGGCAGCCACGCCGCGGGCGCCTCCGGCCACGACCAGACGTCGGTGGTGATCGCCTGCCCCAATAAGCCCGGCGCGCTGGTCGCGGTGCTCGAGCCGTTCGCGCGCCATGGCGTGTCGATGTCGCGCGTCGAGTCGCGGCCGTCACGCGTCGAGCTTTGGGAATACCTGTTCTTCGTCGACGTCGGCGGCCACGCCGATGATGCCCCGGTGGCCAAGGCGCTCGCCGAGCTGCGCGCCATCGCCCCCTACGTGAAGCTCCTCGGCTCGTATCCGGCGCCGATCGCATCGCCATCCGCCGCCGCCGCGGGGATTCCATGAGCGAGTTGGGCGCCGCCGGCCGCGCGCCGGAATACATCCGCCGCATCGCGCCCTACGTCGCCGGCAAGCCGATCGACGAGCTCGCGCGCGAATTCGGCCTCGACGCGGCATCCATCGTCAAGCTCGCGTCGAACGAGAATCCGCGCGGCGCGAGCCCGGCGGCAGCGCGCGCGGTGGCCGCGGCGATGGCCGACGTGACGCGCTATCCCGACAGCAACGGCTTCGCGCTGAAGGACGCCATCGCCCGGCGCTTCGGCATCGACTCGCGCGAGATCGTGCTCGGCAATGGCAGCAACGACATCCTCGAGCTCGTGTCGCTGGCGTTCCTGCGGCCCGGCGACGAGGCCGTCTATTCGCAGTACGCCTTCGTCGTGTATCCGCTGGCGACACAGGCACGCGGCGCGCATGGCCGCGAAGTGCCTGCGCGCGACTTCGGCCATGACCTCGCGGCGATGCACGACGCGATCACGCCGGCCACCCGCGTGGTGTTCGTCGCCAACCCGAACAATCCGACCGGCACGTGGATCGCGCCCGCGCCGCTGGCGCGGTTCGTCGAATCCGTGCCGCGCGACGTGGTCGTCGTGCTCGACGAGGCCTACAACGAATACCTGGCGCCGCAGGACGACGCCAATGCGACGCGCTGGATCGCGCGCCAGCCCAACCTCGTGATCTCGCGCACGTTCTCCAAGGCGTACGGCCTCGCCGGCCTGCGCGTCGGCTATGGCGTCATGCACGCCGATCTCGCCGACCTCGTCAATCGCGTGCGCCCGCCGTTCAACGTCAACTCGCTGGCGCAGGCGGCGGCGATCGCGGCGCTCGCCGACCAGGACTATGTCGCCGAGAGCCGGCGCCTCAACGACGAGGGGATGCGCACGCTGCGCGCCGGCTTCGACGCGTTGCACTTGCGCCACCTGCCGTCGCACGGCAACTTCGTGCTGGTCGACGTCGGCGACGGCGTGCGCGTGTTCGACCGGCTGCTGCGCGCGGGCGTCATCGTGCGCCCGGTCGCCAACTACGGCATGCCGGCATGGATCCGCGTGACCGTCGGCCTGCCCCACGAGAACGCCCGCCTGCTCGAAGTGCTGCCGGCGGCGCTGGCGCGATAGGCGGAGCGCGATGCCGCGCATGGCGAAGCTCGTGATTGCCGGCGTGGGCCTCATCGGCGGCTCGCTCGCGCTGGCGCTGCGCGACGCCGGCGCCGTGGGCACCGTGGTCGGCCTCGGCCGCACGCGCGCGAATCTCGACGCGGCGCTGGCGCGCGGAATCGTCGATCGCGCCTACCGCCTCGACGACGCGTGGCAGGCGGAGCTCGCCGACGCCGACGTCGTGCTCGTCGCAGCACCGGTCGCGCAGTCCGCGTCGCTGTTCGCGGCGATCGCACCGCACCTGGGCACGAGTACCGTGGTGACCGACGCCGGCAGCTCGAAACAGGACGTGGTCGACGCAGCAGATGCGCACCTGGGCGCCGCCGCCGCGCGCTTCGTGCCGGCGCACCCCATCGCGGGCAGCGAGCGCTCCGGTGCGACCGCCGCGGACGCCGGGCTGTTCCGCGGGCGCAGCGTCATCGTCACGCCGCTCGCCACCACCGCGCCAGCTGCGCTCGCCACCGTCGAGGCGATGTGGCGCACCGCGGGTGCCGTAGTGTCGCGCCTCGACGCGGCGCAACACGACCGCATCTTCGCCGCGGTGTCGCACCTGCCGCACATCCTCGCGCACACGCTGGTGGCGGAGCTCGCGGCGCGCGCCGATGCGGCAGCGCTGTTCACGCATGCCGGCACCGGGTTCGGCGACTTCACGCGCATCGCGGCCAGCTCGCCCGAGATGTGGCGCGATGTGGCACTCGCCAATCGCGCGGCGCTGCTCGCCGAGCTCGACCGCTTCGGGGAGGCATTGGCCGGCGTGCGCGCGACGATCGCCGCCGGCGACGGCGACGCGCTCGAGGCGTTGTTCGCGCGCGCACGCGCGGCGCGGCTGCGCTGGCAGGCGGCGCGCGACGGCGACATGAGGTCATGAGCGCCACGCTCACGCTGGCGCCCGCACGCAGCGCGGCGGGCACGATTGCGCTGCCCGGATCGAAAAGTATCACCAACCGCGCGCTGCTGCTCGCGGCGCTGGCGCAGGGCACGACGCGACTGCACGACGTGCTCGACGCCGACGACACGCGCGTGATGATCGCGGCGCTGCGTGTGCTCGGCGTCGACATCGGCGTGCACGGCGCCACGCGCACGGTGGACGTCACCGGGCGTCCGCATCTCGGCGGCGGGGACTCGAACCTGTTCCTCGGCAACGCCGGCACGGCGTTCCGACCGCTCACCGCCGTGCTGGCGATGGCCGACGGTCACCATGTGCTCGATGGCGTCGCGCGCATGCGCGAGCGCCCGATCGGCGACCTGGTCGACGCGTTGCGCACGCTGGGAGCGTCGATCGGCTACCGCGGCGGCGAGGGCCATCCGCCGCTGGCCATCGCGCCGCTCGACGCGCACGAGACCGACCGCGTGGAAGTGCGCGGCGACGTATCGAGCCAGTTCCTGTCGGCCCTGCTGATGGCGCTGCCGCGCCATCCGGCGGTCGCGCGGCAGGCGATGCGCGTCACGGTGACCACGCCGCTGATCTCGCGGCCGTATGTCGAGATCACCACGCGCCTGATGCGGCGATTCGGCGTCGAGGTCGCCACCCCGGATGCGGCGACGTTCGTCGTGCCGGCGGGTGCGCGCTACGTGTCGCCGGGTCGCCTCGACGTCGAAGGCGACGCGTCCTCGGCGTCGTATTTTCTCGCGGCCGGGGTGCTCGGCGGCGGTCCGGTACGTGTCCAAGGTGTCGGCCGCGCATCGATCCAGGGGGACATCGCATTCGCCAACACGCTCGCGCAACTGGGTGCCGACATCCGCTTCGAGGACAACGCGATCGAGGCGCGCCGCGGCCGCCCGCTCGACGGCGGCACGCTGGACTGCACGGCCATCCCCGACGCGGCGATGACGCTGGCGATGACCGCGCTTTTCGCCACGGCGCCGACCACGCTCGCCGGAATTGGCAGCTGGCGTGTCAAGGAAACCGACCGCATTGCGGCGATGGCGGCCGAGCTGGCAAAGGTGGGTGCCGGGGTCGAGGCGGGGGCCGACTGGCTGCGCGTGACGCCGCCCGTCGTGTGGCGCCCGGCGACGATCGACACCTACGACGACCACCGGATGGCGATGTGCTTCGCGCTGGCCGCGTTCGGCGGCGCCGGTGTGACGATCCGCGACCCCGATTGCGTGGCGAAGACCTTTCCCGACTTCTTCGCGCGCTTCGCGAGTCTCGTCGCATGAGTGCCGAAGGGCCGCCCCGAGGCGCTCGCCCCCCTGAGGGGGGTGGCGCGCGAAGCGCGCTTCGGGGGGAACGTGAACCGGCCGAAGGGCCGCCCCGAGGCGCTCGCCCCCCTGAGGGGGGTGGCACGGGAAGCGCGCTTCGGGGCGAACGTGAACCGGCCGAAGGGCCGCCCCGAGGCGCTCGCCCCCCTGGGGGCGGACGCGCGCGAAACGCGCCGCGGAGGGAGTCATCGTGAGCGGGGGCGCCGCGGTGCCGGTCGTCGCCGTCGATGGCCCGGCCGCGTCGGGCAAGGGCACGATCGCCGCCGCCGTGGCCGCGGCGCTGCGCTTTCACCTGCTCGACAGCGGGTCGCTGTATCGCCTGGTGGCGCTGCGGGCGCTCGACAGCGGGACCGCCCTCGACGACGCGGCGGCGCTGGCGGCGCTCGCCCGTTCGCTCGACGCCACCTTCGGCGCCGGGCGCGTGCTCCTCGCCGGGCGCGACGTCAGCGAGACGCTGCGCGGCGAGGATGTCTCGGCGGCCGCCTCCCACGTCGCCGTCCACCCCGGGGTGCGGGCGGCGCTGACCGAGCGCCAGCGGGCCTTCCGCCAACCGCCCGGGCTGGTCGCCGACGGCCGCGACATGGGAACGGTCATCTTTCCCGACGCCGTGCTCAAGGTTTTCGTCACGGCGAGCCCCGGGGAAAGGGCAGGCCGGCGCCATAAACAGTTGATCGCAAAAGGAATCTCGGTTACCATTGAAAGTCTTTTGCGTGAAATCGCGGCCCGCGATGCGCGCGATGCCGGACGCACCGCGGCGCCGTTGGCCGCAGCGCCCGACGCCGTGCGCCTCGACACCACCGGCGTGGCGCCGGAGGCATCGATCGCAGCCGTGCTGGCGCTGTGCCGCGAACGCGGCTTGGCGGCGGCGAGCACATGAAAGAACCGTCGGCGACGCCCTGGCCGGGCGACGCGAGACGGCCGACGACAACCAACCCGCGGCGTTCGAGACATTGGGTTCTCGCACCCGCGGCCTGACGAAAGGCACCAACCCGAATGGCTACCGCTACACACACCGCACAACCCGCGCCGCTTGAGAATTTCGCGGCGCTGTTCGAGGAATCGCTCGCGCGCCAGGAAATGCGCCAAGGCGAGCTGATCACCGCCGAAGTGACGCGCGTC
>DATBOK010000177.1:0-12714 GCA_036553845.1 Casimicrobiaceae bacterium
AATCTCTTCCCGAACAACAACGTCGCCGAGCACATCTTCGACAAGCTGGTGCGGATGGATCCGGACTCGCAGATGATCCCGGGGCTCGCGACGTCGTGGAAGACGATCGACCCGACGACCTGGGAGTTCAAGCTGCGCAAGGGCGTCAAGTTCCACGACGGCAGCGAGCTCACCGCCGACGACGTCGTGTTCTCGATCAACCGGGTGCCGAACGTGCCCAACAGCCCGGGGCGCTTCACCGCGTACACGAAGGCGATCACCAAGATCGACGTCGTCGATCCCTACACGCTGCACATCCATTACGCCACGCCGTACCCGCTCGCGCCGAACGACCTGTCGACCATCTACATCGTGTCGCACAAGGTCGCGGCGAACGCCACGACGGAGGATTTCAACTCGGGCAAGGCGGCGATCGGCAGCGGTCCGTACAAGTTCGTCCGCTACGTCAGCGGCGACCGCATCGAGCTGGAGCGCAACGACAGCTACTGGGGCGACAAGCCGGCATACAAGAAAGTGACGTTCAAGATCATCAAGAACGAGGCGGCGCGCACGGCGGCGCTGCTGTCCGGCGACGTCGACGCCATCGAGCAGCCGCCGACGGCCGATCTCGCGAAGATCAAGGCTGACCCGAACTTCACGGTGACCTCGAAGATCTCGCACCGCGTCATCTACTTCAATTTCGACTTCCTCGACCGCTCGAGCCCGTTCGTCACGGGCAAGGACGGCAAGCCGCTCGCCAAGAATCCATTCCTCGACCTGCGCGTGCGCCGCGCGATGTCCAAGGCGATCAACCGCAAGGCGATCGCCGACCGCGTGATGGAAGGCCAGGCGGTGCCGTCGGGGCAGCTCGTGTCCGATCACCTGTTCGGCTTCGTGCCCACGCTGAAGCCGGATGCCTACGACCCGGAAGGCGCAAAGAAGCTGCTGGCGGCAGCCGGCTACCCGGATGGCTTCAACCTGACGATCCACGGCCCCGCGGGGCGCTACGTCAACGACGAGAAGATCGTGCAGGCGGTCGCGCAGATGCTGACGCGGATCGGCATCGTGTGCAAGGTCGAGACGGCGCCGATGGGGCCGTATTCGTCGCGTGCGTCGAAGCAGGAATTCAGCTTCCACATGGTGGGATGGGGCGCGTCGACGGGCGAGGCGAGCTCGCCGCTGCGATCGCTGCTGGCGACCTATGATGCCTCGAAGGGGCTCGGCGCCGTCAACTGGGGGCGGTACAGCAATCCCAAGGTCGACTACCTGATCGAGCAGGCGATCCAGCAAGTCGACGACGACAACCGCAGGGTGATGCTGCAGCGCGCGACCCAGCTTGCGATGGACGATCTCGGCCTGATGCCGATCCACTTCCAGTTCACCATCTGGGCGACGAAGAAGGGCGTGCAGTACATCCCGCGCACCGACGAGTACACGCTCGCCTACCAGTTCCACACGGCGAAGTAGCCCTTCGCCGGAACGCGCGGGCGGCCGGCACTCCTCGCGTCCGCCCGCGCGCCTGACCGCCCGTGCTCGTCTACCTCATCCGCCGCTGCCTGCAGAGCGTCGTCGTGCTGCTGGTGATGTCGCTGATCGTGTTCGCCGGCGTGTACGCGGTCGGCAACCCGATCGACATCCTGATCAATCCCCAGGCCGACCAGGCGGAGCGCGCGCAGGCGATCCACGCGCTCGGGCTCGACCAGCCGCTGTGGATGCAATACGTGGTGTTCCTGCGCGACGCGCTGCACGGCGACCTCGGGCATTCCTTCGTGCATAGCACGTCGGCGCTCGGCCTCATCTTCGAGCGCATGCCGGCGACGCTGGAGCTCGCCAGCGTGGCGATGCTGTTCGCGATCGTGCTCGGCATCCCGCTCGGACTGTGGGCGGGGCTCAAGCCCGACTCCGTGGGCGGCCGCACGATCATGGCGGGATCGATCCTGGGCTTTTCGCTGCCGACGTTCTGGGTCGGCCTGATGCTGATCATGGTGTTCTCCGTGATGCTCGGCTGGCTGCCCTCCAATGGCCGTGGCGAGACCGTGCCGCTGTTCGGCGTGCCGGTGTCGTTCCTGACGCTCGATGGCTGGCGGCACCTGGTGCTGCCGGCGACCAACCTCGCGCTGTTCAACGTCGCGCTGATGATCCGCCTCACGCGCGCCGGCACGCGCGAGGCGCTGCTGCAGGACTACGTCAAGTTCGCGCGCGCCAAGGGCCTGTCCAACGCGCGCGTGATCGGCGTGCACGTGTTGCGCAACATCCTGATCCCGATCGTCACGGTGATCGGCCTGCAGTTCGGCGCGCTGATCGCGTTCGCCATCGTCACCGAATCGGTGTTCGCCTGGCCCGGCATGGGCAAGCTGCTGGTCGACTCGATCAATTTCCTCGACCGCCCGGTGATCGTCGCCTACCTGCTCGTGATCGTCACGCTGTTCATCGTCATCAACCTCGTCGTCGACCTCGTCTATTCGGCGCTCGACCCGCGCGTGCGGCTGACCGATGCCAAGGGCTAGCGCGATGGCGCGAGCGTGCCGCGGACCGCGAGCCGGCAAGCGATGAGCACCGACGCCGCGCCGGTCGTCGCGCGCGCCGCCGAATCGCCGTGGCGGCGGGTCGTCGCCGACTTCTTTTCCAATCCGGTGGCGACGTTCGGCTTCGCGCTGCTGTGCCTGCTCGTGCTGGCGGCGATCTTAGCGCCGCTGATATCGCCGCAGGATCCCTACGACCTCGCGCAGATCGACGTCATGGACGGCAAGCTGCCTCCAGGGTCGGCGAGCAGCAGCGGCACATTCTGGCTCGGCACCGACGACCAGGGACGCGACATGCTCTCGGCGATCTTCTACGGGCTGCGCATCTCGATCTTCGTCGGCGTGTCGAGCACGGTGCTGGCGCTTGTGATCGGTCTCGCCGCCGGCCTTGTTGCCGCCTACCTCGGCGGACGTGTCGAGACGGTCACGATGCGCGTCGTCGACATCCAGCTGTCGTTCCCGTCGATCCTGATCGCGCTGATCCTGATCGCGGTGCTGGGGCAGGGGATCGGCAAGGTGATCGCCGCGCTCGTCACCGTGCAATGGGCCTACTATGCGCGCACCGTGCGCAGCGCCGCGCTGGTCGAGCGGCGCAAGGAATACATCGAGGCGGCGCGCTGCCTCGCGCTGTCGCCGATGCGCATCGTGTTCCGCCACCTGCTGCCGAACTGCCTGCCGCCGCTGATCGTGGTGGCCACCGTGCAAGTGGCCGCGGCGATCGCGCTGGAGGCGACGCTGTCGTTCCTCGGCCTCGGCCTGCCGATCACCGAGCCGTCGCTCGGCCTCTTGATCGCCAACGGCTACCAGTACCTGCTGTCCGGCAAGTACTGGATCAGCTTCTTTCCCGGCATCGCGCTGCTGCTGACGATCGTCAGCATCAATCTCGTCGCCGATCAGCTGCGCGACGTGCTGAATCCGCGTCTTTCGCGATGAGCGCGGCGGCCACGGACGCGCCGCCGCTGCTCGAGGTGCGTGGTCTGCGCACGCACTTCTTCACGCGCGCAGGCGTAGCCAAGGCCGTGGACGACGTGTCCTTCACGCTCGCCCGCGGCGAGGTGCTGGGACTGGTCGGAGAGTCGGGCTCGGGCAAGTCGATGACCGGCTATTCGCTGATGGGTCTGGTCGATCCCCCGGGATGCATCGTCGACGGCAGCATCCGCCTCGGTGGCACCGAGCTGACGACGCTGCCCGCCGAGGCCATGCGCGCGATGCGCGGCAATCGCCTGGCGATGATCTTCCAGGACCCGATGATGACCCTCAATCCGGTGCTGCGCGTCGATCACCAGATGACCGAGGCGATCCTCGCGCATGCGCGCGTGTCGCAGGCCGAGGCGCTGGCGCGCGCGCGCGCGGCGCTGGTGCGCGTCGGCATCGCCGCGCCCGACTCCCGCCTCAAGGCGTATCCGCACCAGTTTTCCGGCGGCATGCGCCAGCGCGTGGCGATAGCGATCGCGCTGCTCAACGACCCCGACGTCATCATCGCCGACGAGCCCACCACGGCGCTCGACGTGACGATCCAGGGCCAGATCCTCTACGAAGTGCAGAAGCTCGCGCGCGAAACCGGCACGGCACTGATCTGGATCACCCACGACCTGTCGGTGATCGCCGGCCTCGCCGACCGGATCTGCGTGATGTACGCCGGCAAGATCGTGGAGGAGGGATCGACCGCCGACGTGCTCGACCATCCTGCGCACCCTTACACGCAGGGGCTCCTCGACAGCGTGCCGTCGCGTAATGTCCACGGCGAGCGCCTGCGGCAGATTCCCGGCATGGCGCCGTCACTGCTCGCGTTGCCGCCGGGTTGCGCATTCCGCGACCGCTGCGCGCGCGCCGATGCGATGTGCGAGGCCATGCCGCCGGCGACGCCGGCGCCGCGCGGCAGCGCCGCGCACACGATGCGCTGCTTTCATCCGCTGGCTTCATGACCGGCGTCGCGGCCCCTGCCGGCGGCACGCCGCTGATCGCGCTCGAAGCGGTCTCCAAGCGGTTCGTCAAGTCGCTCGACGTCGCGACGCGCATCGCCAATATGCTCGGTGCAAACGCGCGTCCGGAAGTCGTGCACGCGGTGGATGACGTCGATCTCGCGATCGCCGCCGGCGAGGTCGTCGGCCTCGTCGGCGAATCGGGCTGCGGCAAGTCGACGCTCGGGCGCCTGGCGATCGGGCTGCTTGCGCCGTCCGCCGGCCGCCGCCGCTGGAAAGGCGCGCCGGTCGACGCCCTGCCGCCCGCGAAGGCGCGCGAATTGCAGCTCAGGATGCAGATGATCTTCCAGGATCCGTATGCGTCGCTCAATCCGCGCATGCGCGTGATCGACATCGTCGGCGAGGCGCCGGTCGCGCACGGCCTCATCCAGCCGCAACAGCGCACCGAATTCGTCGGCCTGCAATTGAACCGGGTCGGCCTCGATCCGACGCTGATGCGGCGCTTTCCGCACCAGTTCTCGGGCGGCCAGCGCGCGCGCATCGGCATCGCCCGTGCGCTCGCCGTGAAGCCGGAATTCCTGGTGTGCGACGAGTCGGTGGCCGCGCTCGACGTGTCGATCCAGGCGCAGGTGTTGAACCTGTTCGCCGACCTGCGCGCAGCGCTCGGCCTCACCTACCTCTTCATCAGTCACGACCTCGGCGTCGTCCAGCACATCAGCGACCGCGTGGTGATCATGTACCTGGGACGCGTCGTCGAGAGCGGTCCGACGGCCGAGATCTTTCGCGCGCCGAACCATCCGTATACCCAGGCGCTGCTGGCCGAAGTCGGCAAGGTCGAAGCGAAAAAGCGCACGTTCGTGCCGATCAAGGGCGAGATCCCGTCGCCGATCGCGCCGCCACCGGGTTGCCATTTCCATCCGCGCTGCCCGCATGCGATGCCGCGCTGCCGCGTCGAATCGCCGCCGCTCGTCGATATCGCCCCCGGACGCGCGAGCGCCTGCTGGCTGAACGAGACGGTGTCATGACCGCGCCTGTCATCGTGCACCGCCCGTCGATCGCCGCGGCGCTGGTGCTCGACTCGCCGCACTCCGGCGAGTGGTACCCGCCGGACTTCGACCACGCGCCGCCGCGCGCCGAAGTGCGCCAGGCGGAGGACACCCACGTCGCGCGGCTCTGGCGTGGTGCGCTGGCGCACGGCGCGACGCTGGTCGAGGCGGTGTTTCCGCGCGCCTACATCGATCCCAACCGCAGCCTTGCCGACATCGACCCCGCGCTGTTCGCCGACGGCGAGCGCTGGCCGCATCCGTTGTCGCCATCACGCAAGACGGAGCAGGGCATCGGCCTCGTCTGGCGCCTGGCGCGCCACGGCGTGCCCCTGTATGCGCGCAAGCTCGGCGTGGCCGAGGTCGCGCATCGCATCGACGCCTACTGGCGTCCCTACCACGCGGCGCTGGCGGCGGCGATCGACGAGTGCCACGACGCGTTCGGCGCGGCGTGGCACCTCGACTGTCATTCGATGCCCGCGGTGGGCGACGCGCTGGCCGACGACCCCGGCCGCGCACGCGCCGATATCGTGCTGGGCGACCGCGATGGCACCACCTGCGATCCCGCGTTCACCGCGCAGGTGCGCGACCTGTTCGCCGCGCGCGGGTACAGCGTCGCCATCAACGATCCGTACAAGGGTGTCGAGATCGTGCGCCGTCATGGCCAACCGGGCGCGGCCCGTCACAGCCTGCAGGTCGAGATCAACCGCCGTCTTTACATGGACGAGACGACGCTGCTTCCGCACGCCGGGCATGATGTGCTGGCGCGCGATCTCGCCGGCATCGCGGCGGACCTCGTGGCCTGGATCAAGCCGCGCCTGCGCCCTTCGCGGGGCCCGGCTCGGCAGGCCGCGTCGAGGTCGTAGCCAGGATTTCGCGCCGGCGTGCCGGCCGTCAGGCGTCCCCGACGTTTGCGCCCTTGGCGACGACGGCCGCGACGTCCGGCTGGTTCTCGGCGCGCAGCAGCGGCATGAGCCGCTTGCGGCCCGCGAGCCACGACACGACGCGGTGCGTGTCGCACGGATGGCGATGCACCGTCACGCCCGGCAAGCCCTCCAGCCGCGCGGCGCGCTTCAACTCGCGCGGCGAATTCGCGCACACATGGATGTTGTAGCGCGTGTGGCCGTTCCATCCGCGCAGCACCTCGCAAAGGTCGAAGTAGCGCTGCGCCTGCGGCGGCAGGGCGGCAAGCCGCTCGAGCGTGGCGGCATGCCGCAATCGATCCTGCGGGTCGCCGTGCTCGACCGACCATTGCGGGTCGAGATTGGTGAAGGGCGCGAATGCGTGGACGTCGTCGGCGCCCAGGAGGTGCCCGTAGAGGATCGCCGCGAAGCTGCCGCCCGACGGCCCGATCATCATCGTGCGCGTCGGCGCGAGTTCGGCGAGGCGGTCACGGATCACGCCGGTCAGCGCTTCGCAGGTGTCGGCGAGTCCCGGGATGCCGGCGAGATAACACGTGAACGAGTCGTCGCGCAGCAGGATCCGGCTGTGGCGCAAAAGGCCGGTGATCGCGAGGAAGTCGAAGCGCGAGCGGTTGAGCACGCCGCCGAAGCCCTTGAAGGCCACCACCGCGGTGCCCGGATCCTCGCCGCGCTCGACGAGGATCGGCGGCTCTGGTGGCGGCGCCGGCTGCGACCACGCGTCGGCCTGCAGCGAAAAATGGTGTTCTAGCGCGATGCCAGGTGGTGCGCGTTTCGCGTCGTTCATCGAGGCTCCCTGCCGCGAACGGCGTTGCAGTCGCGCCGTGCGTCGAGCATCCATGGTAGCGAGAGCCCCATCACCCCGCAATCGGCACCGCGATGTGGCGTCGCGGGGCAGAACGGCCGCTGCCCGCCCTGCACGCGGGCGGCGCGCGCCGGTTCCGATGCCCGCCGCGACGCGGTATAATCGAGAGGTTTTTGCATACCGGACGATCCTCGGGCTTGGAACACGCGCCAGCACCCGCGCAGGGCAGAAATCGCGCGCCGCGCGAGAGGGCGGCGCGCCTTGTGGTCGGCAACTGGAAGGAGAACGGCAGCCTCGCCTCCAACGCGCGGCTGCTGGCATCGCTGGCGGCGGCGGAAGTCGAATGCGCGCTGGCGGTGTGCGTGCCGTTCCCTTACCTCGTGCAGGCGCAGGCGGCGCTGCAGGCCAGTGATGTCGCCTGGGGCGCGCAGGACGTGAGCGCGAACGCGTCGGGCGCGTATACGGGCGAGGTCGCGGCGGCCATGCTCGCGGAGTTTGGCTGCACCTATGCGCTGGCCGGGCATTCGGAGCGGCGGCAATGGCATGGCGAGCGCGACGACGTCGTCGCGGCGAAGACGGCGGCGGCGCTGGCTGCAGGCGTGACGCCCATCGTTTGCATCGGCGAATCGCTGGCCGAGCGCGAACGCGGGGATACGCACGCCGTGGTGCTGCGCCAGCTGGACGCGGTACTGACGAGGCTCGGTGCGGCGAGCGCGGACATCGTCGTTGCCTACGAGCCGGTGTGGGCGATCGGCACGGGACGCAGCGCCACGCCGCACGAGGCGCAGGAGGTGCACGCACTGCTGCGGCGGCGTCTCGCGGCGGCGGGTGCGGCGAGGGTGCCCTTGCTCTATGGCGGCAGCGTCAAGGCCGGCAACGCCGGCGCGCTGTTCGCCGAGCGTGACATCGACGGCGCGCTGGTGGGTGGTGCGTCGCTCGACGCGGACGAATTTTTGGCGATCGCGCAAGCCGCGCAATCGCGAGGAAACGGGTCATGAACATCTGGGAATCGGTCCTGCTGGTGCTGCATCTGATGGTCGCCGCGAGCATCTGCGGCTTCGTGCTGCTGCAGCATGGCAAGGGAGCGGACATGGGCGCCGCGTTCGGCAGCGGGTCGGCGGGCAGCGTGTTCGGCGCCGCGGGCTCGGCCAACTTCCTGTCGCGTACCACCGCGTGGCTTGCCGCGGTGTTCTTCCTGACCAGCGTCGGGCTCACCTACATCGGCACCCAGCACTACCGCGCGCGCGGCGGCGGCCTGATGGACCGGGTGCAGGTCACCGAACCCGCGACCAAGGACGCGGCACCGGCCAAGGCCGGCGACCCTGCGCCACCCGCGAATCCGGTACCCGCGGCGGGCGGCGGCGCGCCGTCGAAAGCGGGCGAGGTGCCGAAGTAGGGCGAGGATTGCAGCAGCGCAACGACGGTCCGCCCCGCGTGCGGCGGGCCAGGCGGGGCAGGCGAACGAACAAGCCGACGTGGTGAAATTGGTAGACACGCTGTCTTGAGGGGGCAGTGGCGAAAGCCGTGGGAGTTCGAGTCTCCCCGTCGGCACCACCGAACGCGCGGTACGCGATGCGGTCGAATCCTCGACGGCCGGTGACAATCTGGGGGCGATGAAAGGACGCCGGTCCGCAAGCGACGACGATGCTCGAACAATACTTCCCGATCCTGCTCTTCATCGCGGTAGGCCTCGGCCTCGGCGGGCTGATGCTGGCGGTCGGCAGCCTCGTGGCGCCGTCGAAGCCCGATCCCTCCAAGCTTTCGCCTTACGAATGCGGGTTCGAGGCGTTCGAGGACGCGCGGATGAAGTTCGACGTCCGCTACTACCTCGTGGCGATCCTGTTCATCCTGTTCGACCTCGAGATCGCGTTCCTCTTTCCGTGGGCCGTCGTGCTGCCGGACATCGGCGTCGCCGGTTTCATGGCGATGATGGTCTTCCTGGCCGTGCTGGTCGTCGGCTTCGTCTACGAATGGAAGAAAGGCGCGCTGGACTGGGAATGACCCGCTAGCGGAACCGCATGGCACTCGAGGGCGTATTCGAACAGGGCTTCGTCACCACGAAGCTCGACACCGTGATCAACTGGGCGCGCAATGGCTCGATGTGGCCGATGACGTTCGGCCTCGCCTGCTGTGCGGTGGAGATGATGCACGCCGGCGCGGCGCGCTACGACCTCGACCGCTTCGGCGTAGTGTTCCGTCCCAGCCCGCGCCAGTCCGACGTGATGATCGTCGCCGGCACGCTGTGCAACAAGATGGCGCCCGCGCTGCGCAAGGTCTACGAGCAGATGCCCGAGCCGCGCTGGGTGATCTCGATGGGGTCGTGCGCCAACGGCGGCGGCTACTACCACTATTCGTACTCGGTGGTGCGCGGCTGCGACCGCATCGTGCCGGTCGACATCTACGTGCCGGGCTGCCCGCCGACGGCGGAGGCGCTGCTGTACGGAATCCTGCAGCTGCAGAACAAGGTCTGGCGCACCAACACGATCGCCCGCGGATGAGCGCCCGCCTCGATACGCTCGCGAAGTCCGTCGCCGACGCCCTCGGCGCGGCGCTCGTGGCGACCACGATCGATCGCGGCGAGGTCACGGCAGAAGTGCGCGCCGGGGGCTTCAAGTCCACGATGCTCGCGCTGCGCGATACGCCTGCGCTGCGCTTCGAGCAGCTGATTGACGTCTGCGGCGTCGATTACTCGACCTACACCGGCGCACCCCGCGACCGGCCGCGGTATGCGGCGGTCTACCACCTGCTGTCGCTCGCCCACAACCGGCGTCTGCGGGTGCGCGCATTCGTCCCCGACGACGCGTTTCCGGTGATCGACAGCGTGGTCGGCGTGTGGCCGGCCGCCAACTGGTTCGAGCGCGAGGCGTTCGACCTCTACGGCATCATGTTCAGCGGCCATCCCGACCTGCGCCGCATCCTCACGGACTACGGCTTCGTCGGTCACCCGTTCCGCAAGGACTTTCCGATCTACGGGCAGGTGGAGATGCGCTTCGACCCGCAGCAGGGGCGCGTCATCTACCAGCCGGTGACGATCGAGCCGCGCGAGATCGTGCCGCGCATCGTGCGCGAAGAGGCCTATGCCGACGAACCGGGCTTCGCCAAGGGCTGACGTGGCTGAAATTCGTAATTACACGATCAAGTTGAGCGTTCGCCGCGCGGCCGGGCCGCGCTTAACTTGCTGGCGCAAGTTAGCGAACGCCGAAATTGACCGTCGGTTTTGACGATGGCTGAAATTCGAAATTACACGATCAATTTTGGGCCGCAGCATCCGGCCGCGCATGGCGTGCTGCGCCTCGTGCTCGAGCTTGACGGCGAAGTGATCGAGCGCGCCGATCCCCACATCGGCCTGCTGCACCGCGCCACCGAGAAGCTCGCCGAGACGCGCACGTGGATCCAGTCGCTGCCGTACATGGACCGCCTCGACTACGTGTCCATGATGTGCAACGAGCATGCGTATTGCCTCGCCATCGAGCGCCTGCTCGGCATCGAGGTGCCGATCCGCGCGCAGTACATCCGCGTGATGTTCGACGAGATCACGCGACTGATGAACCACCTGATGTGGCTCGGCGCGCACTCGCTCGACGTCGGCGCGATGACCACGTTCCTGTACTGCTTCCGCGAGCGAGAGGACCTGTTCGACATGTACGAGGCGGTGTCGGGCGCGCGCATGCACGCCGCCTACTACCGTCCCGGCGGCGTTTACCGCGATCTGCCGGAGCGCATGCCGCAGTACAAGGCGCAGGCGTCGCGCAACGCGCGCGCGCTGGCCGACATGAACGAGAACCGCCAGGGCTCGCTGCTCGACTTCATCGAGGACTTCACGCGCCGCTTCCCGGGCTACGTCGACGACTACGAGACGCTGCTCACCGAGAACCGCATCTGGAAGCAGCGCACGGTGGGCATCGGGGTGGTCACCGCGGAGCGGGCGCTGGCGCTCGGCTTCACCGGGCCGATGCTGCGGGGCTCGGGCGTGCCGTGGGACCTGCGCAAGAAGCAGCCGTACGAGGTGTACGACCGGATGGACTTCGACATTCCGGTGGGTGCCAGCGGCGACTGCTACGACCGCTACCTGGTGCGCGTCGAGGAGATGCGCCAGTCGAACCGCATCATCCGCCAGTGCATCGAGTGGCTGCGTGCCAATCCGGGCCCGGTGATCGTCGACAACCACAAGGTGGCGCCGCCGTCGCGCGAGTCGATGAAGACGAACATGGAAGAGCTGATCCACCACTTCAAGCTGTTCACCGAGGGCATGCACGTGCCTGCGGGCGAGGTCTACGCCGCGATCGAGCACCCGAAAGGCGAGTTCGGCGTGTACGCCATCTCCGATGGCGCCAACAAGCCCTACCGGATCAAGCTGCGCGCCCCCGACTTCGTGCACTTGTCGGCGCTCGACGAGATGTCGCGCGGCCACATGATCGCCGACGTCGTCGCCATCATCGGCACGCAGGACATCGTGTTCGGATCAGTCGACCGATGAGCGCGCCGCATTCGAACGGGCGCGACGCGGATGCTGCCGCGCCCTTGTCGGCGGAGGCGCGCGCGCGGATCGACCGCGCGATCGCCAAGTATCCGTCCGACCAGCGGCAGTCCGCGGTGATGGCGGCGCTGACCATCGCCCAGGACGAGCACGGCTGGCTGTCGACGGCGACGATGGACGCGGTCGCGCACTACCTCGGCATGCCCCCGGTCGCCGTGTACGAGGTGGCGACGTTCTACACGATGTACGACGTGGCGCCGGTCGGCCGCTTCAAGCTCGCGGTCTGCACCAACCTGCCGTGTGCGCTGTCGGGCGGCGAGGCCGCGGCATTGCACCTCAAGTCGAAGCTCGGCATCGGCTTCAACCAGACGACGCCCGATGGCCTGTTCACGCTGAAGGAAGGCGAGTGCATGGGCGCCTGCGGCGATGCACCGGTGATGCTGGTCAACAACAAGCGCATGTGCAGCTTCATGTCCGACGCGCGGCTGGACGAGCTCGTCGCGGAGCTCGCGGCGAAGCCTGCCGCGGGCGGCACCGCGCCATGAACGCACCCTCCGAGTTCCTCGACTATGGCCCCGACGCCGTGCTGATGGCGGGGCTGACCGGACGCAACTGGCGGCTGGCCGACTATGTCGCGCGCGGCGGCTACGACGCGCTGAAGAAGATCCTCGCGGCGAAGACGCCACCTGCCGAGATCATCGCCGAAGTGAAGAAATCGGCGCTGCGCGGACGCGGCGGAGCGGGATTCCCTACCGGGCTCAAGTGGAGCTTCATGCCCCAGCAGTTTCCCGGCGCCAAGTACCTCGTGTGCAATTCCGACGAGGGCGAGCCTGGCACGTTCAAGGACCGCGACCTCCTGCGCTACAACCCCCACAGCGTCATCGAGGGCATGGCGATCGCGGCCTACGCGATGGGCTGCGCGCGCGGCTACAACTACGTCCACGGCGAGATCTGGGATACGTACGAGCGCTGCGAGGAGGCGCTGGCCGAGGCGTACTCCGCGGGCTTCCTCGGCGACGACATCCTCGGCAGCGGCTTCAGCTTCA
>DATBOK010000187.1:0-31905 GCA_036553845.1 Casimicrobiaceae bacterium
GCGCGACGCACGCGGATTCACCTCGAGCACATAGACGGTTCCGCTCTGGATAGCGAACTGCACGTTCATCAGTCCGACGACGTCGAGCGCCTTCGCCATCAGCACGGTCTGGCGGCGCATTTCCGCCTGCAGCTCCGCCGACAGCGAGAACGGCGGCAGCGAGCACGCCGAGTCCCCGGAATGCACGCCCGCCTGCTCGATGTGTTCCATGATGCCGCCGATCAGCACGTCGCTGCCGTCGCTGATGGCGTCGACGTCGACCTCGATCGCGTCGTTGAGGAAGCGGTCGAGCAGCACCGGCGAATCGTTGCTGACCTTGACCGCCTCGCGCATGTAGCGCTCGAGGTCGCGCGGGTCGTGCACGATCTCCATCGCCCGCCCGCCGAGCACGTACGACGGGCGCACCACCAGCGGATAGCCGATTGCCTCGGCGCCCGCCAGCGCTTCGGCTTCCGTGCGCGCCGTGCGGTTGGGGGGCTGCCTGAGGCCGAGCCGTTCGATCATCTGCTGGAAGCGCTCGCGATCCTCGGCGACGTCGATCATGTCCGGCGACGTGCCGATGATCGGCACGCCGTTCTTCTCGAGCGCGCGCGCGAGCTTGAGCGGGGTCTGCCCGCCGTACTGGACGATCACGCCCCACGGCTTCTCGCGGTCGACGATCTCGAGCACGTCCTCCAGCGTCAGCGGCTCGAAGTACAGCCGGTCGGACGTGTCGTAGTCGGTGGACACGGTTTCGGGATTGCAGTTGACCATGATGGTCTCGAAGCCGTCCTCGCGCAGCGCCATCGCCGCGTGCACGCAGCAATAGTCGAACTCGATGCCCTGGCCGATGCGGTTGGGGCCGCCGCCCAGCACCATCACCTTGCGCCGATCGCTCGGCGCCGATTCGTCCTCGTCCTCGTACGTCGAATACATGTACGCCGTCTGCGTGGCGAACTCCGCGGCGCAGGTGTCGACGCGCTTGTACACCGGGCGGATGCCGAGCGCGTGGCGCCGCGCGCGCACGGCGTCCTCGTCGGACTTCAACAGGTGCGCGAGCCGGCGGTCGGCGAAGCCCATCCGCTTCAGCGCGCGCATCTCGTCGTGCGTGATCGATTGCAGCGTGCGTGTCTCGACCTTGAGCTCGGTGTCGACGATCTCCTTGATCTGCGACAGGAACCACGGATCGATCTTCGTGTACCCGTGGATTTCCTCGAGCGACATGCCGACACCGAACGCGTCGGCGACGTACCACAGGCGCTCGGCGCGCGGGTACGCGAGCTCGTCGCTGATCTTCTCCATGTCGACCGACTTCAGGTTGAAGCCGTCGACGCCGGTCTCGAGCCCGCGCAGCGCCTTCTGCAGCGACTCCTGGAACGTGCGGCCGATCGCCATCACCTCGCCCACCGATTTCATCTGCGTCGTCAGGCGGTCGTCGGCGGCCTTGAACTTCTCGAACGCGAAGCGCGGCACCTTGGTGACCACGTAGTCGATCGTCGGCTCGAACGACGCCGGCATGCGCCGTCCGCCGGCAACCGACGTGATGTCGTTGGCGAGCTCGTCCAGCGTGTAGCCCACCGCGAGCTTGGCGGCGATCTTGGCGATGGGGAAGCCGGTGGCCTTCGACGCCAGCGCCGAGCTGCGCGACACGCGCGGATTCATCTCGATGACGATCATCCGCCCGTCGGCGGGATTGACCGCGAACTGCACGTTCGAGCCGCCGGTGTCGACGCCGACCTCGCGCAGCACGGCGATCGAGGCGTCGCGCATCACCTGGTATTCCTTGTCGGTGAGCGTCTGCGCCGGCGCCACGGTGATCGAGTCGCCGGTATGCACGCCCATCGGGTCCAGGTTCTCGATCGAGCAGACGATGATGCAGTTGTCCTTGCGATCGCGCACGACCTCCATCTCGAACTCCTTCCAGCCGAGGAGCGATTCCTCGATCAGGAGCTCGTGCGTCGGGCTCATCTGCAGGCCACGCTTGCAGATCTCCTCGAACTCGTCCTTGTTGTAGGCGATGCCGCCGCCGGTGCCGCCGAGCGTGAACGACGGGCGGATGATCGCGGGAAAGCCGATGTCGGCCTGCACGCGGTGCGCGTCCTCCATCGTGTGCGCGCTGCCCGAGCGCGCCGAGGCGAGGCCGATGCGCGTCATCGCCGCCTTGAACTTCTCGCGATCTTCCGCCTTGTCGATCGCCTTCTTCGACGCGCCGATGAGCTCGACGTCGAACTTCGACAGCACGCCCTCGCGCGCCAGGTCGAGCGCGCAGTTGAGCGCCGTCTGGCCGCCCATGGTCGGCAGCAGCGCATCGGGGCGCTCGCGCTCGATGATCCTCGCCACCATCGGCCACGTGATGGGCTCGATGTAGGTGACGTCGGCCATCTCCGGGTCGGTCATGATCGTCGCCGGATTGGAGTTGACGAGGATGACGCGATAGCCCTCCTCGCGCAGCGCCTTGCAGGCCTGCGCGCCGGAATAGTCGAATTCGCAGGCCTGGCCGATGACGATCGGGCCGGCGCCGATCACCATGATCGACTTGAGATCGGTGCGCTTCGGCATCCGCGCTACCCTGCCGCCGGCGCCGCGAGATGCCGCTCGACCAGCTCGATCAGGATGTGGATCACCTTGATGTGCAGCTCCTGCACGCGGTCGGCGTAGCGCCCGCCCGCGGTGACGATGGCGACGTCGGCCAGCGCCTCGAGCGGCGAGCCGGGCTTGCCGGTGAGCGCGATCACCCGCATGCCGCGCGCGCGCGCCGCCTCGGCGGCGGCGACGACGTTGCGGCTCGTGCCGCTGGTGGAGATGCCGAGCAGCACGTCGCCGGCGTTGCCGTGCGCCTCGACGTAGCGCGCGAACACGCGGTCGAAGCCGTAGTCGTTGCCGACGCAGGTGAGATGCGTGACATCGCTGATCGCCACGGCGGCGTAGGCCGGCCGGTCGTCGCGGAAGCGACCCGACAGCTCCTCGGCGAAGTGCATCGCGTCGCACATCGAGCCGCCATTGCCGCAGGAGATCGCCTTGCCGCGCGCGAGGAACGTCGCGGCGAGGAGCTCGCCGGCGAGGGCCACCGCGGCGAGGGCGGTTGCATTGGCGCGCAGCGCGTCGAGCGCGCCGGCGGCCTCGTCGAGTGCCGCGCGCACGGCGGCGACGTCCGTGGTCGTGCTCATTGCGGCTTGGTCTCCGTCATCTGCGCCACGAAGCGGTCGAAAAGATGGCCGATGTCGTGCGGTCCGGGGCTCGCTTCGGGATGGCCCTGGAAACTGAATGCGCGGCGGTCGGTGCGCTGCATCCCCTGCAGGCTGCCGTCGAACAGCGACACGTGGGTGACGCGCACGTTGGCCGGCAGCGACGCCGGATCGACGGCAAAGCCGTGGTTCTGGCTGGTGATGAACACGTGTCCGGAATCCTTGTCGAGCACCGGGTGGTTGGCGCCGTGATGGCCGAATTTCATCTTGATCGTCTGTCCGCCGGAAGCGAGGCCGAGTAGCTGGTGGCCGAGGCAGATGCCGAACGTCGGCACGTCGCGCTCGACGATCTCGCGGATGGCGTCGATCGCGTAGTCACAGGGCTCGGGATCGCCGGGGCCGTTCGACAGGAACACGCCGTCGGGGCGCAACGCCAGCACGTCGGCGGCGGTTGTCTTCGCCGGCACCACGGTGACGCGGCATCCGCGCTCGGCGAGCATGCGCAGGATGTTGTGCTTGACGCCGAAATCGTAGGCGACGACGTGCAATTTCGCCGCCGCCGCTTCGCGGTAGCCGGCGCCGAGCGCCCACGTGCTCGCCGTCCAGTCGTAGCCGACGCTCGCCGTCACCACCTTGGCGAGATCGAGCCCGGCCATCGCCGGCGCGCCGCGCGCGAGGTCGAGTGCCGCGCGCTCGATGGCCGCGTCGATCGCGGGTGCGGCGACGATGGCGCCGTTCTGCGCGCCCTTCTCGCGCAGAATGCGCGTCAGCCTGCGCGTGTCGACGTCGGCGATCGCCACCACGCCGTTCTCCGCGAGATAGGTCGCGAGATCCTTCTGCGCGCGGAAATTCGACACCTGCCTCGGCAAATCGCGGATTACGAGGCCGGCGACGAAGGGCTTGCGCGACTCGACGTCCTCGGCATTGACGCCGACATTGCCGATGTGCGGATACGTGAGCGTGACGATCTGGCCCGCGTACGACGGATCGGTGAGGATCTCCTGGTACCCGGTCATCGACGTGTTGAACACCACTTCGCCCGCGGCGCGGCCGTCGGCGCCGATCGACACGCCGCGCAGCAGCGTGCCATCGGCGAGCGCGAGGACTGCCGGCCGGCGCGGCGCGAACAGCACCGCCGGTGCGGGCGTAGCGGGAGTGACGTGCGAATCGGGCATGGTTTCGGGCCGGCGAACGCAGGATCGGCGATGTCCGCCTCGAAGCGCGCGACGGGCGATCGCGCGGCGGCGACGCCGCCCGCGCGATGGCATTCGACGCGCGGCGGACGTGCAAACGGGGAAGGTTTCCCTTCCCCGCTTCGAAGCAACGCATTCTACCGCCAACGCCCTGCGACGGCAAGCCTCGTTCCGCGCCGCCTGCATCGTGCACGCCGCGACTTCCGCCGCGCGGCGCGCGCGGTCGTCACAGTCCCAGCACCTCGTGCATGCCGTACAGCCCTGGCGCCCGGCCGGCAACGTAGCGCGCGGCGCGCAATGCGCCTGCGGCGAACGTCGCGCGCGACGTCGCGCGATGCGTGAGCTCGATGCGCTCGCCGGCGCCGGCGAAAATCACGCTGTGCTCGCCGACGACGTCGCCGCCGCGCAGCGTGGCGAAGCCGATCGCGCCGGCGCGGCGCTCGCCCGTCACGCCCTTGCGCGCGTACACCGCGTGGTCGGCCAGCGCCACCCCCGCGCCGCGCGCCGCCGCCTCGCCAAGCCCGAGCGCGGTGCCCGATGGTGCGTCCACCTTGTGGCGATGGTGCATCTCGACGATCTCGATGTCGAAGTCCGGACCGAGGCGCGCGGCAGCGAGCTCCACCAGCGCGAGCAGCACGTTGACGCCGATGCTCATGTTCGGCGCGAACACGATCGCGACGCGGGTCGCGAAATCCGCCAGCGCGGCCTTCTGCGCGGCGTCGAGGCCGGTGGTGCCGGCGACTAGGCGCTTGCCGTGGCGCGCGCAGGCCGCGGCGTGCGCGAGCGTGCCCGCGGGCCGCGTGAAATCGACCAGCACGTCGCAGTGCGCGAGTGCCGCGTCGACGTCGGTGCCGACGATCGCGCCGGTGGCGCGGCCCAGGTGTGCACCCGCATCGGCGCCGACCAGCGTGCTTCCGGCGACGTCGAGCGCGGCGCCGATCGCGAGATCGGGTGCGGCGAGCGCCGCTTCCACCAGCGCCTGGCCCATCCGCCCCGACACGCCGGCAATGCCGATGCGCAACGTCATGGCCCGCGCCGCGCCGCGCGCAGCGGCTCAGTCATGCTTGTGAAAGATGTCGAGCAGGCGATCGAAGAAGCCGCGATCGTCGTCCGCCGACTTGCCGAGCGAGCGCTCGGCGGCGATGCGGTTGAGCTCGACGGCGGACCTCGGCACCTCGTCGCCTTCCCAGCGCGCGAGCTTCTGGTCGGCGAAGAACACGCGGAACTCGCGGTTCTCGATGAGCTTGTCCTGGCGCGTGTAGCGGTAGAGGTAGTCCCAGCGATCGGCGTGGAACGGGTCGGCGAGCATCGGCGTGCCGAGCACCGATTGCACCTGCGACGAGGTCATGCCGACCTTCAGCTTGTCGACCATGTCCTGCGTGATGTAGTTGCCCTGGTTGATGTCGAGCTTGTAGACGCCGAACGAGCGCCAGCTCGGCACCATGCTGTCCATCGTCTGGCATGACGACAGCGCGAGCGTGGCGAGGGCGCACGCGGCGAGGCGGCGGGAAAAAACCGGAAGCACGTTGAATCGCTATGGGAATGACCTGATGTAATGGCTATTATAGCCGCGAGGGGTCCTGCCCCGGACCCGCGCCCGGACATCCGCCGATGACGACTCACGACCTCAAGAGCGCCGGCCTCAAGGCCACGCTGCCGCGCCTGCGCATCATCAGCCTGTTCGAGAACTCGAAGGTGCGCCATCTCACGGCCGAGGACGTCTACCGGATGCTGGTGGCCGAGGATCTCGACATCGGACTCGCCACCGTCTATCGCGTGCTGACGCAGTTCGAGCAGGCGGGACTGCTCGTGCGCCATCACTTCGAATCGGGCAAGGCGGTGTTCGAGCTGAACGAGGGCACGCACCACGACCACCTGGTGTGCATGCAGTGCGGCCGCGTCGAGGAGTTCTACGACGCCGAGATCGAGAAGCGGCAGACCCGCATCGCCCACGACCGCGGCTTCGAGATCCGCGATCACGCGCTATACCTCTACGCCGATTGCACCAAGCCGCGCTGTCCGCATCGCGGCGGCGGCGACTGAGGCGGCCGCTCGCGAGCGCGGCCTCCGCCGCGACCCGCGGCTCAGTGCATCTCGCGCCGGTCGAAATCGGAGATGCGGAAACCGAGCAGCGCCAGCGTCGCGAAATAGGCGAACGCGCCGGCGGCGATGGTGCCGGCGAGGCGCAACAGGCGATGCCAGAGGCTGGCGGCGAGCCAGGCGTCCGCCGGGCCGACCAGCGCCAGCAGCACCGCCGCCAGCACGCACAGCGCGACGACGATCCGCATGGCGAAGCCGCCCCACCCGGGGCGCGGCTCGAAGAGGCCGCGGCGCACGAGCAGGGCGAACAGCATCGCGGCGTTGAAGGTCGCGCCGATGCTGGTGGCGAGCGTCAGTCCCGCATGGCCGATCCGCCACATCAGCGTCAGCGCGATCGCCTGCGTGACGAGCACGGTGGCGAACGCGACCTTCACCGGCGTCTTCATCATCTGGCGCGCGTAGAAGCCGGGGGCGAGGATCTTGACCAGGATGATGCCGAGCAGCCCCACGCTGTAGCCGAGCAGCGCATCGCGCGTCTGCAGCGCGTCGTTTGCGGAGAAGTGCCCGTACTGGTAGAGCGTCACGATCATCGGCAGCGCGAGCACCCACAGTGCCACCGCCGCCGGCAGCGCGGTGAGGCACGCGAGGCGCAGTCCCCAGTCGAGCAGTGCCGAATAGGCGGCCGGGTCGGCGTCGCTGTGATGCTTGGCGAGCGACGGCAGCAGCACCGTGCCGAGGGCGACGCCGAGGAGCGCGCTGGGAAATTCCATCAGGCGGTCGGCATACGTGATCCATGAAATCCGGCCGTCGCCCAGCCACGCCGCGAGCTGGGTGTTGATGAGCGCGGAGATCTGCGCCGCCGACACGCCGATCACCGCGGGTCCCATCGCCCGCAGCACGCGCCGCACGCCGGGATCGCGCCAGTCGACGCGCGGCCACGCCAGCATCGCGATCGCGGCGAGCGGCTTCAACTGGAACGCGAGCTGTGCCACGCCGCCGGCCGCGACGCCCCACGCCAGCGCCACCACCGGCGGATCGAAATACGGTGCCAGCACCACCGCCGCGCCGATCACGCAGAGGTTGAGCAGCACCGGCGTGAACGCGGGCACGGCGAAGCGCCGGTAGACGTTGAGCACGCCGCTCGCAAGCGATGTGAGCGAGATGAACAGGATGTACGGAAACATGATGCGGATCATCTGCGCGGTGAGCTCCACCTTGCCGGGTGTCCGCGCGAAACCGCCGGCCAGCAGGTAGACGAGCCACGGTGCGGCGATGACGCCCAGCACCGACACCACGAGCAGGATCAGCGCGAGCAGTCCGGCGGCGCGCGCGACGAGACCGCGCGTGGCCTCCTCGCCCTGGCGCCGGTGGTATTCGGCGACGATCGGCACGAACGCCTGGCTCATCGCGCCTTCGGCGAACAGGCGCCGCAGCAGGTTCGGCAGGCGGAACGCGGCTTCGAACGCGTCCATCGCCGGGCCGGCGCCGAACACCGCGGCCTTGATGCTCTCGCGCGCGAGACCGGTGATCCGCGACAGCAGCGTCATGCCGCTGATGGTGGTGACGACGCGCAGGAGGTTCATGGCGTGAGGCCGGCCGGCACGCGCGGGCGGAACACGCGCGCGACGCTAAGGCATTGCGGGAATTGGAAAAATCGGATAGTATTCCAAGTCTTTGCAGATCTTGATCGAGCTGCCCGCGCGCGCCTTCGCGCCGGCGCCGGCGGCGACCCACGAGGACATCCACAGTCATGGCGAATTCGGCGCAAGCCAAGAAACGCGCGAAACAGGCGGAAGCCACGCGCAAACGCAACGCGAGCTTGAAGTCGGAGCTCCGCAGCGCGGTGAAGAAGGTGAAGAAGGCGATCGCGGCGGGCGACAAGGCCGCCGCCGGCAAGGTTTTGCAGCAATCGCAGTCGACGATCGATCGCATCGCCGACAAGAAAATCGTGCACAAGAACCTCGCGTCGCGCACCAAGTCGCGCCTCGCGCAGGCGATCAAGGGCCTCGCCTAGCGTTCCGACGCAGCGCGCGCCCCGCCGTCGAAGGCGCCCGCACGCGGGCGCCTTTTTTGTCGCCCGGCGCGCGCCGTCCGGCCGTGGCCGCGCCTTGGCTGTGGTGTGCAAACCCGTCACGGCGAGCGATGTGCGCCATTTGCCCGCTTCAACGGCGGCGCGCGAGCGCGGGAAGTCGCGGGTCCTCACACCGGCTCGCGCGGCTCGGCAGTGGCCGCGGTCATGCCGGGTGGAACGAGGCGCCGCGGCGCATCGATCGCGCCCGGCTCGTAGGCCAGCACCAGATCGTTGTAGCGCGCGAAGTTGATCAGGAACTGGTACAGGCGCGGCTCGAGGTCGGCCAACCGGTGCGCGACGACGAGCGCGCGCACGCCCCGCACGTCGACGGGGCAGACGAGCGGCGAATACACGAGCTTCTGGTCGGCGCCGAACGCCGAGGTGAGTCCCGCCAGGCGCTCGGCCCAGTCGCTCGGGCGAAACACGCGGCCCGCCGCGGTGACCCCCCACAACACCGCGTCGGGGCGTGGCGCGGTGGCGGGCGATTCCGGCTCGGCAGGCACATCCTCGATTCTACGCATCGAATATGTAGGGCACAGTTCAGGCAGAAGCCTTGCATAGTTGCCATCAGCCGCTAAGATCATCCATTGCACCGCGCCGCCGATTCGTCACCGATGCCCGTCCTCGCTCCTCCGCTCGCCACCCCCTCGCCCGCGATTGCCCTGGACCGCGGCATCGACTTGTGGGAGCGCCATTTCCGCGATCCCACGGTCGCGCAGGAGTCGGCACGCGCATTCGTCGACGATCCGGCCACGGACGAGCGCACGCGGGCCTGGGCGGAACTGACGCTGTCGTTCAACTACCTGTACTTCTCGGCGATGCCGGTCGAGGCCGAGTCGGGGCTGAAGCGCGCCCGCGTGCTGTTCGATGCCGTCGGCGACCGCCGCGGCCAGTTGCTCACGGAAATCGGCAGCTCGCGCCTGCTGATCGTGCAGCAGGCCCCGCTGCCGGCGCGCGAGCGGCTGCTGGCGATCCGCGACGAAGCGGCGGTGCTGCTGCCGCCCGAGGACCGTTTCTGGCTGCTCAACGCGCTGGGCGCGACGTTCTTCTACGCCGACGAGATCGACGAGGCGATCCGCTACATCTACCAGGCGCTGGAAACGCTGCGCGCGGTCGACCTCTCGCCGCAGCTGCCGACCGTCATGTCGAACCTCGCGGCGGCGCTGGTGACGGTCGGCGACTACACGCCGGCGCGCGAGCTCGCCCAGGACGCGCTGGAGATCCAGTCGCGCTTCAACAATCCGCAGCTGATGCTGTACGCGCGCTCCAACCTCGCCGAGGCACTGCAGGGGCTCGGCGACCATCCCGCGGCGCTCGCCACCGTGGACACGATGCTGGGCGACGCCACGCTGCGCGTCGCGCGTGCCGCGCAGAACCACTATTGCGCGATCGCCGCGGAGGTCTATTCGCATCATGGCCGCTTCGACGACGCCGCCAACGCGGTCGAGCTCGGACGGCGCATCTACGAGCAGTACCCGGGCGGCTACAACGAGGTCAACTTTCGCTGGGCCGAAGCGGTGCTCGCCCATGCGCGCGATGCCGGCGAAGCCCCGCTCGCGGCACTCGCGCAGGCGATCGATGCCGCGGTGCGCCTGCACCACGTGCCGACACTTTGCAAGGCGTATGCGCTGGTGGCCGCGCGCAACGCCTCGCTCGGCCGCTTCGAGGCGGCCTACGCGAGCCACCAGCGCCTGTTCGCCACCACCAGCGAGCGGCTCATCAACCGCGCGAGCGTCAAGTACGACCTCCTCAAGTTCGACCACGAGCTGCGCCACGCGCGCGCCGAGCGCGATCGCGCCGAGCGCCAGCGGCGCGAGAGCGAGGCGCTCAACCGCCAGCTCGAGCGGCTCAACAACGAATTGTCGCGCAAGGTGCGCGAGGTCGAGGAGCTGCAATCGCGTCTCGCCAGCGAGGCGGTGCACGATCCCCTCACGCAGCTCTTCAACCGCCGCTATCTCGACTCGGTGGTGCCGGCGCTGCTCTCGGGCTCGGCGCGGCGCGCGAGCTCGCTGGCGGTGGCGCTGATCGATCTCGATCGTTTCAAGCGCGTCAACGACATGTACGGCCACCTCGCCGGCGACAAGGTGCTGATGATGATCGGGCGCCTGTTCTCGTCGGCGCTGCGCCCGTCCGACGTCATCTGCCGCTACGGCGGCGAGGAGTTCTGCATCGTGCTGCCGGACACCGATGGCGAAGGCGCGACCGTGGCGCTCGCCTCGCTGGCCGACCGCCTGCGGGGGATGGCGGTCGACTGGGCGAGCGAGACGCTGACCGGCTTCACGTTCTCCGCCGGCATCGCGGTCGCGCCCATCCACGGCCAGAACTTCGCCGAGCTCATCTCGGCCGCCGACCGCGCGCTGTACGCGGCGAAGGGCGGCGGCCGCGATCGCGCGATTGTCGCGCCGGGGGCGTAGCGCCAGCGCGTCCGCGTGCGCCGGCGCCGATGTCGGGAGCCGCGCGCGTGCTAACATTTCCGTTTGCAGAACCGGACGTCGCGTGACCGCCCGCCCGCATCGCGTCGCATGACGCCGCCCACCCGCCATTTCCTCCAGCTCGCCGATTTCTCGAGGGCCGAGCTCGAGCACCTGTTCGCGCGCACGCGCTGGATCAAGGACCGGTTCAAGCGCTACGAGCTCTACCAGCCGCTGCGCGACCGCACGCTGGCGATGGTGTTCGAGAAGGCGTCGACGCGCACCCGCGTGTCGTTCGAGGCCGGCATGAACCAGCTCGGCGGCATCGCGATCAACCTCAACCGCGGCGACACCCAGCTCGCGCGCGGCGAGCCGATCGAGGACGTGGCGCGCGTGATCTCGCGGATGGTCGACGTGGTGATGATCCGCACGTTCGAGCAGGCGATCATCGAGCGCTTCGCCGCGCACTCGCGCGTGCCGGTGATCAACGGCCTGACCAACGAATACCATCCGTGCCAGATCCTCGCCGACCTGTACACGTACGTCGAGCAGCGAGGCACGATCGCGGGCCGCACCGTGGCGTGGATCGGCGATGCCAACAACATGTGCTACACCTGGCTGCAGGCGGCGCGCATCTTCGACTTCCGCCTGAACGTCGCGGCACCCGCCGGCTATACGCTCGATACCGCGCGCATCGCTCCCGCCGAGCGCGGGCATCTCGCCGAATTCGGTGATCCGCACGAGGCATGTCGCGATGCCGACCTCGTCACCACCGACGTGTGGACCAGCATGGGCTACGAGGCCGAGAATGAAGCGCGGCTTGCCGCGTTCGCCGACTGGACGGTGGACGCGCCGATGATGCGGCGGGCCAGGCCCGACGCGCTCTTTATGCACTGCCTGCCCGCGCATCGCGGCGAGGAAGTCGCCGCCGAGGTACTCGACGGCCCGCAGAGCGTGGTGTGGGACGAGGCGGAAAATCGCATGCACGCGCAGAAGGCGCTGCTCGAATTCCTGTTATGCGGGCGCGTCGAATGAGCGCGTCCGCCGGACCCCGGGGAGAACGACCATGACAATCCGCACGCTTGGGCGCGCCGCCGTCGCCGCCTGCGCGATCCTTGCCGCGCTGCCCGTGCACGCCGACACCTGGCCCGCGCGGCCGATCAAGTTCGTGATGACCGCGCCGGCCGGCAGCTCGATCGACGTGCTCGGCCGCACGATCGCCGACAAGCTCGGCCCCCGGCTCGGGCAGACGGTCGTCGTCGAGAACAAGCCCGCGGCGGGCGGCACCGTGGCCACCGCGGAGGTCGCGCACGCCGCCCCCGACGGCTACACGATGCTGCTCGGCTACAACGGCCCGCTGTCGTTCGCGCCGCTGCTGCAGAAGCTGCCGTACGACGTGAAGAAGGACCTGGCGCCGGTGATCACCACGACCAGCCAGCCCAACGTGCTGGCCGTGACGGCGAGCCTGCCCGTGCATTCGCTGGCCGAGCTCGTCGCCTACGCCAAGGCCAATCCCGGCAAGCTCTCGTACGCCTCGGTGGGCAACGGCAGCTCGTCGCATCTCAACATGGAGCTCTTCAAGCAGATGGCCGGCATCGACGTCGTGCACATCCCGTTCAACGGCTCGCCGCCGGCGGTGATGGCGACGATCCAGAACGAGACGCAGATGGTGTTCGCCGTGATGCAGCCGCTGCAGGCGCAGATCAAGGCTGGCAAGCTGCGCGCGCTCGCGGTCACCACCGCCAAGCCTTTCCCGCTGCTGCCCGGCATCCCGGCGATCGCCGAGTCCGGCTATCCAGGCTTCGAGGCGCTGGCGTGGAACGGCATCATGGTGCCGGCCGGCACGCCGCCGGCGGTGATCGAGCGCCTCAATCGCGAGATCAACGCGATCTTCAAGGAGCCCGACGTCGTCGACAAGATGAACGCGCAGGGGTTCGCGCTGGTGGGCGGCACGCCGCAGGCGTTTTCCAAGCTCGTCGACGACGAGGCGGCGCGCTGGGCGCCGGTGATCAAGTCGGTGGGGCTCAAGATCGACTAGCGCGGCAGCGCAGCGCGCGAACGCGCGTCAGCGTCGATCGAGACGATAAATGCGCGACGCGCCGTAGTCCTTGGCGAGGGGCAGCATGCCGATGTACTCGAGCGCATACCCGCGTTCGCCGCTCGCCACCAGCACGCTGGCGAAGGCTTCGCTGACGTAGACCATGCCGGGCGGCGTGATCGGCTCGATGCGCGCCGCGCGCGTGACGTTGGCGCCGAAGTAGCCGCGCCGGCCCATGATCGGGTCGAACGTCTCGAACACCGGTCCCGCATGAAGCGCGATGCGCATCTGGCTCGTGTCCGGCAGCCCCGCCGCCGTCCAGTCCACCGCCAGCATGCGCGCGAGAAGCCCCAGCGCGAAATCGGCGCCTTCGCGCGGCGTGGCGAACACGCCGTAGATGGCGTCGCCCCAGGTCTTGACGTCGAGCGGCTTCGCCGCCGAGGCGGCGACCTGCTGCGCGCCGATCGTCAGGAACTGTTGCTGGAACAGCGGGGCGAATGCATCGTGCAGCCGACTGTAGCCCGCGAAGTCGGCGAACAGCATCGTCTTGAGACCACGCTCCGGGCGTGATGCTCCCGGCGGCGGTGCAACCGCGCGTGCGGGGATCGGCGCCACTATCGGCGTCGCCGCGCGCCTGGTGCGGGGCCGGGGCGCGTCGCCCGCGCGCAGCGCCGCGGCATCGCTCTCGCGCAGCGCGCGCAGGTCGATCACGTCGAGTGCGCCGCCGTTGCGCTTCCATCGCTCGAACGACGCGCGCGCGCCGCCGAGCCGACCCGCCGCTCCGGCGTCGATCACGGCGAGCAGCGTCGGCGCCGTCTCGAGCTGCGCCGCGCGCAGCACGGCGAGCCCTTCGAGCATCGTCGCCGCGTACTCGTAGAGCACGTCGTCGCCGAGGTGCCCTTCCTCGGTGGCCATGATCACGCGGTGGGCGCGCGACAGCGCGCGCTCGAAACGCGCGACCCATGCCGCGCCGCCGACGGCGACACTCGTGTGCGCGAAGTCGTCACGGTGGAACGGCAGCACGACGTTGACTTCCGCGCCGGCATCCTCGGCCGCCTCGATGAACGCGATGTCCGCGCCGCAGGCGGCGGAGGTGTAGGCGATCGACGGCCCGAGGTGCGCGAGCCGGGCGCGGATCGCCGCCGCGACCGACGGCTCGAGTGCCGCCGGGAAGCGCGGCTCGCGCGCCTCGGGGGCATCGATCATGTGGCCGACGAAGGCCAGCACGCTGGCCGCGGGAATCGACGCCAGCACCTCGCGCGCACGCGGCAGCACCGTCGCCAGCAGCGTCACCTGCCGGCGCATCGTGGCGATGATGCCGGCGTCGCCACCGGCGAGCGTGTAGGCACGCCGATAGCTGGCACCGGCGCGCGCGTACTGGCCGAGGAGGATCAGCGCCTCGCCGCGCGTCGCGTGATCCCACACGCCGGGTGTCGCGCGCGCCGCGTCGAGACGCGCGAGTGCCGCGCGCGCGCCGGCGCGGGCATCGTCGCGCGCGCCGAGGAGCAGCGACAGCGTCGCCGCGTTCACCGCCGGATAGGCGGCGCGTGACAATGCGTGCGCACGCCCGTATTCGTCGCGGGCGCGCGTGATGACGTCGATGCGCTCGCGCGAGCCCTGCCGCGCATGCGCGATCCGGTCCTTCCACAGCCGGCCGCGCAGGCTCAGGATCTCGGGCAGCAGCGCGCGGGCGGGCGACGCCTGCTGCGCGGCGTCGAGCAGCGCGTGCGCGCGCGCCGCGGCGCCGACACGCGCGTGCGCCAGCGCGCCGCAATACAGGAGCTCGGCGTCGGCGGGATCGCTGGCCAGCGCATCGCGGAATTCATCACAGGCGTCCCACGGCGCGCCGTGGTCGAGGTGGCGGCGGATGCGCTCGCACGCCGCCGCGCTGGCGTGCAGGTTCCGCCGCGGCCCGGCCGCGCGCGCGGGACGTGCCGCCGCGGCCCGCGTCACTGCGCGTTCGACGCGCGCGACGACCCGCCGCCGACGCGGCCGCTCGCCGCCGCGATATCGTCGTGCAGAAGCTCGAAGCTGTGCGTGCGCCGGAGTGTCGCGGGCAGTCGCGCGAGGATGGATGTCGCTTCGGCCAGCTCCTGCGGCCCGTCGCCGACGCCGGACTTCGCGGCCACGAACAGCGCGCGCGCAAGACGCAATGACTGCATCGCGTCCTCGCGGTTGCGGGCGGCGAGCTCGCGCTCGCGCGCGAGCGCCGCGCTGGCGAGCGCTTGCGCTTCTGCGGTCCGCCCCTGTCGCGCGGCGACGAGCGCATCGACCATCTCGGCGCCGCTGCGGGAATCGACCAGTTCCTGAAGCGTCGCCGGCAGCTGGCGGCGCAGCGCGCGCGCCGCGGAACCGGCGGCTTGCGCGGCGGCGGCGTCACCCTGTCGGAAGGATGCCGCGGCCTGCGCTTCGTAGGCGTGGACAAGCGCTTCGTCGCGGGCCACGGCCTCCCCGGCGTCGGCGGGAGCGATCGCGCGCAGGAGCTCGACCATTGCGTCCGCATGCGAACGGGCAGCGCCATAGTCGCCGAGCGTCTGCGCGATGGCGCCTTCGACGCGTTGGCCTTCCGCGCTCAGCATCCGGTGGGGCATCGAGTCGGTGGCAAGACCTCGCACCGCCCCCGCCACGAATCGCCGAAAGGCGCGCAACGCCGCCTCGGCCGCGCCGCGATCGCCCTGCTCGGCATCGAGGAGCGCGAGGTCGGCACTCGGGCTCATGAGCGTGAACGCGATCGTGTTCGACGGCACCGATCGATGCTCGATGTCGAGCGCGGCCTGCAATTGCGTGCGCGCGCCGTCGACGCGTCCGAGCCTCAGGAGCACACGCGCGGAGGTCGCGTAGGCGACGGCGAGATTGTTCCACGAGATCACGTTGCTGGGATCGATCGCCACCAGCGCCTCGTAATCCCGCGCCGAGGCGCGGGCGGCGTCCAGCGACTTCGCCAGCATCATCTGGTCGGCATAGGCGTCGGCGAGGTCCGCCGTGGCGAGCCCGCGCGCGCGCAATGCCGACGTGTAGCCGGGATGCGCGTCGAGCACCCGGCTCGCCACGCTGACCGCTTCGTTGCCGGCCTCGAGCGCCTCTTGGGAGCGATTCAACTGTTCGAGCCCTCCGGCCTTCCACGCCGAGGCCTCGGCGTAGCCCACCGCCGCCGGCGTGTCGGAAAGCGCGAGGTCGGCGATGCTGCGATAGGCGGCGCGCGCCGAATCGACCGTCGCGATGCCCTTGTCGCCGTTGATGAATGAGACCTGCAACACGCCCAGCACCGTCAGTGCATCGCCCTGGGCGCGCCGCAACGCGACCGACGGCGACGGCGACGCCATCTGCGGCGCCAGGACGGCGGCCCCGTCCGCCGCGAGTTGCAGCGCTCGCGGAATCTCGTTGCGACCCCGCGCCGCCAGCGCCTGCGCGGAAAGCCCCGTCGCCAGCCCGATCGCCGTCGCCTCGGACGCGTCGCCTTGCCGCCGCAGCATCGACAGCACTCCCACGCCATCCGCCAGCACCTTGTCGGCCTCGTCGAGCTTCGCCTGCGTGCGCAGGACCGCGCCATAGCGCACGAGCGCCAGGGCGCGATTGCGGTTCGTTTCCGGCGTGCGTAGCTCGGCGGGCAGCCCGTCGTAATAGGCGAGTGCGCGCTTGGCGAGGTCGCCGACGATGTCGAGGCGCCCGACCGGCGCCAGCTCGAGCTGGAAGTCGTCGAGCAGAAAGGTGGTGAGCTTCTCGGCTTCGCCGCGCGCGCGCTCGGCCTGCGCGCGCGTCGCCAGCGCCTCGCCTTCGGCATGCTGCGCCCGCTTGCTGCTGACATAGCCGAAGATTGCGCTCGCCACGGCGACGACGGCGAGCACGCCGCATGCCGCGGCCACCTGCCGCGCGCGCACTAGCGCCCTGCGCGTCGCACGCTGCCGTTCGCGCTCGCCGGCGAGCCGCGCCTCCGCCGCGTCGCGCGCCTCGCGCTCGTGGCGCACGTCGCGGCTCGCGCGCACCACGCTGCACAGCACGTCGTGGGTCAGCTCCACGCGCCGCAGGTCGAGCCGCTCCTCGATGCGCAGCAGCCTGCGATCGACCAGCGTTCCCAGCGCACCGGGCGCGCCGGCCGCGGCGAATGCCTTCTGCACGCGCTCCTCGGCGAGGCTTTCCCGAAAGCCGGATTCCGTGAGCAGTTCGTCCTCGATGAAGCGGCGCACGGCCTGCGGCTGGTCGGCCAGCGCGCGCTCGTAGAACTCCGTGAGGATCGTGTCGCGCGATCCCGCGAGCAGGTCCGCCGAGATCTCGGCGCGGCCCTGCGCGATGCGCGCGGCGTTGAGCTCGCGGCAGATGAGGCTCAGCAGCGATGGCTCGACCTCGGCATGCTCGAGGTCGGCATTGCCGCCGACGAAACGCACGATCGAGGCCGCCACGTCCTCGGTTACCAGCGCCTTGCCGGGGCCGACCACCGCGGCGTGCGCCTGCGCGCCCGTCATCCGCGCGATGCGCATCCGGTTCTGCGTGATCGACGGCATCGCGCCCTTCAGCGCCTCGAGATGCGCGAGGTAGTCCTCGCGCAGGGCGATCAGCACGCGGTAGTCACCGCGGGTGAAGTCGAAGCGCTCGGCGACCGATTCGTCCTCCTCCATGCGCGACTCGAGCGCATGCGGCGGCCGGTTCTCGACGAGGTCCGCCAGGTCCTCCACGAACGCCGCCGCGCGGCGGCGGCCGGCGTCGTCGCCCTGCGCCAGCGTGAAGATCTCCTCGAACTGGTCGAAGATGAGCAGCGGCACCACGGGCCTGCCCGCATCGTCGTGCAGCACGTCCTCGCGGTGATGGAAGAACTCCCACAGCGATTCGCCGGCCACCGCCGACCCCGGTCGCGTCCACGTGCCGGCGCGTTCGGTCGCGCGCATCACCGCCGCCTTGATCTGCTCGGACGGCGGTGGCGAGGCCGCCGCGTAATCGATGCGCACGTACACCGGGCAGTAGCCGATCGCCCGCAGCCGCGGCACGAGGCCGGCGCGCAGGATCGACGTCTTGCCGAGGCCGGATTGGCCGAACAGCAGCGTCAGCGGCTTGCGCTGCACCCGCCGCGCGAGTTCGGCAACCTCGTCGTCGCGCCCGAAGAAGTAGGCCCCCATCGCCTCCGTGAACGACGCGAGCCCGAGCCACGGATGCTCCGGGTCGATCGAGACTTCGGTGGCAGGCAGCTCGGCGGACGTCAAGTGGCTATGCCCGCGCCCGGGCGCGGATGCGCTGCGCGTCGAACGCCGATGGCGATTGCGCGCTCATTGCCGCGCCGACAGGAAATCCCGCAGGTGGCGCGCGAATTCCGCCGTGACCTCGCCGCCGGCCAGGCGCGTGATGTGCAGCGCCTTGAAGCGGTCGGGCACCTGCGCGCTGACCGTGTCGGTGTCGTCGATGCACACCGGGACGATGAACAGCGCGCCTTCGGCGATGTTGCGCGCGCGGTCGAGCGCGTAGCTCCATTCGCGCCGGAAATAGCCCTCGACCCGGCGCTCGGTGGCTGCCGACACCACCGGGATGAAATAGGCGCAGCGCTCGATGTTGCGGCGGATCTTGCGGTCATAGTCGTCGCCGCCCTCCAGGCGGTCGAGGTCGAACCACGTCGTGATGCCGGCGCCGTCGAGCCCGGCCTTGAGCCGCTGCACCGCCATCAGGTCCTCGCGCGCGTAACTGACGAACACGGCGTTGTCGGGCATCTCCCGCGCCGGCGGCAGGAACCGCTGCGGCTGCGCGAAATCGAGCACCTTGCCGCCGCTGCCACGCGCGGTCCAGCGACGGGAAAGCTCGTCGACGAACTTCGCGCCGCCATGGTAGACGCGCGTGCGCACGCTGACCCGTTGCAGGAACGTCATCAGCCGCCCGTCGCCGAGCGAATGGTCGTCGGCGAGCACTTCGCCGACGTCGCGCGGGTCGGAAAGACGATGGCGCTTGGCCATGCGCAGGAACAGTCGCGCCAGCGTGTTGCCGAAGGTCGAGCCGATGACCAGCAGGTGGCTGTGCTCGAGCTCGTGGAAGAGCTTCTCGGGCGCGAGGTGCTCGCTTTGCAGCGCGCAGATGAATTCGAGCAGGTCCTCGTCCGACACCACGTAGGTCGGCGACGCCGACAGGCGCCCCAGCAGGTGGTAGACGACGGGCCGCACGAGCTTCTCGCGCTCGGCCGGCAGGTCGCTCACGCGGTTGGGCGCATAGGCGATCACTTCGGCCGTCTGCGCGCCGTGGAAGCGCTCGAGGTTGACGGCGAGCTCGAGCAGCGGGTCGAACGTGGTGGTGACGAAGAGATCGAAATCGGTGATCGCGGCGAGCTGCCGCAGCGCGCGCGGCGGCGCGAAATTGGCGTCACGAAACAGGCTGCGCAGCCGCGTGTAAACCTCCTCGCGCCGGCCGCGCGCGGCGAGGTACCAGCAGACGACATCGTTCAGCGTGTACGGCTGCGGCAGCGCGCCGGTGTCGACGCCGAGCTTGGCGGCGAGCTTCTCGGCCGCCCAGTCGTGGAGGAGCCGCGGACCCGACTCGGTTTCCACCTGCAACAGCTCGGGCCCGACGATGGGGACGACCCGGCGCTCCTCGACGAAATTGAGGAGATCGTCCCAGGCGTCGTCGTCGAGCGTGGCGGCGGCTGGCTGCAGGGGCAACGCTGGGCTCATGGGGCGATCGTTTCCGACCTCGCAGTACGTCTACGCACCGCGCCCGGCGCGCGCGGCAGCGGCGCGACGCCATGGACATCGGCCGAGGCGCAGCGCGCCAAAGTGTCCCCGTTTCCGCGAGCGGGGTCAAACCCGGGTGGGCGCCGGTGTGCGCGGACGGCGGCGGACGCGCTGCGCACGCGCCCGCGCACGTCGCTCGTCGCTCTTTGCCTATTCGCCGTCGCCTTTGGCGAGGCGCGGCAGCGGCGATGCGGCGGAGGGTTCGAGAAGTCCGGTGCGCACGTAGGTCGCGAGCTTGTCGCGCGTGTCGGCGATGTCGAGGTTGCGCATCGTCAATTGCCCGATGCGATCCTGCGGCGTGAACGCCGAGTCGCCCTTCTCCATCGTCAGGCGCTCGGGCTTGTAGGTGAGATTGGGGCTGCGGGTGTCGAGGATCGAATAGTCGTTGCCGCGGCGCAATTCCAGAGCGACTTCGCCGCTGACCGCGCGCGCGACCCAGCGCTGCGCCGTCTCGCGCAGCATCAGCGCCTGCGGGTCGAACCAGCGGCCCTGGTAGAGGAGGCGTCCCAGGCGCCGGCCGTTGTCGCGGTACTGCTCGATCGTGTCCTCGTTGTGGATGCCGGTGACCAGGCGCTCGTACGCGGCGTGCAGCAGCGCCATACCCGGCGCCTCGTAGATGCCGCGGCTCTTCGCCTCGATGATGCGATTCTCGATCTGGTCGCACATGCCGAGCCCGTGGCGGCCGCCGATGGCGTTGGCCTCGAGCATCAGCGCCACCGGATCGTCGAAGGCGACGTCATTGAGCGCCACCGGGCGGCCTTCGTCGAAGCGCACGGTGACCGTTTCCGCCTTCACCGCCACGTCGTCGCGCCAGAAGGCGACGCCCATGATCGGCTCGACGATCCGCATGCCCTTGTCGAGGAACTCGAGGTCCTTCGCCTCGTGCGTCGCGCCGAGCATGTTGGAATCGGTGGAGTACGCCTTCTCCGTCTTCATCTTGTACGCGAAGCCGGCACGCGCCAGGTATTCCGACATTTCGCGGCGGCCGCCGAGCTCGTCGATGAAGCGCGCGTCGAGCCACGGCTTGTACACCTTGAGATTGGGATTGGCGATCAGGCCGTATCGGTAGAAGCGCTCGATGTCGTTGCCCTTGTACGTGCTGCCGTCGCCCCAGATGTCCACCTCGTCCTCGCGCATCGCCACCACCAGCATCGTGCCGGTGACGGCCCGGCCGAGAGGCGTGGTGTTGAAGTACGTGGCGCCGGCGGTGGAGATGTGGAAGGCGCCTGCCTGCAGCGCGGCGAGGCCCTCGGCGACCAGTGCCGCGCGACAGTCGACGAGGCGCGCGCCCTGCGCGCCATACGCCTTGGCGCGGCGCGGGATGTCGTCGTAGTCGTCCTCGTCCGGCTGGCCGAGATTCGCGGTGTAGGCGTAGGGAATCGCGCCGCGCGCCCGCATCCAGTGCAGCGCGGCGCTGGTGTCGAGGCCGCCGGAAAACGCGATGCCGACCTTCTGGCCGACGGGGAGGCTCTGCAGGATGTGCGACATGTCGGGCGCCGTGGCGACGCGCGGGATCGAAACCGTGTAGTTTAGACGAACGCCGGCGCGCGCCCGCCACGCGTCGCCGCGCTTCGGCGCGCGGCGATCCGCACCTCGACCCATGAGCCATGCCCGAGCTGCCCGACATCGACGTCTACGTGACAGCGCTTGCCGCACGCATCGTCGGCAAGCCGGTGGCCGGCGTCGACATCGCCAATCCGTTCGTGCTGCGCACCGCGCTGCCGCCGATCGCGGACCTCGTCGGCCGTGTGCCGCGTGGTGTGCACCGCATGGGCAAGCGCATCGTCATCGACTTCGACGACGATCTCCACCTGGTGGCGCACCTGATGATCGCCGGCCGGCTGCGCTGGCTCGACGCGGGTGCGCCGTCGCCGGCACGCATCACGCTCGCACGCATCCGGTTCGCCTCGGGCACGCTGGTCTTCACCGAGGCTGGATCGAAGCGCCGTGCGTCCCTGCACCTCGTCGCCGGCGGCGACGCGCTGGCCGCGTTCGACATGGGCGGCCTCGAGGTCGAGGACGTCGACCTGGCGGCGTTCGGCGCCCGGCTCACCGCCGGCAATCACACGCTGAAACGCGCCCTCACGGATCCGCATGCCTTCGCCGGCATCGGCAACGCCTATTCCGACGAGATCCTGCATCGCGCGAAGCTCTCGCCGCTGGCGATGACGCAAAAGCTCGCGCCCGAGGCGATCGCCATGCTCTACACGGCGGCGCGCGAGGTACTCGGCGAATGGCGGGAGCGCCTCGCGCGCGAGGCGGGCGACGCCTTCCCCGCCAAGGTGACGGCGTTCCGCGACGGCATGGCGGTGCACGGCCGCTTCGGCAAGCCCTGCCCGGTATGCGGCACGCCGGTCCAGCGCATCGTCTACGCCGAGAACGAATGCAACTATTGCCCGCGCTGCCAGACCGGTGGGCGCATCCTCGCCGACCGCGCGCTGTCGCGGCTGCTGCATGCGAGCTGGCCGCGGTCGATCGACGAGCTCGGTTGACGCGCCGCGGCGGCGCATTGCGCGGCCGGCGCGGCGCGTGCTAAAAGCGGGGCGAACACAGGAGCACGCCATGCCGTCATTCGACATCGTTTCGGAAGTGAACCAGGTCGAGGTGCGCAATGCCGTCGACCAGGTCAACAAGGAGGTCTCGACGCGCTTCGACTTCAAGGGGTCGGACGCGCGCGTCGAAGTCGGCGACAAGACGCTGACGCTCTTCGCCGACGACGAATTCAAGCTGAAGCAGGTCACCGACATCCTGCTGGCCAAGCTCGCCAAGCGCAGCGTCGACACGCGCAGCCTCAAGCACGCCGACCCGGAAAAGATCTCGGGCAACAAGGTGAAGCAGTTGGTGACCGTGCGCACGGGCGTCGAGCAGGAGCTGGCGAAGAAGATCCAGCGCCTGGTCAAGGACAGCAAGCTCAAGGTGCAGGCGTCGATCCAGGGGGATTCGCTGCGCGTCGCCGGCGCCAAGCGCGACGATCTGCAGGCGGCGATCGCGCTGGTGAAGAAATCGATCACCGACTACCCGCTGCAATACGAGAACTTCCGCGATTGACGCATGCGCGCGCATCCTGAGCGCAGCGCCGGCGGCGGCATCGGAGCGCCGCGGGTCCGCCCCAAGGTGATGCCCCATGCGTGGGAAGCGAGCGAAGCTCGCTGCGGGGGGAGTCCACAGTGAACCTGCCGCGCGCCATCGACGGCGGCCGCGTGCGGCTGCGACCGCTGACCCAGGCCGACGCGCCGATCGTGCAGCGCCTCGCGGGCGACGCGCGCGTGGCGGCGATGACCGCGACCATTCCGCATCCCTATCCGCCCGGCGCGGCGCGGGCCTGGATCGCCACGCACGCCAGGGCGCGCCGCGCGGGCGACTTCATCTACGGCGTGGCGCTGGCCGACGGCACGCTGGTCGGCACGCTCGGCCTGCGCATCGCGCCCAATCCGCACGGCAACATCGGCTACTGGATCGGCCGTCCATACTGGGGCCACGGCTATGCCTCGGCGGCGGCGCGCGCCGGCGTCGACGCGCTGTTCGCATACAGCGATCTGGCGTGGCTGATGGCGGCGCACATCGCGGACAATCACGCATCGGCGCGCGTGCTCGCGAACTGTGGGATGCGCGAGGTCGCGCGCATCGCCGCCGAGCATCGCGGCCGCCGCACGACGCTGGTGTTGCGGCGCGTCGACCGCGAGGACTGGGCGCGCGGCCGCGCCTAGTGTGCCGAGTCGGAAGTTCCGAAGCTAAAGGAGCGGATGAAATCGGCCACCAGGCAAGGCGCGCGGCCGAAAGCGTAGCCAAAGCTGCGGTGAGGCCACGCAACGCAGCATGGGGGCCGATTTCGCCGCGAACTATCGAGCGAGCTTCTGATTCAGCACACTAAGCCAGGTCCGCGACCAGCGCCTCGCGCGTCGCCGTGTCGAGCGTGACGCGCGCGCGATAGTCGGGATGGTCGACGCCGACCGCCAGTGGCGCGCCGGATTTGAGCGCCGCGATCATCGCCGGCGCGAGCTCGAAACGCAGGAAATGCACGGACGAGGTCTTGTCGGCATTCTCGCGCTCGAGATCCTCGTCGGCGATCGCGCGCACGGGCTCGAAGCCGTCGACTGCGACGAACGCGTCGACGGCAATGCCCTTCAACCGCGCCAGCGCGGCGGCGCGCGCGCCGGGGTCGTCGTACTCGATCAGCATCGTCGCCTTGAGGTTGCTGCCGTCCGGTACCAGCGGGTTGTAGGCGGCGAGCTCGTCGTCGATCCCCTCGGGCTCGAAAATGCGCTCGATGCGCAGCATCTCCTGCACCTGGTAGCGCATCGTCAGCTCGTCCTCGAACAGCAGCGTGACATGGTCGCCGAGGTGCACGGTGCGCCGCTTCTTGTGCGCGATCACGCGTGCGCGGAATTCCGGCCGCGCCTTGGCGTATGCCTCGAGCGTCAGCAGCGATTCGCGGTCGATGCTCGCCATGGTCACTGCGCGAGTCCGTAGGCGATGCACAGCAGCGTGAGCGGATGCTCGCGCCGCGGCGCCGGCGTCGCGGCGGCATCGTCGAGCGTGCCGATGCCCTGCGCGATGCGGCGTCCGGCGATCGGGCAATCCGAGCTGACGAAGTCGGGGGCGCCCTCGGCCATGCGGCGGAACACGGGCAAGCCGATCTTCATCGACGTCGCGTAGAACTCGCGCTTGACGCCGTAGGTGCCGTCGTGGCCGGCGCAGCGCTCGACCGTTTCCACTTCGGTGCCGGGAATCCATTCCAGCGCCTCGCGCGTTTTCTGGCCGACGTTCTGCACGCGCGAGTGACAGGGGATGTGGTAGCTGACCTTGCCGAGCGGCGTGCGGAAATCGCGCTTGAGCAGGCCGTCGCGATCGCGCTGCACGAAGTACTCGAAGGGATCGAACATGGCCGCGGCGACGCGCGCCGCGTCTTCGTCCTCGGCGAACAGCAGCGGCAGCTCCTGCTTGAACATCAGCGTGCACGATGGCACCGGCGTGACGATCGCCCAGCCGTTGCGCGCATACGGCGCGAGCACCGGCAGGTTGACGTTCTTCAGCCGCTCCACCGCGGCGAAGTCGCCGAGCTCGAGCTTGGGCATGCCGCAGCAGGCCTCCTGCTCGACCAGCGCGTACGGAATCTCGTTGTGCTCGAGCAGCCGCAGGAGGTCGTGGCCGATGCCCGGCTCGTTGTAGTTGACGTAGCACGTCGCGAACACCGCCACGCGTCCGGGCGTGCGCACGCCGTCGCGCACCGGCCATGCAAGCGACTTCGCGGCATGGGCGCGAAAGCGCTGCGCGGCGTACGGCGGCAGTTCGGTGGCGGCGGCGACGCCGAATGCCTTGTCCAGGGCCTTGCGCAGCACGGGCGTGCGCGCGGCCGCGTTCACCGCCTGCGCCACCACCGGGATCGACGCCAGCTTGCCGACGCGGTCGGTGGACGTGAGCACGCGGTCGCGCAGCGCCGTCTGCCCTTCCGCGAACCTGATCGCCTTGCCGCGCAGCATCAGGTGCGGGAAGTCGACGTTCCACGGATGAGGCGGCACGTACGGACACTTGGTCATGTAGCAGACGTCGCACAGGTAGCACTGGTCGACGACCTTCCAATACGCCTTGTGCGGGACCGCGTCGACCTCGCCGCTCTGCCCCGCATCGACGAGGTCGAACAGCGTCGGAAACGACGCGCACAGGCTGACGCAGCGCCGGCAGCCGTGGCAGATGTCGAAGATGCGCGCGGCCTCGGCGTAGAACGCGTCGTGGTCGAGATACTCCGGGTCGCGCCAGTCGACGGGATGGCGTGTCGGCGCCTCGAGGCTGCCTTCGCGGGTCATGGCATCGCCGCCCAAGCCGCGGGACCGGAATTACCATGGAAAGCATTCACGTCAAAACTTTCCACGGAAAGAATCGGCATGCGCGATCCCCGCCACGCGTCGTAGCGGAACCGTGCGCGCGGCTCGCGCGCACGTTCAGTCGGTCAGCGCGTCGAGCGCCTTCTGGAACCGGTTGGCGTGCGAGCGCTCGGCCTTGGCCAGCGTCTCGAACCAGTCGGCGATCTCGTCGAACTTCTCGTCGCGCGCGGCCTTGGCCATGCCGGGATACATGTCGGTGTACTCGTGGGTCTCGCCGGCGACGGCGGCCTTGAGGTTCTGGCGCGACGAGCCGATCGGCAGGTCGGTGGCGGGATCCCCCACCTGCGCCAGGTAATCGAGGTGACCATGGGCGTGACCGGTCTCGCCTTCGGCGGTCGAGCGGAACAGCGCCGCCACGTCGTTCTGGCCCTCGACGTCGGCCTTGTTGGCGAAATAGAGGTAGCGCCGGTTCGCCTGCGACTCGCCGGCGAACGCGTACTTGAGGTTGTCGTGGGTTTTGGTGCCCTTCAATGCCTTCATGGACCTGCCCTCCTGGTCGAACGGCCGCGCGCACGTCGATGTGGCGTCGCCGGATTTTCGCCGCCGGTCGAGTGCCGGCGGACGCTGCACAACGAAAATGCTACGCGCGCGCGCGCCGCGCGTCCAATTGACGAATTCAATTCGCCCGATAGGAGGAGGCTATGCCGGCGCGCCGCCTCAATCGAGCATCGCGTACGCGGGCAGCGTCAGGAACTCGACGAATGCGTCGTCGTCGACGAGATCGGCGAGAAGCTTCGCCGCGGCGTCATAGCGGCCGGCGCCGAAGGCGTCGCCGAGGCTGGCGCGGATCTTCTGCAGCTCCTCGGGGATCATTGTCGCGACCATCGCCTTCGACACCTTGCGCCCATCGTCGAGCGTGCCCTTCGGCGAACGTATCCATTGCCACAGCTGCGAGCGCGAGATCTCGGCGGTCGCGGCGTCCTCCATCAGGTTGTGGATCGGCACCGCGCCCTGCCCCGCGAGCCACGCACCGACGTACTGGATGGCGACGCTGATGTTGAGGCGCACGCCGCCTTCCGTGATCGGCGCCTCCGGCTCGAAGCGCAAAAGGTCGGCGGACGTCACGCGGACGTCGTCGCGCGGCGCCGTGGCGATCTGGTTGCGCGCCGGCATCAGCCTGTCGAACGCCTCCTTCGCCACCGCCACGAGTCCCGGATGCGCGACCCAGGTGCCGTCATGACCCTGGCGCGCCTCGCGCTCCTTGTCCGCGCGCACCCTGGCGAACGCCTCGGCGTTGGCGCGCTCGTCGTTCTTCACGGGGATCTGCGCCGCCATACCACCCATCGCGTGGGCACCGCGGCGATGGCAGGTCTTGACCAGCAGCTCGGCGTAGCTGCGCATGAAATGCGTGGTCATCGTCACCTGCGCGCGGTCGGCGAGGCAGAAGTCGCGGTTGACGCGCAATTTCTTGATGCAGCTGAAGATGTAGTCCCAGCGCCCGGCATTGAGCCCCGCCGAATGCTCGCGCAGCTCGAAGAGGATCTCGTCCATCTCGAACGCGGCGAGGATGGTCTCGATCAGCACCGTCGCCCGGATCGCACCGCGCGGCAGGCCGAGCGCGTCTTCGGACATCGCGAACACGTCGTTCCACAGCCGCGCCTCGCGATGGCCTTCGAGCTTGGGCAGGTAGAAATAGGGGCCGCTGCCGCGCGCGCGAAGCTCCTTCGCGTTGTGGAAGCAATAGAGCGCGAAGTCGAAGAATCCACCGCCCGCCGCGCGGCCGTCGACCGTGACGTGCTTTTCGTCGAGATGGAGCCCGCGCGGCCGCACGAACAGCGTCGCCACGCGGTCGTTGAGGCGGTACGTGCGCCCGTCCGGCGACGTCCACTCGATGCGCCTGCGCACGGCATCGACGAGGTTCGCCTGGCCATCGAGATTGTTGCCCCACGTCGGCGTGCTGGCATCCTCGAAGTCCGCCATGAACACGTTGGCGCCGGAATTGAGGGCGTTGATCACCATCTTGCGATCGACGGGACCCGTGATCTCGACGCGACGGTCGAGGATGTCGGCGGGAATCGGTGCGCACGTCCAGCTGCTTTCGCGCACGGCGCGCGTGGACTCGAGGAATTGCGGCAACGCCCCGGCGTCGAACTCGCGCTGGCGCGCGGCACGGGCAGCGAGGCAATCGGCGCGGCGCGACGCGAACGCGCGCTCCAGCAGCGCCAGGAATTCCAGCGCGTCGGGCGTCAGCACCCGTGCGTGTTCGGCGGAGATCGGCGCGCTGATCTCGACGCCGGGCGGCAGCACAACCGTGGCCATGGGACTCCTCGCGTGGGCACCGCCGCTTCGGCCACGGGGCGATCGTGACAGGCACCTGCGGATCCCATTCTAGCGATTTTGCTGCACTGCGGCAATCAGGGGCGCGGGTCCGCCACGGCACTGCCCGCGCACAACGCCACGACCACCCGCAGCGCATGCAGCGCTCCGGGCTTCATGTGTCCTCCTCCTGCCGCGACGCGCGCCTTTGCCGTGGCACCGAGCGCAGCAGCGGCGCGAGGCGCGCGGTCACCCCGGCTTTCGCCTCGCGCTCGAGGTCCCGGTAGCAGCGCACGAATTCGATGCCGGCCGGCGTCAGCACGGCGCCGCCGCCGCGTTTGCCGCCGGTGGCCGTGGTGACGGCGGGCGCCGCGAGGCAGCGATTGGTTTCGTCGACGAGGATCCACGCGCGCCGGTACGACATCTCGAGCGCCCTCGCGGCGGCCGAGATCGATCCGGTGCGGCCGATCGCCTCGAGCAGCGCCACCTTGCCCGGCCCGATCGCCATCGCGGCGCGCGCATGCGCGGCGCGCACATGGAAGCGCACGTCAGGCTTCATCGCTGCCGGCTCGCGGAGGCGCGACGTAGCCCGTGCTGTGGCGGTCGAACGACACCGCCTTCACCAATGCATGGATGTCGATGCCCTCGCGGATGCCGAGTTGCGCGAGCGAGCGACGCGTGATCTGCGCCACGATGGCGGCGTCGCCGACCGCCAGCGCGACGTCGGCGACCGGGCCTTCGCCTTGCTGGATCGACGTCACGCGGCCATGCAGCACGTTGAGGATGCTGATGCCGGCCGGACGCTGGACGGCGAGCGACACGTCGCGGGCACGGATACGCGCGCGCACCCGGCTGCCGATCGCGGCGTCGAGCCCTGGAACGATGAGCTCGCCGCCGGAGAAGCCGAGCGTGGTCAGGCGATCGCCGGTGTCGTGGGCGGTCACCGTGGCCTCGATGACCGCGCCCGCCTCGTAGCGCCCCGTGAACGGGCGCAGGTCGACGCGCCCCATCACCTCGTCGACGTCGCCCGCGGCAATGCAGCGTCCTTCCGACAGCACGACGACCGCATCGGCGAGGCGCGTGATCTCCGGCACCGCGTGGCTGACGTAGACGATCGGGATGCGGAACGCGTCGCGCAGGCGCTCGATGTAGTCGAGGATCTCCGTCTTGCGCGGCAGGTCGAGCGACGCCAGCGGCTCGTCCAGCAACAGGATGCGCGGCTGCGCGAGCAGCGCGCGGCCGATCGCGACGCGTTGCTTCTCGCCACCCGAAAGCGAGGCGGGCCTGCGATCGAGCAGCGTTGCAAGGCCGAGGACGTCGATGACGCGCGCGGCGTCGATGAATCGCTCGACCACCGGACGCAGCCGCTGGCCGTAATGGAGGTTGGCGCGCACCGACAGGTGCGGGAACAGCAGCGCGTCCTGGAACACGTAGCCGACGCGGCGTCGCGGCGAAGGCAGGTCGACGCCGCGCGCGGCGTCGAATAGCCAGTTGTCGCCGACCCGGATGTGGCCGCGCTCCGGGCGCGTGACGCCGGCGATGGCGTTGACGAGGCTCGTCTTGCCCGCACCGGAGCGGCCGAACACGCCGGTCACCGGCGCTTCGGTGGCGAAGCGTGCCGCCAACCGGAAGTCGCCGAGCGACTGCTCGATGTCAACGTCGAGCATGCGCGTCCCTTCGCCGCGGCGTCAGCCACTCGGCCGCGACCAGCGCTGCCAGCGACAGCGCGACGGCGACGAGGCACAGGCGCAACGCCTGGGCGTCGGCGCCGGGAACCTGGGTGAACGTGTAGATCGCGAGCGGCAGCGTCTCGGTCTCGCCCGGGATGTTGGACACGAAGGTGATCGTCGCGCCGAACTCTCCTAGCCCGCGCGCGAACGCCAGCAGCACGCCGGTGACGATGCCCGGCAGCGCGAGCGGCAGCGTGATCGAGACGAACACCCAGGGGCGCGAACCGCCCAGCGTGCGCGCCGCCGTCTCCAGCCGGCAGTCGATGGCGTCGATCGACAGCCGGATCGCGCGCACCATCAGCGGAAAGCCCATCACCGCCGACGCGAGCGCCGCCCCGGTCCAGCGGAACGCGACGACGATGCCGAACACGCTCTCGAGCACGCGGCCGATGGGCCCATGGCGCCCGAACAGCACCAGCAGCGCAAAGCCGACCACCACGGGTGGCAGCACGAGCGGCAGGTGCACGGCGGCATCGACGAGCGTCTTGCCGGGAAACTCGCAGCGCGCGAGGACATACGCGACGAGGATGGCGATCGGCAGGCTCGCCAGCACGCTGGCGGTGGCGACGCGCAGGCTCAGCAGGATGATGCCGATTTCCGCGGCCGAGAGGCCGTGGACCGGAGCCGCCACGGCTACTCTCCGAGGCCGAACCCGTACTTCTCCCAGACCGTCGCGGCGGGCGCGCTGCGCAGGTAGTCGAGCAGAAGGCGAGCGGCCGACGACCTGGACGTCGCGAGCATGGCCGCAGGGTACACGATCGGGGGGTGCGTATTCGCCGGGAACGTGTCGACGACGCGCACGCCCTTGTCGGCGGCGGCATCCGTGCTGTAGACGATGCCAAACGGCGCTTCGCCGCGCGACACGAGCGCCAGTGCCGCGCGCACGTTCTCGGCACGCGCCACGCTGGACTCGACGCTCGACCAGACGCCGAGCGATTCGAGCGCGGCCTTGCCGTATTTGCCGGCGGGAACGCTGTCGGGATTGGCCATCGCGAGCTTGCCGCCGCCAAGCGCCGACGCCAGCGCGAAGCCTGGGGCGATGCGCAGCGCCGCCGTGCTCGACGCGGGCGCGACCAGCACCAGCGTGTTGCGCAGCAGCGTGACGCGCGTCCCCGGTGCGACGAGGTGGCGCTCGTCGACATGGTCCATCCAAGCGAGGTCGGCGGAGATGAACACGTCGGCCGGGGCGCCGGCCTCGACCTGTTTCGCCAGCGCATTGCTGCCGCCGTACACCAAGATCACCTTGTTGCCGGTCGTCGCATCGAACTGCGCCGCCTGCGCATCCATCGCTTCCTTGAGGCTTGCCGCGGCAAACACGATGACCTCGGCGGCCGCGACCGGCGGCGCAATCGCCGCGGCGACGGCGGCGAGGACGACGGCGATCAACGACGAGCGCAATGTCCGCATGGGGATTCTCCGGGTGGACGCCGGGTAATATACGGTGATATATAACGCACGGCAACGCTCCCGGCGCGACGCAACCGCGAAGTACCGGCAACGGATGTCGAGGCCGGCCGGGCACGCGCCGCGCCGGGCGCCCGCTGGCGTGCGGGCCCCGGGCCGCGGTCAGGCGATGACCGTCTTGCGCGCGGCGATGCCGCCTGCCGGCAATGCCAGCATGCCCTGGGCGATGCCGCGATTGACGGCGCTCACCACCGCCTTCAGCGTCGCGGTGACGATGTTGCTGTCGAGCCCGACGCCGTAAACGGCGCGATCGGCGCCGACGCGCAGCTGCACGTAAGACACCGCCGTCGCATCCTCGCCCGCGCCCACGCCGTGCTCGTGATAATTCTGCACGTGAATGTCGAGCCCGAGCGAGTTGCGCAGCACGTGCACGAAGGCGTCGACGGGCCCGTTGCCGGCGCCCTGCAGCGTGCGCTCGGCGCCATCGATGTCGATGCGCGCCGACAGGTGCTCGACGCGGCCGTCCTCGGCGTTGTGCTGAGCGCGGTGATCGCGGTAGCGCAGCGGGATGTCGGGCGCCACGTATTCGCGCTCGAACACCGCGCGGATCTCGGCGGAAGGCACTTCCTTGCCGGTCGCATCGGTGATTCGCTGCACGACCTGGCTGAACTCGATCTGCAAAAGGCGCGGCAGCGCGAGGCCGTAGTCACGCTCGAGGAGGTAGGCGACGCCGCCCTTGCCCGACTGGCTGTTGACGCGGATCACGGCGTCGTAGGTGCGGCCGACGTCGGCCGGGTCGATCGGCAGGTAGGGAACGTCCCAGCGCTCGTTGCCGTCGGCCAGCCACGCGCGGCGTTCGGCGAGGCCCTTCTTGATCGCGTCCTGGTGCGAGCCCGAGAACGCGGTGAACACGAGGTCGCCGCCGTACGGATGGCGTGGATGCACGGGAATCTGGTTGGCGTATTCGACGGTGCGGATGATCGCGTTGATGTCCGAGAAATCGATGCCGGGGTCGATG
>DATBOK010000263.1:0-17839 GCA_036553845.1 Casimicrobiaceae bacterium
AGAACGTCCTCTACCGACTTTTTGGTTGCTGCGACCAGGTGGACACGACGCTGGTCGCCATCCGCAAGATATAACGCCGCGAAGGGCACATCCGCAGGATAGAGTGCGAGGACCTCACACGCGCCGCGACAACTGTCTTCAACGGTCTCGACTCCTACCGCGCGTGCCGCGAGGTCCCGGAGCACTCGCAGACGCCGCTCACCGATGACCCGCTCCGTGACCTCGGTAACCACGCAAAGCATTCCCGCAATCCGGCTGTCGTCGTCGTACACGGGACTGTAGGAGAACGTGTGGTACGTCTCTTCGGAAAAGCCGCTGCGCTCGAGAAACAACAGGAGCGCCTCGTCCCAGGTCGCTTCCCCGTTTTCGAGAACGTGCTGGATGCGGGGACCAATGTCGGTCCAGATCTCCTCCCACACCTTGTCGGCACGCGCGCCCAATACCCAATCGCGCTTGATGCCGACGGTGGGAAGGTAGGCGTCATTGCAGAAGAAGGTCATCTGCTGGCCCCACAGCATCCACATTGCATAGCGCGAGTCGAGCATCACGCGCACGATGGTCTTGAGCGACTGCGGCCACGCGTCCGGCGGCCCCAACGACGTGGAAGTCCAGTCCAGGCGACGCATGCGCTCGCCCATCTCGCCGCCGCCTTGCAGGAAGTGATGTGGGGAATCGGCGGGGGCCGCCAACGACGCCGCGCGGTCGGACTGGGCAGAGCGAGGTACCGTCACGAGAATCATTCCCCAAGAAACCGGACAGCTCGCGAAAGGATAACGTGCAAGGAACGGCCGATCAATCATGGCCCTGCGCGCTCGACTTGCGTGGCACAGGTGGCGCTGACTGCAGAACGCGCCAGTTCGCCGAGCCGCCGACATGGGTTGGATCCCCGCGGTGCCCACGGTGCACCCATCGCGGCCAACGGGCCGCTTTCGGATACATGACGAACGATTCAGCTGACTCGACACGTTGTGCGCGTCGAACCCTACGATCCAACCGGCGCGGCGGTAAGCGCGTAAGACGAACCTCACGCGCGAACCGGTGTTCCGGAGACAGCGACGAAAGCGTGAGGGATGTAGTTTCCGGGGTGTCCTTTGATTCCACCGTCCCGGAGAACAGATGAGCACGCGAACGAAGTCCCCGCGCAAGACCGCGGCACCCCAGGAAGCGACCGCCATGCTGCGGGCCGACCACAAGAAGGTCAGCGGGCTGTTCGATCAATACGAAAAGGCCCGGTCCACATCGAGGAAGTCCGCGCTGGTCGCCACCATTTGCAACGAGCTGAAGGTTCACACACGGGTCGAGGAGGAAATCTTCTATCCGGCCGTACAGGCGGCGCTCAAGGATCATGCGCTGATCCCCGAAGCCAATGTCGAGCATGGCTCGGTGAAGGCGCTCATCGCCCAGGTCGAAGGCAAGACGCCGGATGGCGACCTGTTCGACGCCAAGATCAAGGTGATGTCGGAATGGGTCAAGCATCACGTCAAGGAGGAACAGAACGAGATGTTCCCCCGCGCCAGGAAGGCGAGGCTCGATCTGCGGGCGCTGGGCGCGCGGATGGCGGCGCGCAAGGCGGAGCTGCTGGCGGGGGCGCAATGAGCGATCGTGAGGACCGCGCCGACGACTCGGTGACCTTCACTCTCTTGCCGCCTTGACCGTGTCCGGCAAACGATCGCCTGCCCTGGCGTGGTTCGAATTGGCTCTCAAGACGCAGGAGACGTTGTGGACCTCGGCGTTCGTCATTGCACATCGCACGCAGCGCATGGCGGCGGCAACGTCGCCGCCATGCGCGCGCGACGCAGCCGAACTCGCGCGGATGTGGCCGGAGAAAGTGTCGGCTGCGACAGTGGCAGCGCGGCGGGTCGCGGCGAAAGCAACCTCTGCGGATGTGCTGATGGGCGCCAACGTGCTCGCGGCGTCCCTGAACGCGTGGTCCGCCGCCGCGGCCTTGACGGCGAGCCGGACACCCGTTCAATATTTCGCGCGCCAGGCCCGCTTCGCGAATGCCTTGAAGGCCGCTTGCCGCACGACATCGACCGCGGCAAGTCGTTCCGTGCAATTAGCGAGTGTCGCCCTCGACCCCTATCACACCGCGACCAGGCGCAACGCCAAGCGTCTGGCGAAGCCTGGGGCAAACCGGCCACGTTGAACGCTGTTCCCTGCCTTGCGGACCCGCACGCCGGCGGCGAACGCTTACTTGAATCGAGGTGAGTCGAGCTGGCTGCGCAGAACGACATCCACCCCACCTGCGACACTCGCGCGCGCGACATCGAGATGCACGATCGTCCCCGCCGGCGGCACTCGCAGGCGCATGCGCGCGTCGGAGAGCGAAAGCGTCGCCGCCGGTCGTCCGTCGATGGCCGTGATGACGTCGCCGACCGCGAGACCGGCCTTTTCGCCTGCGCTGCCGGTCGCGACGTCGACGATCGTGAACCCATCCACCCCGAGGTTGATCCAGAGGCCGGACTGGTCGAACGTGCCGGCATCGGCCGGCGGTGGCATCTGGGGCTTCAGGTAGATGCGCTGGTGCGCGTAGTCGAAGGTGACGGTGAAGCGCTTCAACAGGCCGGAGCCGACGTTGCCTTCCAAGTTGGCGTCGCTGAACGTGCCTGCGCGGCTCGTCGCCAGGCCCGCCACGGGCGCATCGACCGTGACGCCGCCGAGCGTCAAGGATCGACCGCGCACGACGTAGGACTTGACCGGGCCGCCAACACCCCAGCCGTCGACCGCCAGCACGCCACGCGGATAGGCTTCGCGCAGGCCTGCGCGTTCGACGAACGGCGTGGTGAGATCGACCTCGCTGCGCGAACCGGTGTCGATGTCGAAGCGACCCGGCACGTCACCGAAGCGTCCCTCGACTTGTGGAAGGTGATCGTAGAACCGGAACGGGATCGGCGTCCCGGCGTCGCGCGGATCGAATCGCGCCGGATCGATCACCGTCATGGTCGACGCCCCGTAGTCGATGCGCACGACGAAGCGGCGAAGGAACTCGAAGCCGATCATTCCGCCGACGACGAAGCCTTCCGTCTCCTTCGACGCGATCTCGAGCGTGAACGCGGTCTGGTCGCGCAGGCGCGCGGCGCCGATCGCGATTTCGTCCACATGGGCGTAACCGTTGGTGGTCGTCGCCTCGCCGGCGCCCGCCGAGGGTGACGCGCCCACCGATTGCAACCCGAGCGCCGCGACGGTGGGAGGCGTGAGGATCGTGTGGCCGCCCGTGTCGACGAAGAACGCAAACGGCCCCCGGCCGTTGACGAAGGCGTCGACGAAGATATGGTTGTTCAGCAGGCGGAACGGCACGACGGTGTGTGCGGCGCCGCCGTCGATGAATGCATCGGCGGGCTTCCACGCAGGCATCGCGTACGCGCTCGGAGGCCGCACGGGCCGGATCGCAAAATGCATCAGGCGCATGTTTTCCAGCCCCGCCGGGCCGGTGCCACCGTCGATGTCGATCGAGTGCGCGACGACCATCCCGCTCTCTCGCGCGTAGTCATGGAATGTCGTGACGATGTCGAAGAATTGCCGTTTTTCGTCGACGCGCACGAGGTGATGGGTGGTGACGTCGAACCAGGCGTCGAATGGCTTGCCACCCTCTGGTGTGACCCGCAGGCGATCGGCAGCGGCATCGTCGATGGTCTCGCGTCCCACGAGCTCGATCCGCGCGCCGCTACGATCCTTGCGCCACCAGGCGTTCGCGTTGCGATATGCCTCGTTCACCGCCACCTGCCGCCGATCACCCCCATCCTGTGGCGTATTCGCCCCCGAAATGTCCTGCATCCACGCGAGCCGGCCGTCGAAGCCAGACGCGCCGCGCGCCGGCCCGAGGACATAGGCATCGACGTATGCGCCGGTCACGCGGTCGGTGATTGATCGCGCAGTGCCGCTTAGTCCCGAGGCCGAGTAGGCGTACTCTGTCTCGATGGTCGCCGGCCCGGCGGCATCCCCCACGGCGGCGTGGTTCGCGGCCAGGATGTGATCCACGCTGGCGGCCGCCTGCGGGCGTGCGGATGCAGCCATGCAAAGGGTCGTAATCAGCGTCAGCAACGCGAGGCGAGCAGCGAAGAACACGCGCAAAGCTCCTTCCAGGACATGGCGCAACGCTAGCGCGGGTCGCGAAGTTCCGTCTTGAACGCATTTCACCTGCCATGATCCGGACGCGTCACGCCCCCTACGAAGTGCTGCCGCGGCACCAGCATGCACACGGGTTCGCCGCGGTCGTGCTCTCCGGGCGCTACTCGGAAGCGGGCGACACCGGTCGCCATCGCCTCGAGCCGGGCGACGTGCTCGTGCATCGCGCCTACGAGAGCCACATCGATCGCTTCGAGGCCACCGGGGCCGACGTGCTGGTGATTCCGCTGGCGCAGCCGTGGGCGGGGCCGATGCTGGGTCGTGTCCGCGATGCCGACGAGGTCATGTACGTGGCCGAGAACGATCCGCTCGAGGCCGCCGGCGCGCTGACCGATGCGATCGTTCCGCGTGCGTGCGAGGCGCACGACTGGCCCGACCTGCTCGCGCGGGCGCTGCACGCGAACCCCGCGCTGGCGTTGGCGCCGTGGGCGAGCGAGCGTGGCCTGCACCCCGGCAGCCTGAGCCGCGGATTTCGCCAGACCTTCGGGGTTACGCCCGCACACTTTCGCCTCGTCGCGCGCACACATCGCGCCATCCGGGCGTTGCGCGAGACGCGCGCTACGCTCGGCGACATCGCGTATGCGTGCGGCTTCGCGGATCAGGCGCATCTGACGCGCGCAGTGCGCACGATGTGCGCGATGCCGCCCGCTCGCGTGCGCGCCACGAGTTAGATGCGCGGTCGCCACCGGGCGCCCGCATCGCGAGGTCATCGAGGTCGACGCGGCGCGATTCAAGCGCCGGCGCTCGAGCGGTGTGCGAGGCTATTCGAGCAATCGCGACGCCTTGCTCGAGAACGTAATCCGTCCCAGCCGCAGGGCCTTGCCGCCCAGCTTCTGCTGGCGCGTGGCGATCGCCGCACGCAGCGTGCGGATGGCCGGTCCAGTCAAATCCGCGCCGTGGGTCGCAACGCCGGCATCGAGCATCGTCAGGTCATGGTGCCGGCCGAGCACATCCGCGAGCTCCTTCATGCGCTCGAGTGCGCGCGCATGCCTGAGGCCAAGGTCCGGGGGCATCAGGTCGATCGCATTGGACAGGTACTTGCATTGCTTTCGCCAGGCGTGCAGCGACGCCGGCGAAGTTCTCTTCTCCGCGATCGCAAAGCGCCGCCTTGCCTCGCGATAGATTCGCAGAAATCCCTTCTCGAGCGGTTCGCGGTCGACGCGCGAGGGCAGCGCACCATCCAGGCGGCGCAGACAGGCCGTAAGATCGCGCGTGCTGCGCGTCATGGGCCGGCCGGATCGCCGCAGCCGATGGCGGCCGGCGACCAGCTCGCGCCGCAGCGACTGCTCGAACGGCAGCAGCTCGAGGCTGCGGACGGCCGCAGATGCGCGACCGAATTTCGCGAGTGCGCCAAGGCGTACCTCGGCGTCGCGCATGGGGCCGAGCGTCCTGGCGACGGCGCGCAATGCGGCGTCCTCGCGCTGCAGCGCGTCCCGGTCGAGAACCGGACGCAGCAGCCGTAGTGCTGCGCGCGCCCGCCGCAGCATCCGCCGGGCGTCGTGCACGCTGGCATCCGATGGCGCGTCGTCCCGCTGCAAGGCGGCAAGCGCCGCTCGCACCGAACGCGACAATTCGCTGGTCACTCGTGTTGACGCGGTACGCGCCATATTCGCCCGCCATTGCATTGCCTGCGACGCGGCTGTGGCCGCTCCCCGCCGCGGCTCGAAGGAGGCTCCCGGTCGATGGCTACATCCGTCGAGCAGGCCTCAGTTCCAAGGGTTTGCCCGCGCCCATTCGAACGCGTTGTTCGACGCCGTCTCGCGCACCGCGTCCGGCACCAGCACGTCCAGCAGGCGGTGGAACTGGCCAGGATCGGCGGCCGGGGCAGCGGCGGCCAAGTGGTCGGCATCGACGTCGAGCACGAAGGCCATCGGCGCGACACCCGGCGGATAGCGGATGTAGACCGCGCCATAGTACGTGTCGAGCCGCACGAGGTCGCCGTTGCCCGGCGACGTCACGCGCTGGATGCCGACCCCGCGCAAATCTGCGGCGTAAGGGGCCGCGAGTCGGGCCAGTTCCGGCCGGTCTGGCGCTCTCGGCGGCGCGGTGGAGCAGGCGCATAACAGCAAGAGAGGGAAGGCGCGGGCGCGCATGCTCATCGTTGGACCCCCGGGGTGCGGATTCATTCCGGCAGCGTGCCACCCCGGCATGGCATCCCGTGCCGGGGTTGCGCGCGCCGGCGATTGGCAGTCAACTGTAATCGATCTTTGGCCGGCGCGAGCGCGGGCGGTCGCGAGGAGCGGTGGCAACGCCCGGAAAGTGACGTTCCGTCAGCCGAGGCTGCGCGGAAGGTCTGGCTCTCCGCAACGGTGTGGGGATCGACCGGCCAGTTACGCGCCAGGGGAAACGCCGCGGCTTCGCGCCTCATCCAATGTCCTGCCTCGCCGGGGAGACGTCCGGCGCAACCGCCGTACACACTTTCAAAGGAACATCATGGTACCTCTGCTGATGATGAAGACAGCCTGCGTGCTACTCGCCATCGCGGCGCTGGGTGGCCTGGCGATGGCCGGCATACGCCTCGCCGGGACGCCCCGGCCGCCGACGTGGCTCGCGATGCTGCACGGATTCCTTGCCGGCGCGGCCGTGACGCTCCTGCTGTATGCGTATTTCACCGTCGGCTTGCCGAAGTACGCCGCGTGGGCGCTGCTGCTGTTCGTGATCGCCGCGCTCGGCGGCGTCTACCTCAACCTCAACTATCACTGGAAGCTGCAGCCGCTGCCCGTCGGCATCATGCTCGCGCATGCCGCCGTGGCGGTGCTCGGCTTCATCCTGCTGGTCGCGGCGATCGTGGCCTGACGCCGGCTCGCCGCGCCGGGGCTACCGCGAGCGGTTGTCGACGCGCGCGCGCAGCCCCGGTGCCAGGCCCTTGACCGCCGGTCCGTTGATCGCGCGCCGGCGCACGGTGACCGGCTTCACGCTGCCGGCGGCGCCCGCCGCTTCGTGCGGCGCCTGCGAATGCGATTCGCGCAGCACGCGCGTCGCCCGCCGCCAGCCCGCCGTCATCAGCGCGGCGCCGGCAAATGCCAGCGTCCAGCCGGCGAGTGAATGCATGTCGACGGTGCAGAGGTGGATCAGCGCCGCGCCGAGCGCCGCGGCGCCGGCGTAGCCCACGTGCAGCCGGAAGCCGAAGCGCACGAGCGCGGCATCGACCTCGCCGCGGCGTTCGCGCAGCGCACGCGCCTCGGCGTCGGCGGTGGCCGGCATGTGCGCCGGAGACAGCGCGACGCGCTCCGTGTCGCTGCGCGTGAGCCCGATGTCCTTCAGGTCGCGATCGCTCATCGAGCTGAATTCGCGTACCGCGCGGCGCGAGGCGCGGCGATTCTCGAGATGGATTTCCAGGCGTTCCGCCAGTGCGCGCAGCGATTGCGCGGCCAATTGCATCGCCGAGGCGGCGCGGAACAGGAGCTCCGCCGAGCGATAGGTGGTTGCATGCATGACGAAAGACGTTCCTTTCAGCGAATGCGGGCCCCATGCGGGGCGCTTGCCAGCATGCGCACTGTGAGGCTCGCGCAAGCCGGCGTCCTGCCCCGGCGTCGCTCGTCCTTGCCCGATCGTCCACATGGCGCGCGCAAGGGCCGGAATCCACCCGCGCTGCCATCGTGGGGAAAGGCGCGCCGCCGCGCCATGGCGAAATTGCCCATATCGGCGGCGGCGGCTGCCTATATTGCGGCCGCAAGGCCGCGCGAGGCAGGGGCCGTCGCGCGGTCGCGGGCAATGCGCGTCAGCGGCTGACCAGGCACTGCGCTCCGTCGATCTTGAACTGCTGCGTGGTGGTCGACGTGCTGCTGCCGTTGGCGTCCTTCTGCGTCGTCTTCACGGTCAGCGTGGCGTTGCTGCCGTCGACCGCCAGCACGCCGTTGGAGCGGATGTCGCTGGCGAACTTATCGGCGGTCGGCGACATTTCCTTCGACATGCCGGCCATCATCTCGCGATCCTTGGCGGGCATCGCTTTCCAGCGGTCCTGCATTTCCTTGGTCGAGAGCTTGTTGGCCTCGTCGACTTTGCCCGCGTGCAGCAGCCCCATCTGCTTGACGGCGACCTTGCCGCACGGGTGGTCGAGGATAGGGGCACCCTTGATTTCGGTGGCGGCCCCGGCGGTCGCGGACAAGCCGCACAACGCCCCCGACAGCGCGAGGCAGGAAACGACGGTGGAAACCCTGTTCTTGTGCATACATCCTCCCGGTAGATGGAATGGCGCCGAACTGGCGCGCCACATTATGCGTCCGCCACCGGGTCCCGATCCATTCCACGCCAACGACCGCCCATTCCGGCTGCCGCGGCGAAGCAGCCGTGCCTTTCGAGCGGCCTCGCCATCGGCGTCGTCCGCAGGCCGGTCCCGAAGGCGCCGTCGCGCATTGGTACGTGCCGGCTTGCGTCCCGCGTGGACATTGGTTGAACATACGGCCGCACCGCATCGATCGGTCGCGAGCCGTGGCGCGCGGTGCCCCGCCGCTGAATTCATGCAAGGAGACCCTTGGTGAGCCATGCAGCGCCAAAGTTGCAGGAGGACGACGCGTGAAGCGTTCCGTGCAAAAGCTGATCGAAGCGCTCAGCGCCCGCGCCCACACGCCGTTCGCACTCAAGTTTCCCGACGGCTCGGAAAACCGCGCGGGCGACGGTTCGCCCGCGTTCACCATCGACGTGCGCACCGACGCCGCGCTGCTCGCGGTGGCGACGCGCGGGCACATGGGCCTCCTGGACTGCTACTTCGACGGCAGCATCGACGTCGGCGGCGACCTGCGCGCGGCACTTGCCACCGGCATGTCGGCGGGCCTGACTTCGCAGCCCAACGTCCTCAATCGCGCGGAGAACGGCCTGCACGAGCTGCGCCTGTCCAATCGCAGCCACGAGCAGGCGAAGGTCAATGCGCGCGCGCACTACGGGCTCGGCGAGGCGTTCTACCGGCTGTGGCTCGACGATCCGCTCAAGATGTACACGTGCGGCTACTGGCGCGAGGGCACGACCACGCTGGAGGAGGCGCAGCGCAACAAGATCGACCACGTGTGCCGCAAGGTGCGCCTGGCGCCGGGTGACCATTACGTCGACATCGGGTGCGGCTTCGGCGGTTTCATGTTCCGCGCGCTGGAGACGATCGGCGCCGGCGGCGTCGGCGTCAACAACACGACGGAGCAGGTGGACTGGCTGCGCGACGAGATCGCGAGGCGCGGCGCGGCGTCGAAGCTCACCGTGCGCGAAGCCGATTTTCGCGACGTCGACGCGCAGTACGACAAGGTGGTCTCGATCGGGGTGCTGGAGCATGCCGGCCGCGACCAGCTCGCGGAAGTCGTCAAGGCGCACGCGGAATTCCTCAAGCCCGGCGGCCTCGGCGTGCTGCATTTCATCGGCCACGTCGGCCGCTTCGAGACCGAGCTCTTCATTCGCAAGCATGTGTTTCCCGGCGGCTGGATTCCGAGCCTCGCCGACACCATCGTGGAAATGGAGAAGTGCGGACTCGAGGTGATCGACGTCGAGAACCTGCGTCGCCACTACGCGCTGACGCTCGACGCCTGGGCGGATCGCTTCGACCGCAACTGGAGCGCGATCCAGGCGCTCGATCCTGCGCGCTTCGACGAGCGATTCCGTCGCATCTGGCGCGTCTACCTGCTCGGCTGCGCGGAAATGTTCCGCTCGCCGACCGGCTACACGCACCTCTTCCAGATCGTCTTCAGCAAGGGCAACGTCACGCGCGACAACTACCCGATGAGCCGCGCGTTCCTGTATGCCTGATGCCGCGGCGGGCTACGCCGGGCGGCGCGCGGCATTGGCCGATGCGCTGCGCCGGCAGCCCCCGCAGGCGGCCCCGCTCGGCCTCGCCAAGCGCACGTCGAATCTCTTCCGCGACCGGGGCGAGGGCGCCAAGCGGCGCCTCGACCTCTCGGCCTTCGACCACGTGCTCGGAGTCGACACGGCGCAAGGATCGGCCGACGTCGAGGGGCTCGCAACGTACGACGACCTCGTCGCCGCGACGTTGCCGCACGGCGTGATGCCGGCGGTGGTGCCGCAGCTGAAGACGATCACCGTCGGTGGCGCGCTGGCCGGCGTCGGCATCGAGGCGACGTCGTTCCGCCAGGGCCTCGTGCACGACACGCTGCAGTCGCTCGACGTCCTGCTGCCCGGCGGCGACATCGTCACCGCGACGGCCGACAATGGCTACGCGGACCTGTTCCACGGCTTCGCCAATTCCTACGGCACGCTGGGCTACGCGTTGCGCGCGCGGCTGCGCACGCTGCCGGTCCAGCCCCATGTGCGCGTCGAGCACCGGCGGCACGCGGACCCGGAACGCTTCTTCGACGACCTCGCCGCCGCCTGCGCCGGCGACAGCGACTTCGTCGACGGCGTGGTGTTCGATGCCGGCTGCCTCGTCGTCTCGCGCGCGGCCTTCGTCGACGCCGCGCCCGCGACCAGCGACTACACGTACCGCAACATCTATTACCGGTCGCTGCGCACACGCGACGTCGATTGGCTGACGACGCACGACTACCTGTGGCGCTGGGACACCGACTGGTTCTGGTGCTCGAAGAACGTGGGTGCGCAGAATCCGCTGCTGCGCAGGCTGTATGGGCGCACAAGGCTCAACTCGCGCACCTACACGAAGATCATGCGGTTCAACAGCCGCCACGGCATCACTCGGCGCATCGCGCGCCTGGCGGGACGCCATCCCGAATCGGTGATCCAGGACATCGACATCCCTTTCGCGAGCGCCGGCGCATTCCTGGCGTTTCTCCTGCGCGAGATCGGCATCGTGCCGATCTGGACCTGCCCCATCCGGCCCGCATTGCCGGACGCGCGATTTCCGCTGTATCCGCTGGCACCGGGCACCGCCTACGTCAACTTCGGCTTCTGGGACGTCGTCACGAGCCGGCAGGCGCATCCGCGCGGACACTACAACCGGATGATCGAGCGCGAGTCGGCGCGCCTCGGCGGCATCAAATCGCTGTACTCCGACAGCTATTTCACGCGCGAGGAATTCGAGGCGGCGTACGACATGGCGAGCTACCGCGCGCTGAAGGCCAAGTACGACCCGCAGCATCGCGCGCTCGGCCTCTACGAGAAATGCGTGTTGCGCGCGTGACGCGCAAGGCACGGCGCCATTCGCCACGCGCGGCAGCGCGCGGCCGGCGCGAATCGCTCAGGACGGCCGCGCGCGCAGCGCCGGCACGATGGGGGGGCCTGCGGCCTCGAGGCGCCTCGCCAGGGCGTCGAGTGACAGCCGCGCGGTCAGCACTTCGGCCATGCTGGGCGCGCACGCCGCCGCCACGGCGTCGAACGCGGCCCACCGGAATCCGTCCATTTCAGGACGCACGCGGCCGGCGCGGTCCTCGAACGTGCTGGCGCAGAAGCACAGCCGCGTGTCGATGCGCGCGACCAGCACCGCGAACAGGTGGAGATCCTTGCCGCGCCGGTAGGTGAAGCGGCCGAGGTCGTATAGCACGCCCGTCGGAACGAGGATACCGCATTCCTCGTCGAGCTCGCGCGCGGCCGCCTGCGATTCGCCCTCGCCGGCGTCGCGCAAGCCCTTGGGTATGTCCCACCGCGCGGTACCGGTGACATGACACAGCAGGATTTCCGGCGTCGCGTCGAGCACGAGCACGCCGCAGCTCGTCGTCTTCATCGCAGCCTTGCGCGGTCGCGTGGTGGACGCGGTCCCCGGCAGCGCGCTGCGCGCCAGCAGGGCGCGCAGCGGCCGTGCGTCTAACGCAGCGTCAGGCTACTTGCCTGCGGCCTTGGTGACGTCGGTCAGCAGGCCGGCCGACTTGCTGCTCTTCACCGTCTGCCGCATCAGGATGTCGGGCGGCAGCGTGTTCTTGTGGCCGTAATACGCGTCGTTCCAGCCGATGTCGGTGTTGACCACCGTGCCGTCGAGGTTGAGGCCGCCGTAGACGCCCTTCGAGCGCGTGAACGACACGAGGTCGGCGGTGACCGTCGACTTGGCGCCCGCGCCGACCGGGCCGGCGGCGATGCTGGCGTCGCCACCGATCTTGAACGAGTTCGACATCAGCGAGTTGAGGCCCTTCTCGGTCATCACGACGATGATCGCCTCGGAAACCTCGATGCCTGCCTGGAAGCCGACGCTGGCGGTGGCGAGGTTGTAGAAGGCAGGGCCGCTCCAATGCGTGCCGTTGTGCGCGACCAGCACCGCGCGGCCGCCCGAGCCGCCGAAGATGAAGCCGGCCTTGACGATCTGCGGCGCGATCAGCAGCGCCTTGGCGCGGCCGATGTTGTCGTGGATCCACGTCTGGTCCGGATCGCGAATGAAGTTGTTGAGCGTCGTGCGCGCCTCGGCGACGAGCTTGTCCTGGTCCGACTGCGCCGCGGCGGGCGCCGCCACGAGGCATGTGAAAACGATTGCGGCGGCAGCACGGAAAGCATTCCTGGCTAGGGTCTTGTTCATGGGCATCGAGCCTCCGTTGGGATGCGGGGTGGATTGTGCGCGAAGTCGCTTACGCGGCGCGATTATCCCCTGAATCCGCGCGCGCGTCGCCTGGGGCCCGCACCACGCGCGTGCGCGCCGCCGATTCCCTCGCGAGCAGCGCGTGCTTGCGCTCGACGCCCCAGCGATAGCCGGCAAGGCCCCCGTCGCGATGGACGACGCGGTGGCACGGTATCGCCACGGCCAGCGCATTGGCGGCGCACGCGCCGGCGACGGCGCGCGCCGCCTTCGGCGCGCCGATGCGCACGGCGATGTCGCTGTACGTCGCCGTGGCGCCAACCGGAATTTCGCGCAGCGCGCGCCAGACGCGCTGCTGGAACGCCGTGCCGCGCACGTCCAGCGGCAGGTCGAGGCCGAGCGCCGGCGCTTCGACGAAGCCGACGACCTTGGCCACCAGCCTCTCGAATTCCGCGTCGCCGCCGACGAGGCGCGCGCGCGGAAAGCGATCCTCGAGATCGCGCACCAGGCGCTCCGGATCGTCGCCGAAGAAAATCGCGCAGACGCCGCGATCGCCCTCGGCGACGAGGATCGATCCGAGCGAGCACTCACCCACGGCGAAGCGGATCGTGGCGTCGGCGCCACCGGCGCGGTACGCCGTCGGCTTCATCCCGAGCACGCGGTCGGCGGCGGCGTAGAAGCGGCCGTTCGAATTGAAGCCGGCCTCGTAGAGCGCTTCGGTGACCGACGCGCCGCGATCGAGCGTCGCGCGCACCTTGCGCGCACGGTGCGCGTCGGCATAACCCTTCGGCGTCAGCCCGGTGAGGCGTTTGAACACGCGATGGAAGTGAAAGGGGCTCATGCCCACGTCGCGCGCCAATGCCGCGAGGTCGGGCAGCGCTTCCGCAGCCTCGATGCGGCGACAGACGCGCGCGACGATCGCCGCGTGCTGCGCGGCGACCGTGGACTTGTCCGCCGACAGGTGACGGTTCGGGCGAAAGCCCGCGCGCTCGGCAGCGGCGGCGCTGTCGAAGAAGCACACGTTCTCCGGTCGCGGCAGCCGCGAGGCGCTGCTGGCGCGGCCGTAGATGCCGGTGGTGGTGACCCCGTAGACGAATTGCGAGTCCCGCGACGCGTCGCGGGCCACGACGGCGGCCCAGCGCGGATCGTGCACAATGGCTTCGGCGCGGGAGGAAAGACTTTTGCGGATGAATTTCATTGTCGACGATCGTGGAGGTTGCCGATGAGGGCAACTCTAGCCGCGGGCGCCGGGACGCGCACTCCGCGGCTTGCGGTCGAATTCCAGCGCGTCGAGGCGCGGCGCACGCCGCCCCCGGAAAAGTGGTTCAGCGCGCGTCGAGCGCGGGCGGGCGATCGCTGGCGAGGCCGGCGAGGCGAGCGACGTCGCGCACGACGATGCGCTGGCGGCCGGGGTCGACGAGGCCGAGATCGCGCCAGCGCGTGAGAATGCGGCTGACGGTGAAGAGCGTGGTGCCGCACAGTTCGGCGAGGTCCTGCCGCGATATCGGAAATTCGACGCCGATGCCGCGGTCGGTCTTGCGCGCCGAGCGGCGCACCAGCTCGGTCACGTGGCGGGCGAGGCGGACCTCGACCGAATCGCTCGCGAGCTCCTGGATGCGCGACAGGAATTCGTCGGCGCGGTCGCCGACCAAGCCCAGCGCATTGCGCGCGACGGCGCGCGACCCTGCGAGAAGATCGTGGATGAACGCGGCCTTCCAGGCGACGATGAGGGCATCGGACGCCGCCATGGCGGTGGTTGGGAACGGCACGCCACGCACCAGCGCCGCGCCTCCCACATGCTCGCCGCGCTGCACGAACCGCAGCGCGATCTGGTCGCCGCTTTGCGTGACATGGGTCATTTTCACCCAGCCCTCGGTAACGACGTAGAACTCCGCCGGTTGCGCGCCCTGCTGGAACAGCACCTCGCCGCGCCGCAGCGAGCGGATGGTCGCGACGCCCACCACGGAATCGATCTCGCTGCCCTGCAGGCCGTGGAAGAGCGGCACATCGCGGATCACCGCGTCGATGTCGCTGTTCCTGCCTACGGCTCCGGTCATGGCATTCATTGCGTCCCCGCTGGCTGACTCGCGAAGTTCCACCCTGGATCCAGACGCGCGACCGCAGGAATCGACCTCATCACCGTATCGCCATCGATCTCTTCAAAAGTCCCGCACATGATAGCGCATCGCACCTCGGCCGCGCTGCCCGGTCCGGCCGGCGGCACGGCGCAGGCCGGCGCGCAGGACGCCATCGCCGGCCGCAGGCGGCGCCCGCCGGCCGCATGCCCGTTGGATCGATCAAAACGTCCAAAATTCCTTCGCCAACGGATGCGGACGCCCGCGCCGCCGCGGGAGCGGCCTCCGTCCACTGCGCGCCATGGCGTGGCGTGCGTTTGCGCGGGATGCGGTGATCAGAGCGTATGCGATTTGTCGGCGATGGCGAAGCCGCGCCAGCGGATCCCGGGCGAGCGCGCGAGCGCCAGCACCTTGAAGAGATCGCCCATTTCCGCGGGCGACGTCAGGGTCTGCAGCGCGGTCGACTCGCGCACGAATTCCCGGGAGCCGGGCTCGCCGACGTCGAGCAGGCGATCGAGGATTCCGGTCCCCAGCAGGTAGGCCGCCTGCGTCGTGTAGCCCGCGGTCGAGAGTCCCGCGCGCGCTCCGGCCTCGGCCAGTGCCGTGAAATCGACGTGCGCCGTGATGTCGGCGAGACCCGGCCAGAGGAACAACTCGGTGCTGGCGCGATGCCGGTAGTGCGCCATCAGCGTGCCCTCGGCGCGCTGCGCATGGTAGTACTCGGCACGCGGGAATCCGTAGTCCACCAATAACAGCGCGCCTTCGACGAGGCTCGTGGCGACTTGCGTGACGAGGGCCTCGGCAGCCAGGTTGATCTCGCTCGCGTAGTCGATCGACGGCGGAAACCGCGCGGCCGCGGCCGCCTCCAGCGCGACGTCGGCGAGCGGCCGCTCGGCCCATGCGAAGCGCTCGCCATCGAGCGCGACGCCGCGCTCCAGCCAGCGGCCGTCGCGGCGCGCCACCAGCGCGGGCGCGATCGCGTCCAGCACCTCGTTCATGACCACGGCGCCGCCGATGCGCGCGGGCGGCGCGTCGAGCCACGCGACGCGTGAATCGCCGGCGAGCCGCTCGCGCTGGCGCGCGCGCAGCGCGGGGCTGGTCTCGACGATCGCGTAGCGCGCGACTTCGACGCGGCGCCGGTCGAGCGCGGCCAGCAGGTCGGCGGCGAAGCGCCCGCTGCCCGCGCCCCACTCGACGATCTCGCGCGACGGCGACGCGGCGAGAATCGCCTCGACGTCCGTAGCGAGCGCCTGGGCATAGAGCGGGGTCAGCTCCGGTGCGGTGACGAAGTCTCCCGCGTCGCCGAATTTTTGCGTGCCGGCGACGTAGTACCCGAGACCCGGCGCATACAGCGCGAGATCCATCCAGCGCGCGAACGGCAGGAATCCGCCCGACGCGCGGATCGCCGCCGCAAGCATCATCGCGACGCGCGCGCTGTGCGCGCGGGCGTCGGGATCGGGCTCGGGCACGTTCGCCGGGGGGACGCGCAAGGCGGGCCGCGCCGCCGGGCCGGCCCGGGGCGCCGTCGCAGTCAGGATGCGCTATTGTGCGGGATCGGCGGCGTCGACACACCCGGCGCCGCAACCGGCCACCGCACCGCGACACAAGAAGCCCTCGTGCAAGACAAGGTCGTCTTCATCACCGGCGGCGCCAAGCGCATCGGCGCCGCGATCTGCCGCCAGCTCCACGCGCGCGGCGCGCGAATTTTCCTGCACTATCGCGCGTCGGCCGGCGAAGCGAGGTTGCTGCAGGCCGAGCTCAACCACGTGCGCGAGGACTCGGTCGCGCTGATCCAGGCCGACCTTCTCGACATCGCCAAGCTGCCCTCGCTGGTCGAGCAATGCGTCAACCGCTTCGGCCGCCTCGACGCGCTCGTCAACAACGCGTCGTCGTTCTTCCGCACGCAGCTCGGCGAGATCACCGCGGCGGACTGGGACGACCTGATCGGCACCAACGTGCGCGCGCCGCTGTTCCTCGCGCAGGCCGCGGCGCCGGCGCTGCGCAAGGCGCAGGGCGCGATCGTCAACATCACCGACATCCACGCCGACCGCCCGCTCAAGAGCTACGTCGTGTACTCGATCGCCAAGTCGGCGCTGGTGGGGATGACGCGCTCGCTCGCGCGCGAGCTGGCGCCGGAGATCCGCGTCAATGCGGTGGCGCCGGGACCGGTGATCTGGCCGGAGGAAGGCGACTTCGACGAGCTCGCGCGCCAGCGCATCATCTCCCACACGCCACTGCGCCGCGAGGGCACGCCCGAGGATGTCGCGCGCGCCGTCAACTTCCTGCTGGTCGACTCGCCCTACATCACCGGCGAGACGATCAACGTCGACGGCGGACGGCACGTCGCAATCTGATGCGCGCGGGGAGCGCGTGAGATCCGGTGTCGCCGGTGCCGTGGGCGGCACGCTCGCGCGGCTGGCGCGCGCCCGCCCGCGCGAGCTCGCGGCGTCGTTGTGGGCATTCGTCTATTTCTTCGCGCTGCTCGCCGGCTATTACGTGCTGCGCCCGATCCGCGACGAGATGGCGATCCAGGTCGGCCAGCGCGCGCTGTCGGCGCTCTTCACGTGGGTGCTGGTGGCGATGCTGGTGATCGCGCCGGTATTTGGCGCGCTCACCGCGCGCTTCCCGCGCAAGCGCCTGCTGCCGTGGCTGTATGCGTTCTTCGTCGTCGACCTCGTCGCCTTCTTCGGCGCCTTCAGCGTCGGCAACGCGCAGTCGCCGCTCGTCGCCAGCGTGTTCTACGTCTGGGTCAGCGCCTTCAACCTGTTCGCGGTCAGCCTCTTCTGGAGCTTCATGGCGGACCTGTTCGACACCGCGCAGGCGAAGCGCCTGTACGGCTTCATCGCCGCGGGAGGCACCGTTGGCGCGCTGGCCGGTCCGGCGCTAACTGCGTTGTTCGTGGTGCTGGTGGGCGTCAAGGGCATGGTGCTCGTATCCGCGGCGTTCCTCGTGCTCGCGATCGTCGCCATCCTGAGGCTTCGCGCATGGGCCGAGGCGACCGGCGCGTCGCCGCCCGCGCGGACCGAGCCGGCGCTCGGCGGCGGCGTCCTCGCCGGCATCACCGACATCCTGCGCTCGCGGTACCTGCTCGGCATCTGCTTCTTCCTGTTCTGCTTCTCGCTGCTGTCGACGTTCCTGTACTTTGCCCAGACCGGGCTCGTGCCGGCGGCGATCCAGGACAGCGCTGCGCGCACGCGGCTGTTCGCGTTGGTGGATCTCGTCGTCAACCTGCTGGCGCTGGCCGTGCAGG
>DATBOK010000005.1:0-2750 GCA_036553845.1 Casimicrobiaceae bacterium
TGCCGGCGCACCTCGACTACGGCGAGATCGGACGCGAGCTGTCGCGGCTGCCCGGCGTGTCCAACGTCCACGACCTGCACGTCTGGCACATGGGCAGCGAGGACGTCGCGCTGTCGGCGCATGTCGCCATCGGCGAGTCGCGCGACTGGCCGCGCACCCTGGGAACGGCCCAGCGGATGCTGCGCGAGCGCTTCGGCATCACGCACGTGACACTGCAGCCGGACTGGGCGGTGAACGCGCCCGCCGGGCGCAAGGTGATCCCGGTGAAGTCGCGCGAGTGACGCGCCCGCCGCCGGGCGACGGCCGCGCGTCCCCTAGATCCAGCTCGCCTTGCGGAAACGCCACCACAGCAGCCCGTCGATGCCGAACATCAGCAGCAGCGCGAACGGGTAGCCGCCCGCCCAGTCGAGCTCCGGCATGTGGCGGAAGTTCATGCCGTACACGCCGGCGATCAGCGTCGGCACGGTGATCAGCGCGCCCCACGCGGCGAGCTTCTTGGTGACCTCGCTCTCGGCGATGCTGATCAGCGTCAGCGACACCGAGATCGCGGTCTGCAGCATTTCGCGCATGCTCTCGAGCTCGGCGTTGAGGCGCATCAGGTGGTCGAAAACGTCGCGGAAATATTCCTGCAGGCCGATGCACACGCTCGGCACCCGGCCGCCGTACAGCTTGCTCGCAACCTCGCCGAGCGGCGCCACCGCGTGGCGCAGCGTCATCAGGTCCTGCTTCAATCCATAGAACGCCTCGACGCTGCGCCGTCCCGGCGTCTGCTGGAACATCGTGACTTCGAGCGTCTCGAGCTTCGACTCGAGCGCGTCGAGCACGGGGAAATAGCGGTCGACCACGGCGTCCATCAGCGCGTAGAACACGTACCCCGAGCCGCGGCGCAGCAGTTCGGGCTCGTGCTCGGTGCGGGTGCGCACCGAGACGAAGCCGTGCTGCGTGTTCTTGCGCACGGACAGCACGTAGTTGCGGCCGACGAACACCGCCATCTGGCCTTCGAGCAGCCCCCGATCGGGAGGCGGTCCGATCTCGATGGTGCGCATCACGCAGAACAGCGTGTCGCCGTATTCCTCGATCTTGGGCGCCTGGTTGCCCTTGCGCGCGTCCTCGATCGCGAGCTCGTGCAGTCCGAATTCCTCGGCCATCAGGTCGAGCTCGGCGTCCGTCGGGTCGGCCAGCGCCACCCAGACGAAGCAGCCGGGACGGCTCACGTAGTCGGAGATGTCCTCGACGGCGATGTCCGCGAGCTTGCGCCCGTCTTCGTAGGCGACGCAGTTGACCAGCATGCCGCGCATCATAGCCGCGGCGGCGGCACCGGGGAATCCCGGCGATGATCGGCGCCGCGGCCGGCGGGCCGGCGGGCCGGCGGGGCACGGTAACATCGCGCATTGCCGCACGCTACCCGCCGACCCCGAATGATCATCGAGTCGCTGCTCGACACCGATCTCTACAAGTTCACGATGATGCAGGTGGTGCTGCATCACTTTCCCGGCGCGCAGGTCGAGTACCGCTTCGATTGCCGCAATCCGGGGATCGACCTCGTTCCCTACGTCGCCGAGATCGAGGAGGAGATCCTCGGCCTGTGCGCGCTGGAGTTTCGCGCCGACGAGCTCGAATACCTGCGCCGGTGGCGGTTCTTCAAGAGCGATTTTGTCGACCTGCTCAAGATCTTCCGCCTCGACGAGCGCTTCATCGTCGTGCGCCCGCGTGCCGATGCCCCGGGCGAGATCGACATCACGATCAAGGGGCCGTGGCTGCACACGATCATGTTCGAGGTGCCGGTGCTGGCGATCGTGTCCGAGGTCTACAACCGCAACGTGCGTGCGCGGCCCGCCGTCGCCGAGGGGCGCGCGCGGCTCGACGCCAAGATGGCGCAGATCCGCGGCGTCGACGACACGGCGTTCCGCATCGCCGACTACGGCACGCGCCGGCGCTTCTCGCGGGCCTGGCAGGACGAGGTGCTGCGGCGGCTGAAGGACGGCATCGGTGCACGGCTGGTCGGCACCAGCAACGTGCTGTTCGCGATGCAGCAGGGCCTGACGCCATTGGGCACGATGGCGCACGAGTACCTGCAGGCGTGCCAGGCCGTGGGCCCGCGCCTGCGCGACTCGCAGACGTTCGCGTTCAACACCTGGGCGCGCGAATATCGCGGCGACCTCGGGATCGCGCTGTCCGACGTCTGCGGCATGGACGCGTTCCTGCGCGACTTCGACCTCTTCTTCTGCAAGCTGTTCGACGGCGTGCGCCACGACTCGGGCGATCCGTTCGACTGGGGCGAGAAGCTCATCGCGCACTACCGCCGCATGCGCGTCGACCCGATGGCCAAGACGATGGTGTTCTCCGATTCACTCAACGTCCCCCTCGCGATCTCGCTGTTCGAGTATTTCCGCGGCCGCTCGCAGACGGCTTTCGGCATCGGCACCAACCTCACCAACGATCTCGGCTACGAGGCGCTGCAGGTGGTCATCAAGATGACCCGCTGCAATGGCCAGCCGGTAGCCAAGATCAGCGACGAGCCGTCGAAGACGATGGATTACGACCCGTCGTACGTCGCCTACCTGCGCGAGGTGTTCCAGGTGCCGGCGCCGGTGTAGCCGGCACCGACGCCAGCTCCGGCGCCGGCACCGCGCGGTTGAGTTGCGCGCGCGGCGCGGATCGTTGGCCGAAGGACCCCCCGAGGCGCTCGCCTCCTGGGGGGAGGCGCGCGAAGTGCACATCGGGGGAGTGTGAACAGGCGGCCGATCGGC
>DATBOK010000007.1:0-5525 GCA_036553845.1 Casimicrobiaceae bacterium
GCGCGAATCGTCACGGCCAGAAGCGGCGCGACGCGATGCGCGCGCCTTCCGCCATCGCCGCGAGCTTGGCCCAGACGACGTCCGGGTCGACCGCCGATTGCCCGACCCACGTGCCGTAGCCGCAATCGCTGCCGGCCATCACGTTCTCGCGCCCGACCAGGTTGGCGTAGCGGCCGATGCGCTGCGCGATGAGCTCGGGATGCTCGACGAAATTCGACTTCGATTCGATCACGCCGGGGATCAGCACCTTGCCGTCGGGTAGCTTCACGGTCTCGAACAGATGCCATTCGTGCGCGTGGCGCGGATTGGCGGCCTCGAGCGCGATCGCCGCGGGCCGCGCCTTGAACACGATGTCGATGACGTCGGCCAGCGCCACGTCGCAGTGATGCGGGCCTTCGTAGTTGCCCCAGCACAGGTGCATCCGCAGCCGCTCGGGCGCAATGCCGGCGAGCGCGTGATTGAGCGCCTCGACGTGCATCTCGGCCTTCTTGCGCCATTCGGGCAGCGACAGGTCGGCGTGCTGGATGTGGCGGCCCATGCCGAGGTCGGGGCAATCCACCTGCAGCGTGATGCCGGACTCGGCGATCGTGCGATATTCGTGGCGCATCGCGTCGGCGATGGCGAACAGGTACGCTTCTTCACTCGGGTAATGCTCGTTGCGGAAGAACAGCGACACCACCCCCGGCGACGCGGCGGTCAGGAATGCCTCGCTGGCGCCCGTCGTCACCAGCGCGGCCTCGAGATGCTCGACGTCGGTGGCGGCGGCACGCGTGTCGCGCACGGTGATGGGTGCGTTGCACGCGGGCGTCTTGCGCCGCGAGCGCCCGGGATCGCCGAACACGCGCTTGGCGAGCCGCGGAAAGTCGGCGAGATCCTGGTAGATGAACGTGTTGCCCTCGCCGCCGAAACCGGCGAGGCGGTCCTTGATGTAGGTGGCATAGCTCGGCTTGCTCATCTCGCCGTCGTCGACGATGTCGACGCCGGCCGTGACCTGCTTCTGCACGACTTCGGCCACGGCCGCCGCGATGCGCCGCGACAGCGCGGCGTCGTCGACCGGCACGCCTTCCTCGCGCGCGAACATCGCGCGCACCAGGTCCTCCGGCCGCGGCAGGCTGCCGGTGTGCGTGGTGAGGAAACGCTCGGTGCTGCGCTGCATCGGATCCTCCCGCATGGCGAGCGCCAGCCGTCTACGCCGGCGTCGTCGCGATCCTACCGGAAAGCGGTGCGCCATCCGAGCGGGGTGCACGCGAGACGCGGACCGCACGCCGCCAAGACTGTATTCCCGCACGTGCGGGAATTACGCTCATCGGTCAGGGACTGACCGCGCGAAGTGACTAAGCCGCGACCTTCTCCGCGCGCAACGGCGTGATGGGGATCGTCGGCGAGCGCCATTGCGCGACGAGCTCGGCCTCCTGCGCCTTCACTTCGGCGACGAACTTGTCCTTGACGTGGCCATAGCCGCGGATGCTCTCGGGCAGCGACGCGATCGACACGGCGAGCGCGTGGTTGGACGGCGACAGCTTCGCCAGCAGCTCGTCGATCTGGATCTCGTAATCGGCCAGCAGCTTGCGCTCCATCCGCCGCTCGGCGGTGCGGCCGAAGACGTCGAACGGCGTGCCGCGCAGTCCCTTCAGCTTCGCCAGCACGCGAAACGCCTTCATCATCCACGGCCCGTACTGCGACTTCTTCACGCGGCCGGTATGCGGATCGGGCTTGTTGGTGAGCGGCGGGGCGAGGTGGAACGTCAGCTTGTAGTCGCCCTCGAACTGGGCGTCGACGCGCGCCAGGAAATCGGTCTGCGCGTAGAGGCGCGCGACTTCGTACTCGTCCTTGATCGCGCGCAACTTGAAGTCGTAGCGCGCCACGGCTTCGGCCAGCGCCGTCGTGCCCGGGACGCGCGCGGCCTCGGCCTCGCGCACCTTGGTCACCATCGCCGCATACGCTTTCGCATATGCCGCGTCCTGGTAGTCGGTGAGGAACGCCATGCGCCGCGCGATCATCTCGTCGAGCGAGCGCGACAGCACCTGCGTCGACGGCTTGGATTCACGCGGGAACGCGGCCTTCTCGACGCGCGCCGGGTCGACCGCGGCGAGGCGTCCCCAGTTGAACGCGCGCTTGTTGGCGTCGACGGCGGTGGCGTTGAGCTCGATCGCGCGCATGATCGCGACCTCGTGCACCGGGATCAGCCCGCGCTGGTACGCGTAGCCGACCATGAAGAGGTTGGTGGCGATGGAGTCGCCCATCAGCGCGGTGGCGAGGCGCGTGGCGTCGAGGAACTCGGCGTCGCCCGGCGAGATGGCGTCGTTGATCTCCTGCTCCATCGAGCCGCGCGGAAACACGAGGTCGGGCTTGTGCGTGAAGTCGGCGGGCATCACCAGCGCGGTATTGACCAGCGCCCGCGTCGTGCCCTTCTGCATCTTGGCGATCTGCTCGTCGCCGACGCCGGTGATGATGTCGCAGGCGAGCACCGCGCGCGCCTCGCCGGCGGCGATGCGCGTCGCGTACATGTCCTCGGGCCGGTCGCCGATGCGGATGTGCGACACCACCGAGCCGTTCTTCTGCGCGAGGCCCGTCATGTCGAGCACCGAGCAGCCCTTGCCTTCGAGGTGGGCCGCCATGCCGAGCAGCGCGCCGATCGTCACCACGCCGGTGCCGCCGATGCCGGTGACGACGATGCCGTAGGGCGTGGCCGTCGACGGGATCTCGGGATCGGGCATCGCCGGAAACTCCCCGGCCTCGACCTTCGCCGGCTTGCGCAGCTTGCCGCCCTCCACGGTGACGAACGACGGGCAGAAGCCGTTGACGCAGGAATAGTCCTTGTTGCACGACGACTGGTCGATCGTGCGCTTGCGGCCGAACTCGGTCTCGACGGCGGCCACCGACACGCAGTTGGACTTGACGCCGCAGTCGCCGCAACCTTCGCAGACGAGCTCGTTGATCACCACGCGCTTCGGCGGATCCACCATCTTGCCGCGCTTGCGGCGGCGGCGCTTTTCGGCGGCGCAGGTCTGGTCGTACAGCAATACCGTGCAGCCCGGCGTCTCGCGCAGCTCGCGCTGCACGGCGTCGAGGTCGTCGCGATGATGGATCTTGATCGACGGGTCGAAATAGGCGCCCGGATACTTGCCGGGCTCGTCGCTGACCACGACCACGCGCGTCACGCCTTCCGCCGCCACCTGCTTGGCGATGTCGGCGGGCGACAGCGGGCCGTCGACCGGCTGGCCACCGGTCATCGCCACCGCGTCGTTGTAGAGGATCTTGTAGGTGATGTTGACGCCGGCGGCCACCGACGCGCGAATCGCCAGAATGCCGCTGTGGTAATAGGTGCCGTCGCCGAGGTTGGCGAAGATGTGCTTGGTCTCGGTGAACGGCGCCTGGCCGATCCACGGCACGCCTTCGCCGCCCATGTGCGTGAACGTCGACGTGTCGCGGTCCATCCAGATCGTCATCACGTGGCAGCCGATGCCGGCGGTGGCGCGGCTGCCCGCGGGCACGACGGTGGACGTGTTGTGCGGGCAGCCCGAGCAGAACCACGGCAGCCGGGCGATGGCGATCTTGGGCTTGGCCAGCGCCGCTTCCTTCTGGTTGATCCAGTCGACGCGCGCGCGCAGCTTTTCCATCGTGCGCGGATGCAGGCCCAGCCGCTCGATGCGCTGCGCGATGACGCGCGCGATCATCGCCGGCGTGAGCTCGGAGGTCGCCGGCAGCAGCCAGTCGCCGTGCGGCCGCACCCATTCGCCCTTCTCGTCGAACTTGCCGACCACGCGCGGGCGCACGTCGTCGCGCCAGTTGTAGAGCTGCTCCTTGAGCTGGTACTCGACGAGCTGGCGCTTCTCCTCGACGACCAGGATCTCCTCGAGGCCCTCCGCGAATTGGCGCACGCCTTCGGGCTCGAGCGGCCACGGCATCGCCACCTTGAACACGCGCAGGCCGATTTCCGCGGCGTCGGCCTCGGTGATGCCGAGGTCGTCGAGCGCCTGGCGCACGTCGAGATAGCTCTTGCCGCTGGTGATGATGCCGAGCCGCGGCTTCGGGCTGTCGATGACGATGCGGTTGAGCTGGTTGACGCGCGCGTAGTGCAGCGCCGCGTAGATCTTGTAGTCCTGCATCCGCGCTTCGGTGGCGAGGAACGCGTCGGGCCAGCGGATCGACACGCCGTCGGCGGGCAGCGGAAAGTCGTCCGGCACCACGATGCCGACGCGCATCGGATCGACGTATACGGACGACGAGCTCTCGACGGTATCGGACACGCACTTGAAGCCGACCCAGCAGCCCGAGTAGCGCGACATTGCCCAGCCGTGCAGGCCGAGGTCGAGGATCTCCTGCACCGACGACGGGTAGAGCACCGGGATCATCGCCGCCGAGAACTGGTGGTCGGACTGGTGCGGCAGCGTCGACGACTTCGCGGCGTGGTCGTCGCCCGCGAGCACCAGCACGCCGCCATGCTTCGACGTGCCGGCGAAGTTGGCGTGCTTGAACACGTCGCCGCAGCGGTCGACGCCGGGACCCTTGCCGTACCACATGGCGTACACGCCGTCGACGGTGGCGCCGGGATACAGATTGACCTGCTGCGAGCCCCAGATCGCGGTGGCGGCGAGGTCCTCGTTGAGACCCGGCTGGAACTTGACCTGCGAGCGCTCGAGGAACTTCGACGCGCCCCACAGCGCCTGGTCGAGGCCGCCCAGCGGCGAGCCGCGATAGCCCGACACGAAGCCCGCGGTGTTGAGGCCGGCCGCACGGTCGCGCTGCCGCTGCAACATCAAGAGGCGCACCAGCGCTTGCACGCCCGTCAAATAGACGCGGCCGGAATCGAGGGCGTACTTGTCGTCGAGGGAAACGTCGCGCAGCGCGACGGCAGTGGCAGAAGACATCGGTCCGATCTCCGAAGAACTTTTGGTTCCGTAGGGGCCCGTCCAGCCATAGGGTAGGCCGAGGACGGTGGGCTCGCAACCCAGGCTTGTGGCCAGGACGCGCAGGCGGCGCGCATCATACCCTCCGAACGTGGGGGCGTCCAATCGTTTCAACAGCCGCGACAACCTCCCGGATTTCATTCATTCACATGACTTCACGCCGGCGTTGCCCGGCGTGACAACACGCGCACCGCCATTTGCGCGGCGGCTCGATTGCCCGGCGCGCCGACGCTATGGCATCATGCATCGATCGACAGGGCACGCGGCGCGGAATGCGGCTCCGCCGTGATGCGCGCGGACAGTGCCTTCGCTCCACCGACACATGACGCTTCATCGACCGGCGCGCCGAAGCCAGCGGCAAGCACCGGCATCAACGTTGCAAACCCCCTGGCGCCGGTGACCCGTCAACTGGTTGGAGGAGAACCCCATGCACGCTCTCGTGTCGATCGCGCGACGCTTCGCCTACGCGGCGGCGCTCCTGTTCGTCGTGGTACCCGCCGTGCAGGCGCAGGACACGCCGCAACGCGGCGGCACGCTCGTCATGGTGGTGCAGCCCGAGCCGCCGACGCTGGCGTCCTACCAGAGCACGGCGGGACCCATCGGCCAGGTCGCCTC
>DATBOK010000009.1:0-6756 GCA_036553845.1 Casimicrobiaceae bacterium
CCGAAGTCGACGCGGAGGTCCTCGATTTCGAGCAGCGCCATCGCTTCGCCGTCAGCGCCTGAGCTTCGGGTCCAGCGCGTCGCGCAGGCCGTCGCCCATCAGGTTGAACGCCAGCACCGTGACCAGGATCGCCAGCCCCGGATAGGTGACGACCCAGGGCGCGCGCTGGATGAATTCCAGCGCCGACGCGAGCATCGACCCCCATTCGGGCGTTGGCGGCTGCGCGCCGAGGCCGAGGAAGCCGAGTGCCGCCGCGTCGAGGATGGCGTTGGAGAAGCCGAGCGTCGCCTGCACGATCAGCGGCGCCGCGCAATTGGGCAGGATCGTGTCGAACATCAGCCGCAGCCGGCCGGCGCCGGCGATGCGCGACGCCGTCACGTAGTCGCGGCCGGCTTCGGCGACCACCGCGGCGCGCGTCAGGCGCACGTAGTGCGGCAGCAGCACGATCGCGATGGCGTACATCGCGTTGACCAGGCCGGGGCCGAGGATGGCGACGACGGCGATCGCCAGCAGCAGGCTCGGCAGCGCCAGCATCACGTCCATCGCGCGCATGATCGCGGTCTCGGCAACACCGCGGAAAAATCCGGCGCACAGGCCGAGGAGCACGCCGAGCGTCAGCGAGATCGCCACCGACACGAAGCCGATCGCGAGCGACAGCCGCGTGCCATGGATGAGGCGCGACAGCATGTCGCGGCCGACGGGATCCGTGCCGAGCAGGAAGCGCGACGTGCCGCCTTCGGCCCACGCCGGCGGCTGCAGGGTGAAATCGCGGTACTGCAGGTTCGGCGGATGCGGCGCGATGACGTCGGCGAACACCGCGCAGAACAGGAGCACGGCGATCAGCGCGAGGCCCGCCATCGCGCCGCGGTTCTGGGCGTAGCTCCTCGCGAATTCGCGCCAGCGCGATGGCGCTCCCGGTTGCGGAGGCGCTACGAGCGGTGCCGGAGCCGCGACGTCAGGCATGGCGGATGCGCGGATTGACCACGCCGTAGAGCAAATCGACCACCAGGTTGACGCCGATCACCAGCCCGGCGACCAGCAGGATGCCTCCTTGCACCACCGGATAGTCGCGCGACTGCACGCCGTGCACGAGCCAGTTGCCCACGCCGGGCCAGGAGAAGATGGTCTCGGTGAGGATGGCGCCGGACAGCAGCAGCCCCACCTGCAAGCCGATCACCGTGATCACGGGAATGAGCGCGTTGCGCAGCGCGTGCACCAGCATCACCGCGAAGAGGGAAAGGCCGCGCGCGCGCGCGGCGCGGATGTAATCCTCGCGCAGCACCTCGAGCATCGACGAGCGGGTCATGCGCGCGATCACCGCGAGCGGGATCGTGCCGAGCACGATCGACGGCAAAATCAGATGCGACAGCGCCGAGCGGAAGGCGCCGTAGTCGCCGGCGCGCAGCGTATCGACCAGCATGAATCCCGTCGCCGCCGGCACGTCGTACATCACGTCGATGCGGCCCGATACCGGCGTCCAGCCGAGCTGCACGGAAAAGGTCAGGATCAGCAGCAGCGCCCACCAGAACACCGGCATCGAATAGCCGGCGAGCGACGCGCCCATCACCGCGTAGTCGGCGAGCGTGTTGCGCTTGTGCGCGGCGATCATGCCGGCCGGCAGGCCGACGGCTAGGGCGAGCAGCATCGCGAAGAACGCGAGCTCGAGCGTCGCCGGAAACAGTGTCAGGAACTCGCCGAGCACCGGCTCGTGGGTCGTCAGCGACGCGCCGAGGTCGCCCTTCAGCACGTGGCCCAGGTAGTCGACGTACTGCACCGGCAGCGAGCGGTCGAGGCCGAACTCGTGCAACAGGCGCACGCGCCGCGCGGGATCCATGCCGCGCTCGCCCGACAGGTTCTCAACCGGGTCGCCGGGAATGAGGTGGATCAACGCGAAGGCGATCAGCGTCACGCCGACAAACGTCGGCACGATCAGCGCGACGCGGCGCAGGACGAAGCGGAGCATGCCCGCCTCAGCGCGCGGCCGCGCTCACCCCGCCCCCTCGCGCGCGGGCGGGCGGGAAGCCGGGATCACTGCACGATGTCGACGCGCGTGAAGTAATGGTGCGCGGTGGCGTCCATCTTGTAGCCCTTCACCTCGCGCCGCACCGGATCGAAGCGCACCGAGTGCGCGATGGTGATCCACGGCGCCTCCTCCTTGAAGATCACCTGCGCCTCGGCATACAGCTTCGAACGCGCCGTCTTGTCGGGCGTCTGCGCCGCCTTGACGACGAGGTCCTCGAAGCGCTTGTCGCACCACCGCGCGACGTTGCCGCCGCCCTTGACCGCCTCGCAACCCAGCAACGGCACGAAGAAGTTGTCGGGGTCGCCGTTGTCGCCCGACCAGCCGAACATCATCGCGCTCTGCTCGCCGGTCTTGCTGCGCTTGCGGTACTCCGCCCACTCGTACGTGACGAGTTTCGCCTTGACGCCAATCTTCTCCCAGTCGGCCTGCACGAGCTCCGCCATCCGCTTGCCGTCGGGATTGTAGGGGCGCGTCACCGGCAGGTACCAGAGCTCGGTCTCGAAGCCGTTCGGATAGCCGGCCTGCGCCAGCATCGCCTTCGCCTTCGCCGGGTCGTACGGGTAGTCCTTGATGGCGTCGTTGTAGCTCCACAGGATCGGCGGAATCGGGTTCTTGGCGACCTGTCCCTGCCCCTGGTACACGGCCTTGAGGATCGCCTCCTTGTCCACCGCCATGTTGAGCGCCTGGCGCACGAGCTTCTGGTCGAAAGGCTTCTTCTCGACGTTGAACGCGATGTAGCCGATGTTGAGCCCCTCCTTCTGCAGCACGTCGATCGCCGGGTCCCGCTTCATTTCCGCCAGATCGGCCGGCTTGGGAAAAGCCATCACCTGGCATTCGCCGGTCTTCAGCTTGGCGTAACGCGTCGTGGCGTCGCGCGTGATCGAGAACACCAGGTTGTCGATCTTCGGGCGTCCGCCCCAGTACTTGTCGAACGCCTTGTAGCGGATCGTCGCGTCCTTCTGATAGCTGACGAACTCGAACGGCCCCGTGCCGATCGGGTACACGTCGGCCGCATTGGGCGTGCCCTTCTTCTGCATCGAGTCGAAGTACTCCTTGGACAGGATCGACGCAAAGTCCATCGCCATGTCGGCGAGAAACGGCGCCTCCGGACGCTTCAGCGTGTAGCGCACCGTGTAGTCATCGAGCTTCTCCACCTTGTCGACGATGTTCTTCATGCCCATGTCGTCGAAATAGGCGAACGTCTGGCCGGCGGTCATGCGATGGAACGGGCTGCTGTCGTCCGCCATGCGGCTCCACGAAAACACCACGTCGTCGGCGTTCATGTCGCGCGTCGGCGTGAACTGGGCGTTGGCATGGAACCTGACGCCATGGCGCAGCTTGAATGTGTACGCCTTGCCATCGGGCGCCACGTCCCACGACAGCGCCAGCGCGGGAATCACGTTGGTCGTGCCGGTGTCGAATTCGACGAGGCGGTTGAACATCGGCACCGACACGGCGTCGAACGTGGTGCCGGTGCTGAAGAACTGCGGCTGGAAGCCTTCGGGACTGCCTTCCGAGCAGTAGACGAGCGTGCCTTTCGCCGCCACCGGCATCGCGGCACCCAGACAGGCGAGCGCGAGCGCCGGGACGAGCGCGCCGCACAGCGTGGCGGGCGATCCGGAAAACGCCCTTCGCGGCAGGCGGATCGACACGCAATGCGATTCACGATTCGGCATGACAACCTCGTCCGGTGGTCGAAAAAAGTGGGCGGCCTGCAGGGCCGCGCGGCGGCGATCCTATCCGCTGCGCCGCGCGGCGGCAACCGCGCCCGCCATTGTGCGCGCACGGGCGGTCGCGTAAAGGCATATTCCGGCGGCGACCGACACATTGAGGCTTGCCACGCTGCCGGCGAGTGGAATGCCGACGATGCGATCGCACGATTCGCGCGTGAGCCGGCGCAAGCCCGCGCCCTCGGCGCCCAGCACCCAGGCGAGCGGCCCGGCGAGGTCGGCATCGAAGAGCGACTCGCCGCCGGCTTCTGCACCCACCACCCAGATGCCGCGCGACTTGATGTCGCGCAGCGCGCGCGCGAGATTCGTAACCGTCACCACCGGCACCGTGTCCGCCGCACCGGAAGCGGCCTTCGCCGCGGTGGCATTGAGGCCCACGGCGCGATCCTTCGGTACGACCACGGCGTCGACACCGAACGCATCGGCCGAGCGCAGGCAGGCACCGAGGTTGTGAGGATCGGTGACCTGGTCCAGCACGAGCAGCAGCGGCGCCGCCGCGACGTCGAGGACGTCGTCGAGCGTGACGTGCGGCATGCCGGCGTCGACCATGGCGACCACGCCCTGGTGGCGGCCGCCGCCGGCCAGCTCATCGAGACGCCGGTCGTCGACGACGCTGAGCGCCACGCCGGCCGCATTCGCCCGCGCCGCCAGCTCGGCGGCGCGCGCATCCTGCCGCGTGCGCACGACATAGAGCGCGCGGATCGACGCCGGATGCATGCGCAGGCGCGCGGTGACCGCATGGAAGCCGAACAGGGGACGCAACGGGGACATGCGCACCGGTGGTGTAAGCGCCGCGGATACGCGGGCCTCGACATGCTAGTGTACTGCTGGCCCGCGCCCCAAAGCCCATGATTGCCGATGCCCGCCAGTTCGCCGACGCCGCGCTGATCACGGCGGCGAGTCTGCTGCCGATCGTCAATCCGCTCGGTTGCGCGCCGGTATTCCTGCTGAAGACCACGGATCTGGACCCCGCCGAACGCGCGCTGATGGCGCGACGCGTCGCGCAGAACAGCTTCCTGCTGCTGCTCGCCTCGGTGCTGATCGGCGCATACGTGCTGGACTTCATGTCGCTGTCGGTCGGTGTCGTGCGCATCGCCGGCGGCCTCGTGGTGTGCTCGATCGCCTGGTCGCTGCTGACCCAGGACGAGCCGACCGCAGCGCCGGCGCGCGATGCCGCGCGCGTCATATCCCCCGAGGCGCTCGCGCAGCGCGCGTTCTATCCGCTGACGATGCCGCTGACGGTCGGACCCGGCTCGATCTCGGTGGCGATCACGCTGGGCGCCAACCAGCCCTCCGAATTGCGCCAGCTGATCCTCATCATCGTCGCCCATGCGCTCGGCATCCTCGCGGTGACGATCGCGGTCTACCTCTGCTACCGCTACGCCGATCGCGTGCTGGCACGCCTTGGCCGCACGGGAACCAGCGTGCTGTTGCGCCTGTCGGCGTTCATCCTGTTGTGCATCGGCGTGCAGATCGTCTACAACGGCGGCGTCGCGCTGCTGCGGATGCCGTCGCCGGCTTGAGCGGCGCTGCCGCAGTCAGTTACAATGCGAGGCTGTGCCCGACGCGCGACCGGCCGCCTGATGGCGGCGCCGCGCGGGCCGGTTCGAGCGCCGGTGTAGCTCAGTTGGTAGAGCAGCGCATTCGTAATGCGAAGGTCGGGGGTTCGACTCCCTCTACCGGCACCATGCATGGAGGAAGGGCGGCCCGCAGGGGCCGCCCTTTTTTCGGCGGCAGCGCGTGTCGCGCGTCGGCGGCCGCGTCAACAGACGTCTCCGCAGTCGATCGCGCGCTGTGCAAGCAACTCCGCCGTGGCCTTGGCGGCCGCTGCACTCGGCTGCTCGAGATCGTCCCAGGTGAACTGGCGCGCAAGCTGGAAATAGCCGTCGCGAAAGGCGAACACCGAAGCGAATGGCACGTAGGCTCCCGGCCGGCCGCGGTCGGCGAGCGACAATCCGCTCGAAACGACACCGTAGTCCTTGTACATTGGCATGCAACCTCCGTATTCACTGTGAACCGCCCCGCACCCAGTCGCCGTGACGAGTGTCGGCGAAGCGGGTGCGTATCAACGGGCTACGACATCGCTCGCTTGCAACGAGTTCAAATTCGACGCCGCCGCGTCGCGTAGCATCCGTCGCCACCATTGCCGCAGCATGACGCGCCCGGTCACGTCTGGTTACATCGGCGTCTCCATCCGGCGACGCGCGCCCCATTGCCCGTCGTCAAGCGCCGACGCCGGTCGCTGGCATTAGCGGCCACCAGTCCTTAGACTGGCGCACTTCGGGCGGTTCACCGCAAGGCCTTGATCGTGCAGGAAGCAACCCGCTCCACGGCCGTTCTGTTCACGGACATCGAGGGCAGCACCCGGCTGTGGGAAGAGCAGCCGGATCGCATGTCGCGTGCGCTGAAGTGCCACGACGCCCTTGCGCGCAACACGATCCAGAGTCACGGCGGCACGATCGTCAAGATGTTCGGCGACGGGCTCTTCGCGGTGTTCGACGCGCCCGCGGACGCGCTCGTGGCGACGCTCGCGTTCCTGCAGTCGCTCGCCGACCCGGCGGCCACCGAAGGTGTCGGCCTGCAGGTGCGCTGCGGCCTGCACCTCGGCACCGTCGAGCACCGCGACAACGACTACTTCGGTCCGCCCGTGAATCGCACCGCGCGCATCATGGGTGCGGCGCATGGCGGCCAGGTGCTGCTGTCGCAGGCGATGGCCGACGCGGTCGCCGATGCGCTGCCTCCGGGCGCCACGCTGCGCGAGCTTGGGCGCGTGCGGCTCAAGGACCTCGCTTCGCCGGAGGAGATCCACCAGCTTTTGCATCCCTCGCTGCGACAGGCATTTCCCGCGCTGCGATCGCTCGAATCGACGCCCAACAACCTGCCGCAGCAGCTGACCTCGTTCCTCGGCCGTGAGCGCGAGCTCGAGGAAGTCGGCAAGCTGCTCGAGTCCTCGCGCCTGCTGACGCTGCTCGGCATGGGCGGCCTCGGCAAGACGCGGCTGTC
>DATBOK010000028.1:0-7043 GCA_036553845.1 Casimicrobiaceae bacterium
TGCTTGCGCAGCGTGGCATGCATGGCGCCGAAGTCCGCGGCGAGGTCGATATCGGCATGCAGCAGGATGTCGCCCGGCTCGATGCGTACGCCGCCGTCGCGCCCCGAGCCCAGCGCGGCCGACTGCTTCGGGCGCAATCGCCCGCTCGCATTGCGCAGCAGCTGTGCCAGACCGGGCTGCGTCGACGGCGCGGCGACGAAGTCGCGCGCCGGCCCGGGCGGCAGTGCCCGCGCGATGCCGTCCATCGCGCGCCGCGCGCGACTGCGTTCCGCGGGCGCGGCATGCGCAGGCGCCGTCGAGCGCAGGCGGCCATCGGCGTCGACCGTCGCCTTGCGCAGCACGCCGTCGTCGAGATAGACGGGCACCACCGCGTAGCCCCGCGCCGGCGCGAGGCTGCGCAGGTGCCGCACCACGTTGTGCACGACGCGGGGGATGCCGGTGCCGAGATCATGCAGGAACGTCGTCGTGCACTCGACGTAGATCGATGGCGCTCGACCTTGCCTCATCGCTCGGTGTCCGCGTCACCGGCGCCGGCGAGCCATCGGCGCGTGCGCGACAGAAGCGTGCGCGCGCGAGCCGGAATGCGCCGGATGCGGCCGAGCCCGCGACGGTCGGCGTCGCGCAGGGCCACGCCGCGCACGTAGTCGTCGAAGACGTTCGGCTGCACGCGAAAATGCTGCAGCAGGTCGGCGTCCTCGCGGCGCACGTAGAACCGGTTGAGGCCGTCGAACCAGGCGAACACGTAGCCGTGGCGCAGCAGCGCCGGCTCCCACGCCCCGTGCGTCGCGCGCGGCGTCATCGGCGCCGTGGCCTCGACGACGACGATGCGCGGACGATGGCGCTCGAAGTCGCAGCCCGCGAGCACGTCCGCCTCTGCGCCCTCGACGTCGATCTTCAGGAAATCGATCGTCACGTCGCCGTGCTCGTCGATGATCTCGGCCAGCGTGCGCACCGGCACGTCGATCTCCCGGCATTCGAAGCCGCGTGCACGCATGACGGCAGCCACCTCGGCGTCGAGCGTCGACAGCCCGACCGGCGAAAAGTCGAAGCAGCGCACGGTTCCGCTGCGCGCGCCCGCCGCCAGGCACAGGTTGACGTCGCGCGGCCGCGCTCGCGTGAAGGCTGCGAGCTGCGCGGGAATGGGGTCGATGTTGATGCCGCGCCAGCCCTGCTCGTAGAAGTGCCGCGTCACCGAATCGACGTCGGGATCGAAGGCGCCGACATCGATGTAGAACCCCTGCGCCACGCCATTCAGCGCGCGCGCCAGCATCACGTCCTCGAGGTTCTGCGCCCAGGAGATCACGCGGCAGCGCCCTTGATGGCAAGGATGCCGATCGACGTGGTCTCGTACCAGCGCAGCCTGGATTGCAGGCCGACGCGCAGATGCGGCTCCGTTGCATAGGGCGGCACGTCGACGTGGCGCTCGATCGGGTCGCTGCCCGTGGCGAAATCCATCGGCGGCACATAGTGGCCGTCCGCGCGCAATTCCGCCGCGAGCGCTTCGAGGTCCCGGCGGCGGAACAGCACGGTGCCGCCCTTGCGCACGGTGTGCATGGATGACGACAGGTTGAGCTCGGTCGTGTGCACGGCGATGCCTCCCGGTCGCAGCACGTCGAGCGAACGGCGGACGAACTCGGAACCGCGCTGGATGCTGCCCAAGTGCTCGCACGCGCAGCTCGACCAGCAGAAGTCGTAGCCGCGAATGTCGCCCGGAATGGCGTTCATGTCCACCGTGCGATATCGCACGCGTTGCGCGAACGTCGCCGGGTCGCACAATCCGCGCGCGTTGAGCGCGCCAAGTTCGCTGACTGCATGCTGACCGGTGGCCACCCACCCGGCGGCGATCGCGGCATCGGTGCCGAGGTCCGTCGCCAGCACGTCGGCGCCGAGGCCGGCGAACAGGGCAACGAGGGGCTCCATTCCGACCCCGAAACCGATGCCGCGCGCCCCTGCCGCGAGTGCCCCGCGCTCGTGCAGCACCTGGGCGATGTAGACGAATTCCCAGAGCTTGCGGTGATAGCGCGGCGCTTCGCCGAGCTGCCTGCACCAGTCGGCGAAGAGCGGCATGTGGAAGTGCGCCTCGCGGCATGCGCCGCAGCCGAATACCCAAGGTCCGGCTTGCGCATCCCGCGCGCCCGATGCGCTCGCGAGGTGCCGCCGCGAGTCCGGCAGGTGCGCCGGCGGCGCGGGCGCGGTCGCGCGGCGCACGACCGCGCCGATCGCGTGGCGCGCGCGGCGCGCCAGCGTCATTGCATGCCCATCCTGTAGAACGCCACCGCCTCGTCGGGCGGTCCCGTGAAGGCAATGTGCCGCGCCTCGAGCACCATCGCGCGGTCGCACAAGCGCTCGACGCTGCCGAGGTCGTGCGACACCAGCAGCGTGGTCACGCCACGCGCGTGCAGCTCGGCGATCTTGGCGATGCATTTCTCCTGGAACGGCGCATCGCCCACGGTCAGCGACTCGTCGATCAGCAGAACCTCCGGCTCGAGATGCACGGCCACCGCGAAGCCCAGGCGCGAAACCATGCCGCTCGAATACACCCGGATGGGCTCGTCGATCGAATCCGCCAGCTCGGCGAAGGCGATGATGTCGTCGGCCTTCGCCGCCACTTCGCGGCGCCGCATGCCGAGCAGCACGCCATTGAGCAGGATGTTGTCGCGGCCGGTGAGCTCCGGATGGAACCCCGCGCCGAGCTCGAGCAGCGGCGCGACGCGGCCATGCACCCGAACGGTGCCCGATGAGGGCCGCAGCACGCCGGCGATCAGGGCGAGGATCGTGCTCTTGCCGACGCCGTTGCGGCCGATGATGCCCACCGATTCGCCCGTGGCCACGGCGAAGCTCACGTCGTGCAGCACCTCGCGCTCGACCTGCCGCATGCGCCGCAGCGCCTCGCCCGGCCGCAGCACGAGACCCTTGATGCCGCCCGCCATGTGCCAGGCCATCGAATAGGTCTTGCACACCTTGTCGAACGCGATGGCGGGATGTCCGCTCACAGCGCCTCCGCGAATTTCCATTGCGTCTGGTGGAACGCGAACGCGCCCACCACCATCGAGATCGCCGCGGCGATCGCGGCGGTGCCGAGCGTCGACCAGTCGACCTGGCCATCGATGAAAAGGCGCCGCCAGGCCACGATCAGCGGCGCGAACGGATTGGCCGCCATGATCGGACGCAAGTACTCGGGCACCATCTTCGGCTCGTAGATCACCGGCGTCAGGTAGAACAGCACCGTCATGACCAGCGACAGCAGGCGCTCGATGTCGCGGAAGAACACGTTGCACGAAGCGATCGCGAGGGCGATGCCGAACGAGATCGTCGCCTGCAGCATGAGCAGCGCGGGAATGCCGATCAGCCACGACCAGTGCGGGCCGCCGCGGCCCATCATCAGCATGATCACCGTCAGCACCGGGATGCACAGCAAGTAGTGCAGGCCTTCGGTGATGATCGTCGACAGCACGATCAGGTAGCGCGGAAAGTTGATCTTCTTGATCAGCGAGGCGTTGGTGACGAACCCACCGGGAGACGACATCAGCGAGCTCGACAGCCACTGCCACGGAAAGAGCCCGCACAACAGGAACACGAAGTAGCCCTCGATCTTGACGTTGAGGATCGCCTTGAACGCGATCCAGTACGTGACCGCGTAGACGATCGGATTGAGCAGCGACCACGCGTAGCCGAGGAAGGTCCGCTTGTAACGGACCTTGATCTCCTTGATGGTGAGGGTGATTACCAGGTCGCGGTAATAGCCCAGAGGCGCGGCGTCACGACTCACGGGCGACACGCCGCAGATCGGCGTCGACCATCATCGGAATCAGCTCCGCGAGCGGGGTGCGCGGCGACCAGCCGAGCACGCGCCGCGCCTTCGCCGGATTGCCGAGCAGCACGTCGACTTCGGCGGGCCGGAACAGCGCGGGATCGACGATCACGTGCGACTGGTAGTCGAGCCCGACGCATTCGAAGGCGATTCGGCACATCTCGCGCACGGTGGTGGTGGTGCCCGTGGCGATGACGTAGTCGTCGGGCTTCGGCTGCTGCAGCATCCGCCACATCGCATCGACGTAGTCGAGCGCGTAACCCCAGTCGCGGCGGGCGTCGATGTTGCCGAGCCGAAGCTCCTTCTGGCGGCCGAGCTTGATGCGCGCGACTGCGTCGGTGACCTTGCGCGTGACGAACTCGATCCCGCGCAACGGCGACTCGTGGTTGAACAGGATGCCGCACGAGGCGTGCAGGCCGTAGCTCTCGCGGTAATTGACGGTGAACCAGTGCGCGGCGAGCTTGGCGACGCCGTAGGGGCTGCGCGGGTAGAACGGGGTGCTCTCGTCCTGGTTCGTCGTCTGCACGAGGCCGAACATCTCGCTCGTCGACGCCTGGTAGAAGCGCGCCCCGGGGCACATTCGCCGCGTGGCGTCGAGAACGTTGAGGGTGCCGATGGCGTTGACCTGGGTGGTCTGCTGCGGCTGCGACCAGGAGACGCCGACGAAGCTCTGCGCCGCGAGGTTGTAGATTTCATCGGGCTTCGCGGTCTCGAGCGCCGCGCACAGCGATTGCAAGTCGGTCATGTCGCCGCGGATGAGCTGCAGCCGGTCGATGACGCCGAGCTCGCGCAGCCGCCAATCGGTCTCCGTCGCGCGCCGGGCCACGAGGCCCGTGACGGCATAGCCCTTGTCGAGCAGCAACTGCGACAGGTAGGCCCCGTCCTGCCCGGTCACGCCCGTCACGAAAGCCCGTTTGCCCATTTTTCGCCGCTCCCTACGGCCGTCGACCATGCGTCCCTGTTCGAACCAGTATTATCGCATTGTCATAAACAGAATGCGGGTCCGAGCGGCAACCGCCCTTGAACGATTACGCAAACTCCGCGGCGCCGCGCATGGCGATCGTCCACGACTGGCTCGATGCCTGGCGGGGCGGCGAGAACGTGCTCGCCGAAATCGCGTCGATGTATCCGCAGGCGGATATTTTCGCGCTGGTCGATTTCCTGCCGGAGGCAATGCGCCCGCGCCTGCAAGGCCGCCGCGCAACCACCTCGTTCCTGCAACACGTGCCAGGTGCACGCCGCCACTTCCGCAAGCTGCTCCCGATGTTTCCGCGCGCGGTGGCCTCGCTGGATGTCTCGTCGTACGACATCGTGGTGTCGATATCGCATGCGGTGGCCAAGGGCGTGCGGGTGCACGCGGGACAGCGCCACGTTTCCTATTGCCTGACGCCGATGCGCTATGCGTGGGACCTGCGCGACGCCTATTTTCGCCGCGGCACCCCGGCCGGCTGGCTGCGCCCGCTGGCCAATCCGGTGCTCGATCGCCTGCGCGATTGGGATCGCGCGAGCAATTCGGGGGTCGCGGAGTTTGCCGCAATCTCGCAGTTCATCGCCGCGCGCATCCTCCGCAGCTACGGACGCACGGCGCGCGTGATCTACCCGCCGGTCGACACCGGGTGGTTCACGCCCGCGGCGGCACCGGCGCGCGACTTCTACCTCGCTGCATCGCACTGGGTTGCCTACAAGCGGCTCGACGCCATCGTCGCCGCGTTCGCCGCGCTGCCGGGGCGCCGTCTGGTCGTCGCCGGCGGTGGTCCCGACATGGCGCGCGCCCGCGCTTCGGCGTCGTCCAACGTGACGTTCGCGGGCGAAGTCACGCGGGAGCGCCTGCGCGAGCTGATGCGCGACGCACGTGCGTTCGTGTTCGCGGCGGAGGAGGATTTCGGCATTGCGCCGCTCGAGGCGCAGTCCTGCGGCACGCCCGTGGTCGCCTACGGCCGCGGTGGCGTGTGCGAAACCATCGTCACTGCGGGCGAGCACGCGACCGGGGCCTTCTTCGACGTGCAATCGGCCGAGGCGATCGCCGCCGCGCTGCGTGCGTTCGAAGCCCGCGATGCCGGCATCGACGCCGCCGACTGCCGCCGCAACGCAGAGCGGTTCAGCGCCGCGCGCTTTCGCCGCGAAATGAGCGCTTTCGTCGGCGTGGCGCCATAATCCGCGCCGATGGCCCGTACCCTGCTCAAGCCGCACGCCGCGATGTTCGCGACGCTGCTGCGCTTTCTCGATCCGGCATGCTCGGCGGGCGCCGGCGCCGTGGCATTCCTGCTCTATCCGCCGGCGACAGCGTCCACCGAGCACTACGTCGTGCTGATTGCAGCGAGCACCATCGCGATCGCCGTGGTGTTCCCGGCCTTTCGCCTTTACGACACGTACCGGGGCGCCAGCGTCGCCAGCGAGCTGCGCGATATCGCACTGGCATGGTTGCTGCTGGCCGCGATCGTGGTGGCCATGCTGTTCGTCACCAAGACGGGCGACACGTTCTCGCGCGTGTGGATGGCGATCTGGCTGGTACTCGGCTTCCTGCTGTCGGCCGTGCTGCGCACCGCGACGCGCGTCGCCTTGCGGCGCTGGCGGCGTCGCGGCCGCAATTTGCGGCATATCGCGATCGTCGGCGCCGGCGCCCTCGGCGAGCGCGTCGCCCGCGACCTGCACGCCGCGCCATGGGCCGGCCTCAACGTCGTGGGCTTCTACGACGACGATGCCGCCAAGCATGGCGCCTCGCTCGCCGGACAGCCGGTATTCGGCGCCGCCGATCTGCTCGTCGCCGACGTCGACGCGCGCGGCATCGACCAGGTTTGGCTCGCGCTGCCCTTGCGCGCCGAGCTGCGCGTGCGCGCCATCCTCGACCTGCTGCGCAACAGCGCCGTCGAGGTGCGCTTCGTCCCCGACATCTTCGGCTTCCATCTCATCAACCATTCGCTGACCGAGGTCGCCGGGCTGCCGGTGCTGTCGCTGACCGCCACGCCGATGACCGGCTTCGCGCGCGTGACCAAGGCGCTCGAGGACTTCGTGCTGGGCGCGTTCCTCTTCGTCATCGCGCTGCCGCTGCTGATCCTGATCGCGATCGGCGTCAAGCTCACGTCGCCGGGGCCGGTGTTGTATCGCCAGGAGCGCGTGACGTGGAACGGCGAGCGCTTCCGGATGCTCAAGTTCCGCACGATGCCGGTGTCGGCGGAGGCCGAATCGGGCGCCGTATGGTCGCGCCACGGCGAATCGCGCGCCACCGGCTTCG
>DATBOK010000067.1:0-56465 GCA_036553845.1 Casimicrobiaceae bacterium
TTACGTTCGCGCAGGCCGGCGCGTGGCACGCTGCGTGCGCTCGTCAACCCGCGGCGCGCGCGCGCCGCGCGCTGCCCTAAGATGCAGGCGTGCTCCGCGACGCCCTACGCTTGCCGATACTCGCGCTCGCCACGCTGGCGTCCTTCGCGGCGGCCGTGGCGACCGCAGCGCCCGCGCCGCCGCCGACCGTCGCACCGGCGGCCGTCACCCTCGACGCGATGACGAGCCCCGAGCTCGCGGCGCGCATCGCGCACGGCACGACCACGGTCATCGTGCCGATCGGCGGCACCGAGCAGAACGGCCCCTACATGACGCTCGGCAAGCACAATGCGCGCGTGGAGGCGCTGGCGACGCGCATCGCCGAGGCGCTCGGCAACGCCGTCGTGGCCCCGGTGGTCGCCTACGTGCCGGAAGGCACGGTGTCGCCGCCGAGTGGCCACATGCGCTACGCCGGCACCGTCAGCGTGCCCGAGCGCGCCTTCGAGGCGACGCTCGAGGGCATTGCTGCGAGCTTCCGCCAGCACGGCTTCCGGGACATCGTGTTCCTCGGCGACCATGGCGGATACCAGGCGAGCCTCGCCCGCGTAGCCGCGCGCCTCGACAAGGCCTGGGCCGCGTCGCCGGCGCGCGTGCACGCAATCCCCGAGTACTACCGCGCGTCGTCGACAGGTTTCGACAGGACGCTCGCCGCGCGCGGGTACGCGGCCGCCGACATCGGCGCGCACGCCGGCCTCGCCGACACGTCGCTCGCGCTGGCGTCGGCGCCGTCGGTGGTGCGCGCCGACGCGCTGCACGCCGCCGCGAATCCGGCCGCGGCGCCCGGCGTCGCCGGCAATCCCGCACGTGCCAGCGCCGAGCTCGGCGCCCTCGGCGTCGACGCGATCGTCGCGTCGACCGTCGCCGCGATTCGTGCGGCCGTCGCGCGTCGATGATGTCGTCCGCCGTCCTCCCTCTTTCGCAAAGGATCGTCGTGAAGAAGTCGCCTGTTGCCGCCCCTGCGGCCTGCACCCGGGCCGCCCCTGCGGCCCGCACGCTGGCCGCGCTCGCGGTCTTCGTCCTCGCCTCGGCGCATGCCGTCGCGCAATCCCCCGCGGTCGTCACCGTGCCCGGCATGCCGCCGGTGGTCGACGCTTCCAACCTTTACAGCGAGGCCGGCGCCGGCATGTACGCACCCGCCACGGCGAACGCGCTCCCGCGCGTCTACGTGCCGAACGTGCGCTCCAACGACGTCTACGTGATCGACCCGGCGACGATGAAGGTGATCGACAAGTTCAAGGTCGGCATCAATCCGCAGCACGTCGTGCCGTCATGGGACCTCAAGACGCTGTGGGTCGCCAACAATGCCGAGCATCGCACCGACGGCAGCCTGACGCCGATCGATCCCGCCACCGGCAAGCCCGGCAAGCCCGTGCCGGTCGACGATCCGTACAACATGTATTTCACGCCGGACGGCAAATCGGCGATCGTCGTCGCCGAAGCGCACAAGCGTCTCGACTTCCGTGATCCGCACACGATGCAGCTCCAGTATTCGCTGGCGACGCCGGAATGCGGCGGCATCAACCACGCCGATTTCTCGATCGACGGCCGCTTCGCCATCTTCACCTGCGAGTTCGACGGCGGCCTCGCCAAGATCGACATGGTGGCTCGCAAGGTGCTGGGCTACCTCAAGCTGTCGAAGGGTGGCATGCCGCAGGACATCCGCGTCTCGCCGGACGGCCGCGAGTTCTTCGTAGCCGACATGCGCGCCGACGGCGTGTTCGTCGTCGACGGCGCGACGTTCCGCGAAACCGGCTTCATCGCCACCGGCAAGGGCACGCACGGCCTCTACCCGAGCCGCGACGGCCACAAGCTCTACGTCGCCAACCGCGGCTCGAACGAGGTGCATGGCCACACGCACGGCCACGGCAGCGTGTCGGTGGTCGACTTCGCGACGCACCGCATCGAGGCCAACTGGCCGATTCCCGGCGGCGGCAGCCCCGACATGGGCAACGTCAGCGGCGACGGCCGCACGCTCTGGCTGTCGGGACGCTACGACGACGTCGTGTACGCGTTCGACACCGCCACCGGCGCAGTGAAGACGATCAAGGTCGGCATGGAGCCGCACGGCCTCGCCGTGTGGCCGCAACCCGGACGCTACTCGCTCGGGCACACCGGCAACATGCGCTGAGCCGGCGTCGCCCGCACCTATCTCGCGGTCCCCGCGGCGATGTCGGCCACGCGCTGCACGTCGGCGGAGGCGAGGTCGCCCGGAACACGCTGTCCGAGCTCGCGCGCGATGCGCACGGCCTCGTCGCGCTGGCCCATGCGCAGCAGCAGCGCCGACAGGCTCGCCGCCGCGCGCAGCTCGAACGCCAGCGCGCCCTGGGCATTGGCGAGCGCCATCGATTCGCGATAGCAGGCGAGCGCCGCCTCCTGCCCTCGCCCGACGTCGAGCAGCAGGTCGCCGCGCAGGCGATGAATTTCCGCCGTGTAGAAATGCACCTCCTGGCGCTCGGCACTGGCAAGCGCCTCCTGCAGCTGATCGAGCGCGTCGCCGACGCGGCCCTGCGCGCGAAACGCTTCGCCGAGCAGGCACAGCGAGTGCGCACGGAAAAGCTCGGCGCCCGTCTCGCGGTAGGCATGCAAACCCGACTCGAGCGTCTTCATGCCCGTGTCGAACTGGCCGACCTGCACCAGCGCCCAGCCCTCCAGCACCGAGCCCCAGGCCACCCAGTACGGCATGCTGTTTTCGCGCGCCAGCGCCACGGTGCCGGCGGCGAGCTCGAGCGTCTGCTGCGGGTCGCCGTCGCATTGATGCATCGCTGCCGACATGCACAACGCATACGCGAGCGGCAGCGGCCGGCCGAGCGCGCGCGCAAGATCGATCGCCTTGTGGCTGCGCTCGAGCGCGACGCCGGGGTGGCCGACGACCCATTCGAGCCATGCCGAGTTGACGAATCCGACGATCCACGGATGCGCGCCGTACACGATCGCGTGCGCGGTCGAGCGCGTGGCGTCGTAAAGGGCGAGCGCACGGTCGAGCTCGATCTTGCCTTCGCGCATGCGCCCGCTGCAGAACAGGCTCCAGCCGTGGCGTCGATGCGCTTGCGCCAGCTGCGACTCGTCGCGGCTGCGCTCGGCGAGCCGAACGAGGCGCAGCGCGACGTCGCGCGCCTTGGCGAGCGGCCCGCGCACCTGATAGAACGTGTGCAGCCCGCTCAACGCGGCGAACAGCTGCTGCGGATCGCCGAGCGTCTCGCATAGCGCGTAGGCGCGTGCGTAGGTCGCCTCCACCTCGCTCGCGCCGTAGCCGCGCGTCGCCGTCAGCGCGGTGCCGAGCGCGATCTGCAGCTCCACTTCGCGGCCGGCCGCGGCCGGCGACGCGGCGAGCGCGGCGAGCTCGCGCAGCGCCCGTGCGAGATGCGCGGACGCTTCGACGTTGGCGGACGCCTCGAGCGCGCGCATGCCCGCCGCGCGCCAGTGCACGAAGGCCTCCTCGGCCTGCCCCGCCTCCGAAAAGTGGTGTGCGACGAACTCCGGATGGCCGTCGGCCAATGCCGGAAATTGCGCGAGCAGCGCTTCGGCAGTGCGCCGGTGATAGACGGCGCGGCTCGATTTCAGCAGCGACTGGTACGCCGCATCGCGGATCAGCGAATGCTTGAACGTGTAGTGCGATTCCGGCGGCATGCCCCTCTGGAGCAGGAGCTCGGCGTCGACGAGGCGCGCGAGGCGCGGCTTGAGGGCGTCGTCGGCAAGGCCGCACACCGCCTCCAGCAGCCGGAACGAAATTTCGCGGTCGATCACGGCAGCGACCTGCGCCACAACCTTGGCATCGCCCTGGCGGTCGAGACGCGCCAGCAGCGAACCCCGCAGGGTGTCCGGAACGTCGATGGCGCGCGCCGCGCTCGCCGTGCCGGCCGCAGCGGTGTCGAGGAGCCCGGCTTCGATCACCATCTTGGTGAATTCCTCGACGAACAGGGGCACGCCGTCGGTCTTCTCGACGACTTGCGCGAGGATCGCCGGCGGCAGCGCCCGTCCTTCGGTGAGACGTCCGACGATCGCGCGCACGTCGCCCGACGCCAGGCGGCCGAGCGTGAGGTGGGACATGTTCGAGCGTATCGGCCACGGCGGCCGGAACTCCGAGCGGAACGACAGCAGCAGGAACACCGGCAACGCCGCGATCTGGTCGACCAGGAGCTGCAGGAAGTCGAGCGTCGAGGCATCGGCCCAATGCAGGTCCTCGACGACGAGGATCAGCGGGCGCCCCGTTCCCACCAGCCAGTCGACGAGCCATTCCATGAACTGGTCGCGCTGCGCCTGCGGCGACCGGTCCGAAGTTGCGGCATCGGGGGGGGCGACGCCTGCGAGCATCGCCGCGACCAGCGGCAAGGCGTCGCGCGCGGCGGCCTTGCGCGCGTCGAGTGCCGCGGCGAGCGCCGCCTCGAAGTCGCCCTGCGTCGGCTGCGCGCCGAGCTTGAGCTGGCGGCGCACGAGGTCGACGAACGGAAAGAACGCCGTATTGGTGAAATAGGGCGAGCACTGGCATGCGACGTTGGCGCCGGCATCGCCGCCGATCCGCGCGACGAGTGCCTGCAGCAAGCGCGTCTTGCCGATGCCGGCTTCGCCGCTGACGAGCGCCACCTGGCCGTCGCCGTCGGCGACACGCAGCCAGCGCTTGGCAAGAAGGCCGATTTCCTCCTCGCGGCCGAGGAGGTCGCCGTCACCGGCATGTTCCCAGCGCTCGGCGGCTCCTGCGGCGGCCCGTTCGGCGACCACGCGATAGGCCGACTGCGGCAGCACGACGCCCTTCAGTTCGAGCTGCGGCAATGCTTCGAACTCGAATCGACGCTGCGCCAGTCGCCACGTGGCCAGGCTGACGACTACTTCGTCGGGCCCGGCGATGGCCTGCAATCGCGCGGCGATGTTCGGCGTCTCGCCGACGACCGCCGCTTCCTCGCGCAGCGCACCCGAGCCGAATTCGCCGGCGATCACTTCGCCGGTATGGATGCCGATATGCACGGACATCGGGCCGCCGATGAGACCCGCGAGGCGCACGCCCAGTTGCTCGAGGTCGAGGCGGATCTGCATCGCCGCCTGCACGGCACGCACCGCGTCGTCGTCGTGCGCGAGCGGATAGCCGAAATAGACGAGCAGGCTGTCACCGACGTAGCGCGCGACGAAGCCACCGAACCTGCGCACGGTGTCGGTGACGGCCTCGCGGTAGGCGAGCAGCACCGTGCCGAGGTCCTCGGGGTCGAGGCGGCCGGACAGCGCGGTCGAGCCCACCAGGTCGCAGAACATGATGGTGACTGCTCGCCGCTCGAGTCCGCCCATCGGAGTCGCCGGAATCCGCGCCGGCACGACAGCGGGATCGCCGACGCGCGGTGCCGATGGCGTATCGCCGGACGTCAATGCCGCGCCGCATTGCGTGCAGTACCGTGCACCCGTGGGGTTGTCGCACTGGCAGGCGTTGCAACGCATACTTCCCTCGCGCGGTTCGCTGTATCATACAGTGGACCAGCACGTTCGGCACGAGGCAAAACGCTTCATTCGATTCCGCAAAGGATCGTGTGCATGCAGCCCAAGTTCGAAACACCGCCGAAGATCACGCTGTCGATCACCAACACATGCAACCTCGCGTGCGCGCACTGCTATGGCGATTGCACGCCAACGCCGTCGCCGCGCGAGCTCACGACCGCCGAGGTCCTGGCGTTCATCGATTACCTCGTCGCCAACGACTTCATCCAGATCTACATCGAGGGCGGCGAGCCGCAGCTGCGCCCGGACTTCGAGCGCATCCTCGCGCATTGCGGGCGCCGGCTGATGACGCTGGTGCGCACGCACGGCACGCTGATGACTGCGGCCGTCGCGCGGGCGTGGCGGCGGCATGGCGTCGGCCGCGCGTACGTCGACATCATGGGCGCGTGCGCGGCGACGCACGAGCGACTGTCGGGCGTGGCGGGCAGCTTCGAGCGGTCGTGCGCGGCGGTGCGCCACCTGGTCGCCGCAGGCGTCGAGACCGACGTGTTGATCATCATGAACCGGCACAACGTCGGCGAGCTCAACGCCTACCTGCAACTCGCGCTGTCGCTCGGCGCGACGCGCGCGGGGATCCTCAGGCTCTATCCGCTGGGACGCGCGAAGCGCCGCTGGCGCGAGCTCGCGCTGTCGGCGCAGGAACAGGATGACGCGATCGCCGGCCTCGACCCGCCCGCCGGCCTCGGCGTGATGCAGTCGTGGCACCCCAGGGATCGCAACTGCTGCTGGCAGGCCGCGGCCGTTTCGCCATTCGGCGATTCGATCGGCTGCATGTACCTGCGCGAATACGTGAACCACGGCAACATCCGCGACATGCCGTTCCTCGATACCTGGCACCACGCGCCGCTCTACCGCACGCTGCGCGAAGGCAAGGTCGAGGGCGATTGCAATGGCTGCCATGCGCGCAGCCACACGCGCGGCGGCTGCCGCTCGACCGCGTACGCCTTCCACGGCCGCTTCGATGCGCCGGATCCTTTCTGCACGACGCAAAACCGGGGAGTCGACCTCCGTGTTCTCCCAGAACGCCTGCTACGCGAAGACACGGGGCCTGCGGACGCGACCGGTGCCTGAAATGGGCATTTGCTTCGTGTTCACGCCGGCCGCGCCGAAGCTCTACACGCTCAATACGGCAGCGTGGCTGGTGCTCGCGCTGTGCGACGGGCGTCGCGGGCGCGCGCTGGTGGATGCGTATGCGGCCGCCATGACGCCGCAGGCTCCGCGCGCGCAGGCGCTCGGCGAGGTCCGCGAAGCGATCCGCGATCTCGAAATGAAAGGCATCGTCGCCCGCCGCACGCCACGACGATGACGTTGCAGCACAAGGCAGCATCCGCAGCACAACCCAAGGGGGACGCCATGAAGCAACGCACCGAACTGGATCTCGTCAGCCAACTCGCCCGCGGTGGCGCGCATGCGCCGCCGAGCGTCGATGTGCTGCGCACCGAACTGCGCTCGGACTCGGGCATCGAGGTGCCGCTGCCGCCGCCAGCCTCGAAGATGGCCTACATCGTCGTCAAGTGGAAGTACAGCATCCGGTTCGCGCAGCTCGACGCCTTCCACGGCTTGCTCGCGGAAGTCGACGAATTGCTCCACGCCGACGTCAAGGACCTGAAGATCGGCGCCGCGTACATGGGAACCTACGCCGAATTGCCGCAATGCACGCTGCACCAGACGTTCTGGAACTACAAGACGCCGGCGGCGATCGACGAGTTCAAGTCGGCGTTGGCGTCGATGCCGAAATCGCAGCTGTACAAGAACCTGGCCAAGCTCGTCTCGTACATCGACGATCCCGCGGTCGGCATGCACCGGCTGGTGCGCGCGAGCGCGCTGGCGCGACAGGTGTCGGAATCCCGCCGCAGCGATCCGATCCTCGACATGTTCGCTGCCAACAAGCGCTGACGGAACTCCGGGCCGCGCGCCGGCGAGCCGGCGGCGCGGCGTCAGCGCGCGGGCTGGCGACGGATGCGGTAGCCCGCCGACAGCATGCCGTCGCCGCGCCGTTGCGTGACGGTGACGTCGCCACCGCCGCCGCCGACCAATGCCACCAGCAGCGGCACGAAATGCCCGGCGGCGAGCGGCAGCGGTATTTCGAGCGGCGCGCGCAGCCCTGTCAATTCCAGGGCATCGAGGCCCTCGTGCACGATCGCCCGCCAATGCACCGGCGGCGTGACGGCGCGCGCGACGCCGGCGCGCAGACAGTCCATGGTCGCGGCGTCGGCGGCATGCACGCGCAGCCGCACGTCATCGCGCAGCCGCGTGGCGTCGATGCGCAGCGCGGCGACGCCGCTGTCGCCGCCCGACCCCATCATCATGCCGATGTATCGCTCGGCCTCCGGCGGCGCACCAGGGTCGACGATATGGATGTTTCGCTGCGCGATGTTGTTGTCGCCCTGGACCGGCACCGCGAGCCCGCCGATCGGCGTCGGACCGTCGTGTGGCGACGCGTCGAGCAGCAGGCAGGGATGCCATGCCACCGGCGTGCCGCCGACGTCGAACGACGCCGGTGGTATCAGCGCCTGCGGCCACGTGATCCTGACGATGCGGTCGGTGTTGGGCGCCAGGTCGTCGACGCGCGCTTCGCCGACCAGATAGCTGCCGGGGGCGAGCGGTGCCGGAGCCTGCGCGCCGACGAAGGTCGAGGGCGTGAAGTCCTGCGGATACGCGAACTCGAGCCCGCCCCAGTGCGCGATCAGCACGCGCACGTAGACCACCGCAGCGGCGGCGGTGCCGCGGTTGCGCACGCGGCAGAAGATCGCGTTGTCCTGGCCGCGCAGGACGTTCTGGTGTGGCGGCGGATCGGTCCACGCGAGCGCGGGCACGGCCTCGCTCGCGTCCTGCCGCACCCAGACGTCCGGGCTTTCGGACCAGTCGCCGGTCGATGCCACGTCGCCATCGTCGCCGAGGTTGTCGCGCACGTAGACGTCGGCGACGGGCTGCGAGGCATCGAGCGCCATCGCCAGCGCGGCGTCAATGTCGATGCGGCCGGCACCGTACCACGCGCTGTAGTCGGGCACACCATCGCCGTCGAGGTCGCGCCACAGGCCGATCGCATCCGCGTTGGCGCCGTTTCCGGTGGCGTTGTCGATGCGCGCGCACGTGCGGCGCAGGATCTCGCGCACTTCGATCCAGTTGAGCTGCGGTCGCGCCGACAGCAGGAGCGCGATGGCGCCGGCGACGATCGGCGTGGCGGCGCTGGTGCCGCCGAACGTGCGCGCGTAGTCGTCGCAGATCGCCGGCGCCACGCAGCCGTTGGTGGTGCCGGTGCCGGCGCGCACCGCGGACATCACGCGGTCGACCTCGACGCTAGCGCCGAACATGTCGACCGTCCACGCGGTGCTCGACGGCGCCACCAGATCGGGCTTGCGCAACGCCAGCGAACCGTAGGGGCTGTAGAGAGCCCGCGTGTCGGTGGCGACGGCCACGCTGCCGGTGTGGCCCGTCGGATCGGCGAACACCGAATTGACGATCGGCGAGGTCGGATTGACGCCGACGCTGGCGCCAACGCCGAGCGTGCGCTCGTAAGCGGCCCATGCGCGCAATTTCGGCCCGGGCACGCTGAAGTCCAGATAGCCGGTGTTGCCGATCGAGAAGCACAGTGTGCAACCCTTGCCGCCGCGACCATACGTCGTCAGGTAGTCGAAGCAGTCGCGCAACACGTTGGACAGCGCGACGCCGGACACGCCCCATGAGCTCGACACGACGTCGGCCGCGTGCGCGGGCGGCGCCGCCGGGAAGCCGGGATCGGTGGCGCCGTTCATGAAGCCCGCGGCCCACAGGTAGATGTCCGCCATCGCCAGGTCCTGCGTATTGGGATCGATGCGCACGCCGATGAGATGGCAGTTGGGCGCCACCCCGGGAAGCCCGCGGGCATCGTCGAACGCCGCCGTCACCGCGCCCGCGCATTGCGTGCCGTGGTCGCCGCCCAGTCCGGCGACGTCCTGCATGACGATGGGCGACGCGGCGAAATTGATCGATGCGACCAGCTTCGCCGTGCCATCGCTCAGCACGGCGGCGAGGTCGGGATGGTTCGGTGCGACGCCCTGGTCGTCGATGACCGCGATCGTGATCGCCGGCGAGCCGCCGCGCAGGTCGGTGGCGATGTTGCCCAGGCGCTGCCAGGCGCCGTCGGCACGCACCAGCGGCAAATAGGTCATCGCCGGCCACAGCGGGTCGTTGGGCGCGTACTGGTCCGCTTCCGCGCTCATCGTCAGGTTGGGCTCGACGTACAGCGTGCGGCCGCTGGCTGCGAGCGCGTCGGCCGCCGCCAGCACGTCGTACGTGGCCGGCCCGGGCATCGCCAGCAGATAGGCGTTGCCGGCGTGACGCACCTCGCGCGCGACCACCAGGCCGGCGCTTGCCGCGAGCGCGCCGGCGTCGGCACGCGACACGTCGTCGGCGAAGCGCATGATGAGCTCGTTGGCGAGCCCGCGCACGAGGTCATCGCCGTGGCGCACGACGCGCAGCAGCTGCACGTCGAGGCCGCGGCTGCGCAGATCGTCGGCAAGACGCGCGGCATCGGCGGCGGCGCCGGCAATTTCCGCATAGGCGCGATTGGCGTCGCCGCTCGTCGGCGGCGCGAGCGACCGCCACGCGAGGCCTCGATCACTCGCCGCGCGCGCGAAACGTGCGGCGGCCTCGTGCCCGCGCACCTTCACCAGGTGCGCGCGCGGATCGGGCTTGAACGCGAATCGGCTGTCGCCGTGGGAGTAACCGAGCTCGCCCGGCCGGCGCAGTCCGACGCGCACATGCACGACGCCATCGCGCAACCGTACTCGATGGGTCTCTGGCGCGTAACCGGGCGCCGCGGCTTCGATCGTCGCCGTGGCCGCGTCGCATTCGCATCGCCAGCGTGCGTCGACTTCGCGGACGGCGAGCGGCGCGCCGCCCGCGTCGGTGACTGCGACGCGCGACCGCGCCACGATGCGCGCCGCCGAATCGATCACCTCGATCCACAGCACACTCGCCATCGGCCTCTCCCCTCCCGGCCTTCGCGATCGCGTGCGCCGGGTTTTCGCGAGGCGCCATGCAGCGCCGCTTCAGCGTAATGCGCCGACCAACTCCACGCCGCCCATGTACGGCGTCAGCGCCGGCGGCACGTCGATGCGTCCATCGGCGCGCTGGTAGTTCTCCATCACCGCCACCAGGGTGCGTCCCACCGCGAGGCCGGAACCGTTCAGCGTGTGCACGAGCTCGGGCTTGCCCTGCGCATTGCGAAAGCGCGCCTGCATCCGCCGCGCCTGGAACGCCTCGCAGTTGCTGCACGACGAGATCTCGCGGTACGCGCCCTGGCCCGGCAGCCAGACCTCGAGATCGTACGTCTTCGCCGCGGCGAAGCCGATGTCGGCCGTGCACAGCGCCACGACGCGATATGGCAGCGCAAGCCGCCGCAGGATGGTCTCGGCGTGCCCGGTGAGCTCCTCGAGCGCCGCATACGAGCGATCGGGATGCACCACCTGCACCAGCTCGACCTTGTCGAACTGGTGCTGGCGGATCATGCCGCGGGTGTCCTTGCCATAGCTGCCGGCTTCGGAGCGGAAGCACGGCGTGTGCGCGGTCAGCCTGATCGGCAGCGCCGCCGCGGCCAGGATCTCGTCGCGCACCGAGTTGGTGAGCGTGATCTCCGAGGTCGAGATCAGGTAGAGCGCCTCGCCGTCGCCTTCCTGCCCGCCCTTCTGCACGGAGAACATGTCGGCCTCGAACTTCGGCAGCTGCGTGGTGCCGGTGAGCGTGGCGGCGTTGGCGATGTAGGGCGTGTAGCACTCGACATAGCCGTGCTCGCGTGTGTGCACGTCGAGCATGAACTGCGCCAGCGCACGGTGCAGCCTTGCCAAGTCGCCGCGCAGGAACGTGAAGCGCGCGCCGGCGAGCTTGGCGGCGGTGGCGAAGTCGAGCAGGCCGAGCGCCTCGCCGAGGTCGGTGTGGTCCTTGATTGGGAAGTCGAACGTGCGCGGCGTGCCGACACGGCGCAGCTCGACGTTGTCCTTTTCCGATTTGCCGTCGGGTGTGTCGGCGTGCGCGAGGTTGGGCAGCCCGAGCAGGAAGTCGCGCAGCTTCGCCTGCACGCCATCGAGCCCCGATTCGAGCCGCCGCCGCTCGTCGCCCATGCCGCCCACTTCGGCGAGGAGCGCGGACGCGTCCGCGCCCTTCGCCTTCGCCGCGCCGATTTCCCGGCTCAGCACGTTGCGGCGGTTCTGCAGCTCCTGCGTGCGCGTCTGGATGTCCTTGCGCTCGCGCTCCAGCGCCTCGAACGCAGTGGTGTCGAGCGCGACCCCACGCCGCGCGAGCCCAGCCGCCACGGCCGCCAAGTCATTGCGCAGGAGATTGATGTCGAGCATCGCCGAATCTTAGCAAACCGTCCGCCGCATCGCGTGCATCGTGCCGGCCGCGAGGGCCGTCGCCTGCGCCGGGCTCGCTAAGGGCGCGGCTTGCGGCCGCCCGTCGCGGCGTCGCGCGCGCGAAGCTCGTCGAGCCTGTCGCGAATGCGCGCCTCGAGGCCGCGCCCGGTCGGCGTGTAGAACGAGACATCGGGCATGTCGTCGGGGAGATAGCGTTCCCCCGCTGCGTATGCGTCGTCCTCGTCGTGGGCGTAGCGGTAACCCGCGCCGTAGCCAAGCCCCTTCATCAGCTTGGTCGGCGAATTGCGCAGGCGCAGCGGCACCGGCCGCGTTCCGTCGTCGCGCACGAACGCGCGCGCCGCGCCATACGCCGCGTACACCGCGTTCGATTTGGGCGCGATGGCGAGGTAGAGCACGCACTCGGCGAGCGCGAGCTCGCCCTCGGGCGAGCCCAGCCGCTCGTAGGTCTCGGCCGCGTCGAGCGCGACGCGCAGCGCGCGCGGATCGGCGAGGCCGACGTCCTCGGTCGCCATGCGCACCATCCGCCGCGCCATGTACAGCGGATCGGCGCCGCCGTCGAGCATCCGCACGAGCCAGTACAGCGCGGCGTCGGGGTCGGATCCGCGCACCGACTTGTGCAGCGCGGAGATCTGGTCGTAGAACGCCTCGCCGCCCTTGTCGAAGCGGCGCAGGCTGCGTGCGATCGTCTGCTCGACGAACGCGACGTCGATTGCATCGACGCGCTGCCCTTCGGCCGCCACCGCCAGCTGCTCGACGAGGTTGATGAGCCGGCGCCCGTCGCCGTCGGCGTAGCCGACGAGCGCGTCGCGCGCGGCCGTGTCGAGCGAGCGCGATGGCATCGCCGCGGCGAGCGCGCGATCGAGCAGCTGCGCGAGCTCGCCCGCGGACAGCGGTTCCAGCACGTACACGGCGGCGCGCGACAGGAGTGCCGAGTTCACTTCGAACGAGGGATTTTCCGTGGTCGCGCCGATGAAGGTGAGCAGCCCCTGCTCGACGAACGGCAGGAACGCATCCTGCTGCGCCTTGTTGAAGCGATGCACTTCGTCGACGAAGAGGATCGTCGCGCGCCCGGATTGCGCGCGCGTGAGCTCGGCGCGCGCCACCGCGTCGCGGATGTCCTTGACGCCGGCAAGAACCGCGGAGATCGCGATGAACTCGGCATTGAACGCCGTCGCCATCAGCCGCGCCAGCGTGGTCTTGCCGACGCCCGGCGGACCCCACAGGATCATCGAATGCGGCTTGCCGGCGGCGAACGCCACCGCCAGCGGCTTGCCGGGCGCGAGCAGGTGGCGCTGCCCGATCACGTCGTCGATCGTGCGCGGCCGCAGGCGCTCGGCGAGCGGCACCATGGCGCCGGGGTCGGTTGCGAAGAGGTCTGTCATCGTTGCCGCCCGCCATTATGCGCGGTAGAGTGCGCGCGCAACGCGAGCCCGGCGACGCCGCGGGTGCGCCACCGGGGCGCCGCGGCGTGCGACGACCTTTCGCGAGGTAGACGTCCGCCATGCCATCGCATTCATCGTCGCGGTTCCCCCCGCGCCGCACGTTCCTGCGCAGCCTGATGGCGATGACCGGCGCCGCCGCCGCCGCGCGCGCACTGCCCGCGCTGGCGCAGGTGCCGGCGACGACGGCCCCGCTCGACATCGTGATCGTCGGCGCCGGCCTCGCCGGACTCGTGTCCGCCTACGAGCTCGAGAAGCGCGGCCACCGCGTGACGATCCTGGAAGCCGACGCGCGCCATGTCGGCGGCCGCGTGCGCACCATGCGCTTCCCCGACGGCCGCTATGGCGAATTCGGCGCGATGCGCATTCCCACCCGGCACCTCCTCACGCGGCACTACACGAGCGAGCTCGCGCTGACGCTGCGCAAGTTCGTGCTGTCCAATCCCAAGGCGTACTACTTCATCCGCGGCGAGCGCCATCGCATCGCCGACGTCAATGCGGTCGCCCATCTTTACGCGCTCACGCCAGGCGAGCGCGACAAGACGCCCGACGACTTGTGGGCGGCCTCGGTCGGCAAGGCGCTCGCCTCGCTGGATGCGGCCGATCGCGCGTCGCTGGTCAGCCCGGAGATCACCACGCCGCGCCTGCGCGCATTCGACCAGCAGACGCTGCAGCAGCTGTGCGAGGCCGCGGGATTGTCCGACGAGGCGATCGAGTTCATGGCGGTGACCGGCGGCTCGAAGACGATCCTGCCCACCGGCGCCACCGAGACGCTGCGCGAGGAGATGCTCGAGGTCTGGTCGCAGGGCTTCGACGAGATCGTCGGCGGTACCGACACCCTGGCGAGTGCGTTCGCGGCGAAGCTGAGGTCGAAGCCCAGGCTCGGCTGCGAGGTGGTTCGCCTCACGCAGTCGGCGGACGGCCGGCGCGCGGGCGCGGTGTATCGCACGGGCGGCAACCTGCACCGGGTCGACGGCGATTTTCTGCTGTGCACGCTGCCCTGCCCGGTGCTGTCGCGGTTGCGCGCCGAACCGGAGTTCTCGGGTGCGAAGTGGCGCGCCATTCGCGAGCTCGCCTACGACTCGTCGACCAGGGTGCTGGCATTGGCTGCGCGCCGTTTCTGGAGGACCGACGACGGCATCTATGGCGGCGGCACGTTCACCGACCTGCCGCTCGCCACCGCCTACTATCCGTCCGACAACGCCGAGGCGCAGGATCCGCGCGTGTCGCGCGGTCCCGGCGTGCTGCTCGCATCGTATTCATGGGGCCAGACCGCGCGCCGACTGGCGAGCCTTCCGCATGTGCCGCGCACGGCGACGGTGCTCGAGCATCTGGCACGCGTGCATCCGCAGCTGGCCAAGCCCGGCGCCGTGCGCCGCACCGCGAGCTGGAGCTGGGACAACCATCCCTATGCGAGCGGAGCGTTCGCGTGGTTCAACGCCGGCCAGCACACGTCGCTCTATCGCTACCTGATCGCGCCCGAAGGCCGCATCCATTTCGCCGGCGAGCATGCATCGCTGACGCATACGTGGATGCAGGGCGCACTCGAATCGGGACTGCGCGCGACGCGGGAAATGCTCGAGGCCGCGCAGCGCGGCTGAGCGGCCGGCGAGCGGTAGCGTCCACCGCCCGCCGCGCATGGGGATGCCCTGTGGTCGCGGCGCGTCGCCAGGCGCGCGGCGATCGGCGCGGATCAGAAGCGCGTGAGCCAGCGGTCGAGTCGCCACGCGAGCGCTGCCGGCAGGTGGTTGCCCATCCGCAGCAACCACTTGCGCTCGAGTCCCCGCATGCGATCGCCGAGCGTGTCGATCGGCCTGTCGCGCTGCCTGGCGAGCGCCACGAGATCGGGCCCGTGCGGATCGTCGACGGCCAGCAGGTGGGCAATGTAGTGCGCACGCACGCGGCGAAAAGCGGCGAGATCGAACACCTGCGAGAACGCGTCGAGCTTGCCGAGGAGGTCGAGCGTCAGCTCCGCACGGCAGCACTTCCAGCAAAGCGAGCAGTTGCGGCCGTCGGCAAGCGGCTTCACGCAGACGTCCAGCGTCGCCTGCACGAGCGGGTCGTCGGCAATGAGCTCGGTCTTGGCGAGGCGCGTCAGCTCGGCGTTGGCCGACACGCACCGCACGCCGCTCCACGACATGAGCCCGAGGACGATCGGATCGGCGAGCGCGATGTCCTTGGTCGGTCGCACCGAGACGTCGCGATACGGCACGGTCGAGCTGTAGAGGTACGTTCCCACGCCGTTGCGCAGCGCCATCGCGACCGATGCGTTCCACAGCGTGTGGTGCTGCTGGTAGAGGGTCGCCTGAAACTGCGCGAGGTTGCTGCGCACCTCGACCAGCGGATAGCCGAGCGCGCGCGCGGACTCGCGCGCACGGCGCAGGCGCGCCTCGAACACACGCGCCGGCTCCGCGGGGCCATGGGAGCCGACATCGTGGAAGCTCAGGTGCGAGATCCGCATGGCCGCGGCCGGATGGTGGAGATGGACGGCGATCGTCGAGTAGCTGTCGACGCCCCCCGACAGCCCGGTGACGACGGCCGTCCCGCAGCCGCAGTCGTCGAGGAACTGCGCCTCGATCGTCGTCCCGCGCAGCGTCGGCAGCTGCTGCGCGAGGATGGGCACGACGCCGGCGCGAAGGCCATGCAGGAGTGCGCCCGTGATGCCGCCGTCGACGTGGATCGTGGCCCCGTGCTTCATCGCGAAGGGGATCAGGGCGACCACCGCCGGGTCGTAGCGATCGCCGCGCAGCCAGCCGGCGTACGGCGGATCGACCTCGTACCAGAGCTGCGGCGCCGGTCCGCCGTCGATGTCGAACACGAGGCGGTTGTCCCTGACCGCCGCGCCGCCTACGTGCAGCACCGTGCTCAAGTAAGGCTCAGCGCGGTTCGCCGATCACGTCGGCCCCCTTGGGTGGCGCGAAGCGGAACAGCCCGGGGTCCAGCCTGGGATTGCGCTCGATGTGGTCGAACGTGAGGCGCGTGGTCTGGCCGAACGCGTCGGTGAGCACCATCGCCTGCGGCAGGTGATCGCGAAAGCCGATGCGCACCGCCGTGAAGCCGGACTCGGGGCTGCGCGGCGTGGCATCGACCCACGCCAGATCGTCGGCGCCGCCGCCGTCGACCAGCGTGAAATTCTTCTCCAGCGCGTCGTCGCCGGCCAGCAGCGCCGCCGGCGTCGATCCCAGCGCCTGCGACATCCTGCGCACGATCACCTGGTTGAGGTCGCGGTCGTAGACCCAGACGCGCTCGCCGTCGCCGACGATCAGCTGGTCGAGCGGCTTGTCGTAGGTCCAGCGAAAGCGGCCCGGGCGCGCGAAGGCGAACGTGCCGGTGGACTTCTGCACGAGGCGTCCCGACTTGTCGCGCGTCTCCTGGGCGAAGGTCGCGGTCGCCGACTTCGTGCCGCCGATGAAGGCCTGCAGCTCGGCGATGCCGGCGGCGTTCGCCACCGACGCGAAGAACGCGAGCGCCATGACGAGCACCGCGCGCATCAGTGCAGCGCGCCGAGCGGCGTGCCCGGGATGTTGGCGAGGCAATTGCCGACGCGATCGAGGATCACGTAGGTGTGGTCGAGGCCGGCAAAATCGCGCTGGCCGTCGACCAGCCGGTACTGCCGGATGTAGACGCGCCAGCTGCCGCGCACGAGCTCGGGCTCGGCATAGCAGCCGCTGACGAAATACGATGGCGTGCAGAATCCCGGCAACAGCGCGATGGCTCGCGCGTCGACGTCGCGCTCGGACAAGGCGGGTGCGCTGGCGGGCCGGTCGCGCGGGCAGAACTGCGGGCCTTCGCGGTACGACTCCACCGGCCCCGCGTGCGCGGCGAATGCCACGTACAGCGCGAGCATGGCCAGCGGCGCGCGCGTCATGCGTCGGCCTTGCCGGCGGGCACCAGCACCTCGCGGTTGCCGTTGGTCTGCATCGGCGACACCAGCCCTGCGCGCTCCATCTGCTCGATCAGGCGCGCCGCGCGGTTGTAGCCGATGCGCAAGTGTCGCTGCACCAGCGAGATCGACGGCCGGCGCGTCTTCAGCACCACCTGCACCGCCTGGTCGTACATCGGGTCGGCTTCGGCGTCGGCGCCATCGATGCCGGGAGCGTCCTCGCCGTCGCCGCCGCCCGCCGCGGCGAGGATCGCCTCGACGTATTGCGGCTCGCCCTGCGCGCGCAGGTATTCGACGACCCGATGCACTTCGGCGTCGGAGACGAATGCGCCGTGCACGCGCTGCGGATAGCCGGTGCCCGGCGGCAGGTAGAGCATGTCGCCCTGGCCGAGCAGCGCTTCCGCGCCCATCTGGTCGAGGATCGTGCGCGAATCGACCTTGCTCGCCACCTGGAACGCGATGCGCGACGGAATGTTGGCCTTGATGAGGCCGGTGATGACGTCCACGCTCGGCCGCTGGGTGGCGAGGATCAGATGGATGCCGGCCGCGCGCGCCTTTTGCGCGATGCGCGCGATCAATTCCTCGATCTTCTTGCCGGTCACCATCATGAGGTCGGCAAGCTCGTCGACGACGACCACGATCAGCGGCATCTCGTCGAGCGCATCGGGCGCCGCCGGATCGAGCGGCGCGGGGTTGAGGAGCGGCTTGCCGGCCTTGCGCCCGTCCACCACCTTCTGGTTGTATCCGGCCACGTTGCGCACGCCGAGCTGGCTCATCAGCTTGTAGCGCCGCTCCATCTCGCCGACGCACCAGTTGAGCGCGTTGGGCGCGAGTTTCATGTCGGTGACCACCGGCGCCAGCAGGTGCGGAATGCCCTCGTAGACCGACAGCTCGAGCATCTTCGGGTCGATCAGGATCAGCCGCACTTCGCGCGGCTCGGACTTGTAGATGAGCGACAGGATCATCGCGTTCACCGCCACCGACTTGCCGGAGCCCGTGGTGCCGGCGACGAGCAGGTGCGGCATGCGCGCGAGATCGGCGATCACTGGCTTGCCGGCGATGTCCTTGCCGAGCGCGAGCGTCAGGTGACCGTGCGCCTCGTGATACACGGCCGATGACAGGATCTCCGTCAGCTTGACGATCTGGCGCCGCGCATTCGGCAGTTCGAGCGCCATGCACGACTTGCCGGGAATCGTCTCGACCACGCGGATCGAGATCACCGACAGCGCGCGGGCGAGGTCCTTGACCAGGTTGACGATCTGCGCGCCCTTGACGCCGACCGCCGGCTCGATCTCGTAACGGGTGATCACCGGACCCGGATACGCCGCCAGAACCTTGACCGCAACGCCGAAATCCGCAAGCTTGCGCTCGATGAGGCGGGACGTATATTCAAGCGTCTCCGCAGAGACGTTCTCCGACGCCGGCGGCGCGTCCTCCAGCAGCGACAGCGGCGGCAGAGGCGAATCGGGCATGTCGGTGAAGAGCGGCCGCTGCTTCTCCTTCACCACGCGTTCCGATTTCTGCACCACCGCCACCGGTGCCACGACGAGGACAGGCTCGCGCTCGAATTCCTCGTCGCGCGAGCGCTCGACGATCGCCTCGCGCTCGGCGGTGGCGAGCTCGCCGAGCTTGCGGTCGACACGCTCCTCGCGCTTCGCGCGAATCCAGGCCACCAGCGATTCGAGCCCGGCGCCGATGCGCTCCATGACGCGCAGCCAGGACAAGCCGGTGAACAGCGAAAAGCCCACGGCGAAGAGCGCGATCAGGAGCAGCGTCGCGCCGTTGAAGCCGAGGAGCTGCGTCGCGCCGCGCCCGATGACGTCGCCGAACACCCCGCCAGGCGCGAGCGGCAGCTCCGCGGGCATTCGCCACAGCCGCGTCGCCTCGATCGCCGCGCTGGCGAGGAGCACCAGCGCGAAACCGAGGGCGACGAAGATGAAGGGATGCTCGCGCTCGCGCGCCGGATCGACGATCTGGCGATACGACGTGACGATGGCGACGATGCCGGCGACCACCCACCACCACGCGGACAGGCCAAAGAGGTAGAGCAGAAGATCGGCGAGCCATGCGCCGAACGGGCCGCCGCGGTTGGCGACGACGCTCGACGTTCCGGTGTACGAGAATCCGGGGTCGCTGCGCGCATACGTCGCGAGGATCAGCACGAGATAGCCGATGATCGCGACGACCAGCAGCCACCACGCTTCGTGCATCAGCCGGGTGGTGCGCGGCGACCATGGCCGGGGCGCCGCGATGGCGCGGTTTCTGGCTGCTTTTCTGTTTAAAAACAGCATGCTGGTTAGCTCACTTCACGTTATGCATTATAACGCGTGGACGTGAAGCGGCAAGCGTCGGCGAGCGAGTCGATCGGTGACGGCGGGTCCGGGAGCGCGCGGGTGCGTGGGCTAGAATTGCGGCGCGTTCGCCTATAGATCGAGCCCATGTCCCTCAAGCACGCACGCCTCCTGATCCTCGGTTCCGGCCCCGCGGGTTACTCCGCCGCAGTATACGCGGCACGTGCGAACCTCAAGCCGGTGCTCGTCACCGGTCTCGCGCAGGGCGGACAGCTGATGACGACGACGGATGTCGACAACTGGCCCGCGGATGCCGACGGCGTGATGGGTCCCGACCTGATGGCGCGCTTCCAGCGACATGCCGAGCGCTTCGACACGGAAATCGTGTTCGATCACGTCCACACCGCCGACCTCACCGCACGGCCGTTCCGCCTCGACGGCGACTCGGGCAGCTACACCTGCGATGCGCTGATCATCGCCACCGGCGCGTCGGCGAAGTATCTCGGACTCGAGTCCGAGACGGCGTACATGGGCAAGGGCGTGTCGGCCTGCGCCACCTGCGACGGCTTCTTCTACAAGAACCAGGACGTGGTGGTCGTCGGCGGCGGCAACACCGCCGTCGAGGAGGCCCTCTACCTCGCCAACATCGCGAAGTCCGTCACGGTCGTGCACCGCCGCGACCGCTTCCGGGCCGAGGCGATCCTCGTCGACCGGCTGGTCGCGCGCACGCGCGACGGCGGCAACGTCAGCATCCGCTGGAATCACACGCTGGAAGCGGTGCTCGGCGACACATCCGGTGTCACCGGCGCGACGCTGCGCGACGTGCAGTCCGGCGCCACGCAGGACCTGCCGGTGCACGGCGTCTTCATCGCGATCGGGCACACGCCCAACACCCAGATCTTCGAAGGCAAGCTCGCCATGGCCAATGGCTACATCAAGGTGAAGAGCGGCAGCGAAGGCAACGCCACCGCCACCAGCGTGCCTGGCGTGTTCGCCGCCGGCGATGTCGCCGACCACGTTTACCGGCAGGCGGTGACCTCGGCGGGCACCGGCTGCATGGCGGCACTCGACGCCGAGGCGTTCCTCGAATCGGCCTGAAGCGCCGCGGCGCGCGCGTGACCGGCCATGGCGAAGCTCACCGACCTCAAGGCGCTGCTCGACGCCGATGCGGCGAAGCGCACCATCGCGGCCGGAATCCGGCGCGATCAGGCGTCCGGCGCGACCTTGCCGCGCGGCGCGCCTGCGCCGGTCGCCACCCGACGTCCCGACGCTGCATCCACGCCGTGCGCAGCGCGGTCCCGTGACCCCGCACCCGAGACCGCCAAGCGCCGGGTGGCCGCGACCAAGCACGCCGACGGCGACATCGACCTGACCGCGGCATTCGCCGACGTCGAACCGCTACCGCCGACGCGACGTGCGGCGCTGGCGAGGATCGCCCCGGCGCCGGTGCCGCGGCAGCGCATCGCCGACGAGGCCGAAGCCCTGCTCGCGTCGAAGTTCGGCGCCGAACCCGCGCCGATGCAATGGGACGTCGGCCAGGAAATCGAAAGCGAACAGACTTTCGTGCGCAAGGGCATCGGCAGCGACGTGCTAACGAAGCTGCGCCGCGGACATTGGTCGGTGCAGGCGGAGATCGACCTGCACGGACACACGTCCACCGAGGCGCACGATGCGCTCGCGGATTTCCTCGTCGAGGCGCGGGTGCACCGGTTGCGCTGCGTGCGCGTGATCCACGGCAAGGGACTCACCTCCCCCGGTCGCGAGCCGGTGCTGAAAGGCAAGGTGCGGCGCTGGCTCGCGCACTGGGACGACGTGCTCGCATACGCGGAGGCGCCGCAGCATGCGGGCGGCGGCGGCGCGGTCCTCGTATTGTTGCGCGGCGCGACAAAATCCCCCTAGCGTCGCGCGAGTCCCGCCGCGGCCCGGCTGGCGGTGGAAGCCGCTTCCAGTCGCCGTCACCGGCGCCCGCGCAGGAATAGCGTCCGGCGACACGCTGTTAGTGTTGCGGCGGGTTTCCACCTGCGGACCTTTTGCCGAACTCCTGAAAGGGAATCGCCATGTCATCTCAACGCTTGCGCCAGGCGTCCATCTCGCTCGGCCTCGTGGTCTCGCTGTGGAGCCTTTCTGCGGAGGCCACGTTCCACCTCTGGCAGATCGACGAGGTCTATTCCAATGCCAGCGGCACCGTGCAATACATCGAATTCACGACGACCGCCGCGGGGCAGGAATTCCTGGCGGGCCATGCCATCAACGTGAGCACCGGGTCGTCGATGTACATGCCGAGCATGGCGACCGCGTTCACTTTCACTTCCGACTTGCCGGGCGATTCCGCCAATCACCACTTCCTGGTCGCCACGCAGGGATTTGCGAGCCTCGGCATCGTCGCGCCCGACTACGTGGTGCCGAACGGCTTCCTGCTGCTTCCCGCCGCGACGATCAACTATGCGGGCGTCGATTCGGTCACGTACGCGTCGTTGCCCTCGGACGGCACGCATGCGATCAACCGCACCGGCACGGAAGTGGTCAATTCGCCGACCAATTTCGCCGGCCAGAGCGGTTCTCTGCCCGCGTCCGCGGAATCCGCGTCGTTGCTCGAAAATCCTGCCGCGGGCAGCTTCCAGAGCGGCGTCGGCCTGGTGTCCGGCTGGTCGTGCACGCCGGGCGTCAGCGTCGGCGTCGACGGCGGCACGCCGGTCTCGATACCCTACGGATCGAGCCGGGGCGATACGGCGGGGGCATGCGGCGCGGGCAACACCAATACCGGATTCGGATTCCTGCTGAACTACAACCTGCTGGGCGCAGGTGCGCATTCGGCGCAGCTCTTCGTCAACGGCCAGCCGCAAGGCTCGCCGTCGCCGTTCACCGTCACGGTTCCGGCCGGCGAGTTCCTGAGCGGCGTCACCAAGCAGGTCACCGTCACCGACTTCCCGGTGGCCGGCAAGACCACGGTTCTGATCTGGCAGCAATCGCAACAGAATTTCGCGGTGATGTCGGTATCGCCGTAGTCGCGGCCGCCGGCGCGCGGCGCGCCTGAACGCGAGGCGCGCGCCTACGGCGATTTTGCGGCCGCCGGCGCCGCGGCATCCGGCGCGGGGCTCACGGCCGTCGTGGCCGTCGGCGACGCCGCGCCGGCCACCGCAGCCGCCGTCGCGTTGGCGTCGCCGCGTCCCGCGCGCGCGACGACCGGATCGCTCCACGACCCGGTGACGCGGTATTCGTAGCTGAACATCTGCTCGATCGGGTCCTTCAGCGCCTTTTGCGCGAGCAGCGTCCCCGCGCCGACCACGGCGGCGATCACCGGGTTGGCGGCGATGAGCAGTGCCGCCGCGCCGGCCGATACGCCGGTGGCGAGCGACGGCTGCACGTGCACGTCGAGCGCCTGCGTCTCGCGCGCGATGTCGGCGTCGCCCTTGATGTCGATCCGCGCCGACGTGCCGTTGATCTTGAATGCGTCGGTGCGCAGCACGCCATTGACGATCGCCACGTCGCCCTTGGCCTCGTCGAATGCGAAGCCCTCGCTGAAGACATCGCGGAAGTCGAGCGTGATCCGCCGCGGCAGCGCCTGCAGCGACAGCACGCCGAGGAGCTTGCCGATGCCGGGCTCGATCTTGAGGAACTGGCCGGGGCCGGCGGCAATCTGCAGGTTGCCGTTGAGCGTGCGGTAGTCGAAATCGCTCGGCGCGCCCGGCCACGTGAACCGCCCGGTGCCCTTGGTGGGCGCGCCGCGGATCTCGTCGGGATAGCCGAAGCGCGCGAGGAAGGTGCCGGCGTCGCGCACGTCGAACGTCGCCTCGAGGTCGGTGCGTTCGCCGTCGGCGCCGACGTGCCACGCGCCGTGCGTCGCGATCGTGCCGCCGTCGTTGGTGAGCGCCAGCGACTCGATCAGCCAGTCGCTGCCGTTGGGCTTCGCGCGCATCTTCAGCCGGCCGAGCTCGCGGCCACGCGACACGAAATGCTCGGCGTCGACGTCGACTTCGGGCCAGCGGTTGAGTGCGTCGGGCTTGGGCGGCGGCTCGGTCCGGTCGGCTTCGCCGCGCGCGTCGTTCGCCTCGCGCGGCAAGGCGAGACGCGCGAGGCGCAGCACGGCACGGCCATTCGGCGTGCCGGGCGCCGCCACGTACCACGCAGCGGTGCCTTCGATGTCGCGGCCCTTGAGCGTCAGCTGCCAGTCGTCGCCTTCGCGGCGCGCGCCGACCGTCAGATCGCGGAAGCGCCGCCGCATCGCGGTCATGCGCGTGGCGGAGACATCGACGCCCATGAGCTTCAATCCGGCGTTCGCGGGCCCGGTGGCGCTCGCCGAAGCCGGCGCGGAGGCGTCGAGCGCAAGCCAGTCGTCGACGTCGATGCTCGCGAGATCGGCGCGGATCCACAGGCCGGGGCGTTCGGCGTCGCCCGATTGTTCGACGGCACTGCCAGCCAGCAACAGCGCGCGCTCGACGACCGGCTCGCCCGCATCGACGTGGCGGCGCAACACCAGCCGGCCATTGCTGCCGGCATCCAGCGTCAGCATGTCGCGCCCGGCGCCGGTGACATGGCGCGCGAGCGAGACCGGCATCGCCCCGGCGGCGGCCTTCGCGAACGGCGCGGGCAGATCCACTGCAGCGCCCTGCAGCGACGAGCGCACCGTCCACTCGAGGCCCTCCTCCCGCGGCTGCGCATCGAGCGTCCAGTCGCTCGCGCCGCTCAGCCGATCGGCGAAAGGCACCGGGTAGACGCCGCGCAGCTGTGCCATGTTCGCCGTGCCGTTGCCGCGCACGTGAAAGCCGTCGTCGCCGCGGGCGAAGGTGATGCGCGCGGTGCCACCCAGCGCGGTGCCGTTGAGCTCGCCGCCGGCAATGCCTTGCCGCGTGAACGCGAATTTGCCGTTGACGTCACGATAGGGCGGCGCGCCCGGCCAGTCGATGCTGCCCGCGGTCAGCGCAAACGTGCCGTCCGCGCGCGTCGAAGGCAGATCCGTGAGCGGCAGCACGAGGCTCAACGTCAGCACGCCGTCACCGCTGCCACGCACGCCATCGGCGACGTGCCCGGTCCAGTCCGCGATCGGGCTTTCGCGCACGAACTGCAGGAACGACGGCGCGGCGCCGCTCGCCGTGCCCTGGACGCCGAGCACCGGTGCCGCGAGGTCGGGGATGTCGGCGACGGTGCGGCCGATATCGGCGTCGAGCACGCCGCCACGCGACGCCTCCACCCGCAGGTGCGTGCGATCCAGCTTCATCACGGCATCGATGCCGTCGATCGGTGGCCAGCCGTCGGCATAGTCGAGCGTCGCCTTGTGAACCTCGGCGGCGATCGTGAACACGCCCGGATGGGCGTCGCTGAACGGAAAGTCGGCGAGGTTGCCTTTGAGCGCGAGCTGCCCCTTGCCCGCCTCGCCCTTGACCAACGCGCGCCGCAACCAGTCGCGCGCATGCGCGTTGAAGTCCACCGGCAAGTAGTTGGCGATGCGCGCGATATTGCCGCGCGTGAACTGCGCGTTCAACTCGACCTGACCCGGACCCTGCGGCAATGCGCGCCAGAATCCCGACACCGCGCCCGCGACGTCGGCATTGGCGAACGCGATGTCGTCGAGATCGATGCGCAGCGCGCCGGCCTCGTGCGCCCAGCGCAACGTGCCGTCGAGGCGGTCCACTTTCACCTCGTCACGCAGCTCGCCGGGCACGTCCACCGCGCCGGCGCGCGTGGCGAGCTTGATCGCACCCTTGGCGTCGTCGCCGTCGAACGTGCCCGACAGGCGCGCGATGCCGGGCCACGCCCCGCGCGCGCTCGTACCGACGTCGACCAGCGTGCCGTGCGCCGTCCAGTGCACGGGATCGTCGGCGGGTCCCTGCCACGTGAAGCGGCCGCCGGTGACCGCGCCATGCGGCGAGCGCGTCGCCAGCTCGTCGCGCCATGCCGGGGGCAGCGGCAGCTGCGCCGCCACCGCGGCGAGCGGCGCGAGATCGGCGCGTGCGAAAGTCAGCGCGCCGTGCGCGCCGGTACCGCCGGCGCCGGCGTCGACGTCGACGCCGAAGTCGGTCAGCGCGTGCACGTCGCCCGACTTGGTGGTGAACGTCACGTCGCGCCCGCTGACGACGTTGCGCGTGCCCGCTCGTCGCCACTGCAGGCGACCCACGATGTGCTGCAGCTCGAGCGGCGGCAGCGAGGATTCGATCGCCACGCGCACGTCGGCGAGCTCGGCATCCGCGACGACGGCGGTGACCGCCATGTTGGCGACGTCGAACCACAGCCGTAGCGCGCCGGTTCCCGAGTCGATCGGCAGCGGCAGTGGCACCCACGTGCGCCATGCCGCGACGTCGGCATAGTCGAGGCGCAGGTAGAGCTTGCCCTTCGCCTTCTGCCAGGTGCCCGCGCCGATGCCGGTCAGGTCGCCGCGGACGTCGAAGGGCGACGCCAGCGCCGCGGGCGGCACGCCGGTGGCCCCGAAGCGGTGATGGCCGAGCTCGTTGACCAGCTTCACGTCTACCTGGGTCAGCGTGACGGTCGGCGCGGCGCGCAGCTCGTCGGTCCAGGCGAGCACGGCGTCGCGCACGCTGATTTCGCGCTGGCGCAGCAGCCACGCCAGGAGCGGCGAGCGATCGCCCTGGTCGCGCGGGTCGAATTCGAGGCCGGCGACGTGCACGACGCCTTCGGCATCGCGTGCGATCGCGAGCATCGGCCGCTCGATCGCCAGCGCCTTGAGTCGCAGCTGCAGCACGGCGAGCGACGTCCACGCCGCGACCAGCTCGACATGCGGCAGCTCGAGCACCGATTGCGTGCCCTGCGGGTCGCGCAGGCGAAAGCCGTCGATGACGAGCTTCGGGTTCCATCCGTCCCACGCGGTGGCGAGGGCGTCGATGGTGACCGGGGCGCCGATCCGGTGCGACAGGAAACCGGCAATCTCGTCGCGATGCGCCGGGACCTGCGGCAGCACCACGTAGCGCAGCAACAGCAGCAGCACGCAGAATGCGGCGAAACCCAGCACGACGAGCGTGCCGCAGGCGCGGGCAAACCGGCGAACGCGCGTGGCGGACGCGGCGCGGGCGCGATCGGGTGCGCGCGTGACGGGCATAATGGGCGACAGGATCGACGGATTGTAGCGGATGCCCCCGCGCGCCCTCGCCACCCAATCCCGCCATGGACCTCGAGCGCGCGCTTCGCTTCAGCCATTACGCCTCCCGCCTCGTCGCCGCACAGCCGGCTTTGCGCGACGAGATCGCCGCCACGCTCGACGCGCCGTTCGACATCGCGCACGCGCTGGCGGCCCTCGAGCCGCACGTCGACGCGGTCGATGCCAGCGCCCTGCATTCGGCGCTGCGCCGGCTGCGTCAGCGCGTGATGCTGCACACGCTCGCGCGCGACCTGACCAGCGCCGCGACGCTCGCGGAGGTGTTCACGGTGATGACCGCGCTCGCGGAAGGCGCGATCGCCGCCGCGCTGCGACTGCACCACCGCGACCTCGCCGCGACCTTTGGCGAGCCACGCGCCGCCGCCGGCGGTGCGCGGCAGGCGATGAACGTCGTCGCGCTCGGCAAGCTCGGCGGTGGCGAGCTCAACGTGTCGTCGGACATCGATCTCGTGTTCGTCTATCCGCACGAAGGCGAGACCGATGGCGCCCGAACGATCGCCAACCGCGAGTTCTTCGATCGTCTCGGGCGGCGCGTCATCGGGGCCTTGTCGGATGCCACCGTCGACGGCTTCGTGTTTCGCGTCGACATGCGCCTGCGGCCCTACGGGGACAGCGGTCCGCTGACGCTGCCGTTCGCCGGCCTCGAGCAGTACCTAGTGACGCAGGGCCGCACGTGGGAGCGCTACGCCTGGCTCAAGGCGCGCGCCGTGACCGGCGCCGCGCGCGACGAGCTCGAAGCCATGATCGCGCCGTTCGTCTACCGCAAGTACCTCGACTTCGACGCCTACGACGGGCTGCGCGACGTCCATCGACAGATCCGCGAGCAGGCGCGACGCGCGAGTCACGGCGACGACATCAAGCTCGGCCGCGGCGGCATCCGCGAGATCGAGTTCACCGTGCAGGCGCTGCAACTCGTGCGCGGCGGCCGCGAGCCGATGCTGCGCCTGCGCAGCACCGTCGCCGCGCTCGCGGCGATCGAGTCCCGCGCGCTGATGCCGGCCGGCGCGGTCGAGGCGCTCGGCGCCGCGTACGCGTTCCTGCGCCGGCTCGAGCATCGATTGCAGTACCGCGACGACCGCCAGACGCAGCGGCTGCCCGCCGAGCCGGCGGAGGTCGAGGCGCTCGCCTTGGCGTGCGGCTTCGACGCCGTCGCGCCATGGCGTGCCGCGCTCGATGACCACCGCGCGCGCGTCGACACCTGGTTCGACTCGCTCTTTGGCGACGGTGGCGCGGCGCCCGCAGAGACGTCGCCCTTTGCCGGAGTGTGGGACGCTCCGCATCCCGACACGCACCGCGCGCTGCTGCGTGCGGCCGGTTTCGACGATCCCGACGCGCTGGTCGCCACGCTCGCCGCGACGCGCGCCGCCCACCGCTATGCGTCGCTGCCCGTGCAATCGCGCCGGCGCTTCGACAAGCTGATGCCGGCGCTCATCGCCGCGGCCGCGGCGCAGCCCGGCGTCGCCGGTGCGCAGGCGACGCTGCTGCGCCTCGTCACGCTGCTCGAGGCGGTCAGCCGGCGCAGCGCCTATCTCGCGCTGCTGATCGAGCATCCTCCGCTGCTGCCGCGGCTCGCGCAGCTGGTCGGCGCGTCGCCATGGGCCGCCGACTACCTGACGCGCCACCCGATGCTGCTCGACGAGCTCCTCGACGCCTCGACGCTGCTGGCGCCGCCCGACTGGGACGAATGGCGCCGCGAGCTCGCGGCGTCGATGGCGGCGCACGCCGACGACGTCGAATGGCAGATGGACGCGCTGCGCCACTTCAAGCAGGCGCAGACATTTCGCCTGCTGGCCCAGGACCTCGCGGGCGCGCTGTCGATCGAGCGCCTCGCCGATCACCTGTCGGCGCTCGCCGACATCGTGCTCGATGCCGCGCTGCGCGGGTGCTGGCGGCAGATGGCGGGTGACGCGGCGACGCCGCCGGCGTTTGCGATCGTCGCCTACGGCAAGCTCGGCGGCAAGGAGCTCGGCTACGTGTCCGACCTCGACCTCGTGTTCCTCTACGACGCCACGGGCGACGACGCCGATTCGCGTGCGGCGCAGTATGCGCGGCTCGCGCAGCGCATCAACACGTGGCTCACCAGCGTGACCTCCGCCGGCGAGCTCTACGCGACGGACCTGCGGCTGCGACCCGATGGTGCCGCCGGACTCTCCTGCACGTCCCTCGCGGCGTTTCGCCGCTATCAGCGCGAGAGCGCGTGGACATGGGAGCACCAGGCGCTGACGCGCGCGCGCTTCGTCGCCGGCGACGCGGGCGTCGGGGCGGCGTTCGAGGCGACGCGGATCGAGATCCTGAGCACGCCGCGCGACCACGTCGCGCTTGCGAACGACATCGTCGCCATGCGCCGGCGGATGCACGAAGGCCATCCCAACCGCAGTGCGAGCTTCGACGTCAAGCACGACAGCGGCGGCATGGTGGACATCGAGTTCATCGTGCAGGACCTCGTGCTCGGCGAGAGCCACGCGCATCCGGCGCTGACACGCAACGCCGGCAACATCGCGCTGCTCGCGCTCGCGGGCGAGCTCGGCCTGATCGACTCCGCGCACGCCGCCACCGTGGCTGACGCCTATCGCGAATACCGGCGCGTGCAGCACGCGCGGCGGATGGCCGGCGCGACGCAAGTGCGCGTCGACCCGCAACCGCATGCCACGCGACGCGCCGCCGTGCTGCAGCTGTGGCAGGAAGTGTTCGGTGCGGCGCGCGGAGCCTGAGCATTGCACGCGGCGCGAGGCGCCACGCCTCGGTGCGGCATGCCGACCTGCTAAAATCCACCGCTTCGCATTCGAGGGACGGGCTTGCCATGTCGATGGCCGACCGTGATGGCTGGATCTGGTACGACGGCAAGATGGTGCCGTGGCGCGACGCCAACACGCACGTGCTCACGCACACGCTGCACTACGGCATGGGCGTATTCGAGGGCGTGCGCTGCTACGAGACGGCGAACGGGCCGGCGATCTTCCGCCTGCGCGACCATACCGATCGATTCTTCCGCTCGGCGCGCATCTTCGGCATGCCGATCCCGTTCACCAAGGACGAGATCGACGCCGCGCAGAAGGCCTGCGTACGCGACAATGCGCTCAAGGCGTGTTACATCCGGCCGCTCGCGTTCTATGGATCCAACGCCATGGGCGTGGCCGCCAAGTCGAACCCGGTGAAGGTGGCGATCGCGGCATGGCCGTGGGGCGCCTACCTCGGCGCCGAGGCGATCGAAAAAGGCATTCGCGTGCGCACGTCGTCGTACACCCACCACCATCCCAACACGACGATGGGCAATGCCAAGGCCGTGTGCAACTACGCGGTGTCGATCCTCGCCAACCAGGAGGCGACGATCGATGGCTACGAGGAGGCGATGATGCTCGACCCGCAGGGATACGTATGCCAGGGGTCGGGCGAGAACGTGTTCCTGGTGCGCGACGGTGCGCTGCACACGCCCGATCTTTCCGGCGGCGCGCTCAACGGCATCACGCGCATGACGATCTTCACGTTCGCCGAAGAGCTCGGCATCCCGGTGATCGAGCGGCGCATCACCCGCGACGAGTTCTACATCGGTGACGAGGCGTTCTTCACCGGCACCGCGGCCGAAGTGACGCCGATCCGCGAGCTCGACAACCGGCCGATCGGCGCGGGCCGCCGCGGGCCGATCACGACCAGGCTGCAGGCGCTGTTCTTCGACACCGTCAACGGCCGCAATCCTTCGAAGGCCGCGTGGCTGTCACCGGTATGAGCGATCCCGCCACCGACAACGTCGTGCGCGTCGGCCCTGCCGACCTGCCGGTGTTCTGCCCGAACAAGGCGATGCCGCTGTGGAGCTCGCATCCGCGGGTGTTCCTCGACGTCGCCGATTCCGGCGCGGCCATGTGCCCGTATTGCGGCACGCGATACGAGCTCGCGGGCGGCGCGCGTCCCGGCGCGCACTGACCCGGCGCGAGCCGCGCTCACGTTGAACGAGCGCATCCTCGTCGTCGCGCCATCCTGGGTCGGCGACGCAATCCTGTCCGAGCCGCTGATCGCGCTGCTGCGCGAGCCGTATGCCGACCCGATCGTCGACGTGCTCGCAGCACCCTGGTGCGCACCGGTCTATGCGCGCATGCGCGGCATCCGCCGTGTCATCGACAATCCGTTCGAGCACGGCCGGCTCGCCCTCGCCGCGCGCCGCGGCCTGGCGGCGACGCTGCGCGCCGAGCAGTACTCGCGCGCGTTCGTGCTGCCCAATTCCTGGAAGTCCGCGCTGATTCCGTGGCTGGCGCGCATTCCGCGGCGCACGGGCTACGTCGGCGAATCGCGTTACGGCCTGCTCACCGACGCGCGCCGCCTCGATCGCAAGGCGATGCCTCGCCTCGTGCAGCGCTTCGCCGCGCTGGCCGCCGCCCGCGGCGCGTTCATGCCGCTGCCACCGTCGCCGGTGCTCGTGCCCGATCTCGCCAACCGCGCGGCAGCCATGCGCGCGATGCACCTGTCGACGCGACGTCCGGCGGCGATCCTGTGTCCCGGCGCGGAATTCGGCCCGTCCAAGCGCTGGCCACCGACGCATTTCGCGGCGCTCGCCCGGCGCTTCCTCGAGCGCGGCATGCAGGTCTGGCTGGTGGGATCACCGAACGACCGGATGAGCACGGGCGCGGTGATCGGGGCCGCCGGCGATTCGGCGCGCGAGATCCGCGACCTCGCCGGGCGCACCGACCTCGGCACGGCGATCGACCTCCTGTCGGCCGGCGCCGTCGTGGTCAGCAACGACTCGGGCCTGATGCACTCGGCGGCCGCGCTGGGCGTGCCGCTGGTGGCGATCTTCGGCAGCTCCTCGCCAAGCTACACGCCGCCCTTGTCCGACGCGGCGCGCGTGGCGCGCATCGACATCGCGTGCAGCCCGTGCTTCAAGCGCGAATGCCCGCTCGGCCACCATCGCTGCATGCGCGACCTCGCGTCGGACCACGTCTACAATCTTGCGCAAAGCGTTCTGCCTGGCGGCTGACGCGACAATCCATGGCCAAAGGTCGCAACGTGCCGATATTCACCACGCCGCTCGACGTGGCGCAGGCGTTCTACCGCGCGTTCGAGGCCGGCGACATCGACGCCATGATGGCGACGTGGGCCGACGACGAGGAGATCATCTGCGTGCATCCGGGCGGCGCGCGGCTGGTCGGCTACGACGCCGTGCGCGGCGCGTGGGAGCAGATTTTTGCCGGCGATGCGCGCCTCGCGTTTCGCATCGACAGCGCGCTGACGCTCGAGACCGTGGGACTTGCGATGCACAGCGTGGTCGAGGAGATCCACCTCGCCGACGGCACGCCGCGCGGCGTCGCGGTCGCCACCAACGTCTTCCTGCGCACGCCCTCGGGCTGGCGACTCGTGGTGCACCACGCCTCGCCGTCGCTTCCGGTCAGCGAAAGTCCGCCGAGCGGTCCGCTGCACTGACGGCGCCGCGTCTCGCGCGCCGTGCGCGCCACAGGCGCCGCCATCCGGTGAACGGCAGCAGGTTCGCCTGCCACAGGCTCGTCACGCGCTCACCCGAGCGCAGGCCGGTGCGCGGGAACTCGCCCTTCTGCGGCGCGCAGAACGTGCCGAACAGGATGTCCCACAGCGGCACCACCGCGGCGAAGTTGCGATCGACGTGGGCACTTTCCAGCGAGTGATGGATGCGGTGGGCCTGCGGCCCGACGATCACGCGGGTCAGCCCGCCGAGCGGCAGGCGCACGTTGACGTGGATGAAATACGGCCAGTACACGAGCACCGTGCCGAGCCAGCCCGCGGTCACGGGGTTGAGGTCGAACAGCACCGCCATCGGCATGCTGATGAAGAATATGCGTAGCATCTCCTCCAGCCAGTGGTGCCGCATCGCCGTCGTGGCGTTGAGCGCTTCCTCGGTGTGGTGCAGCTTGTGCTGCTCCCATAGCACCGGCAGCGCATGCTGGCAGCGATGGAACCAGTAGTAGAAGAAATCGTAGATGACGAAGAACGCCACCAGCGACAGCGCGGCATCGAGGCGGCCGTCGAGGCGCACGAGTCCGAACCACGCCGGATGCGCCGCCTTGAGCGCGCCGATCGTCAGCGCGGCGACAACCGGATACACGAACAACAGGACGAAGTAATAGGAAAACGCCTGATAGCGGATGTTGAACCACCAGTCGGCGAGGCGCTGGCCGCGCTCCGCGGGCCACAGGCGCTCGAGGCCGAGGCACACCACGTAGACGGCGAGCGCCTGTCCCATCATCTGCGCGTAGAGCAGCGCGCCGTGCTGGATCGACGCCTGCATGTGGGGACGCGACGGGTGGTGGGCGGCGGCGTGCCGCGCTCAGCCGGTGCCGCCGACGACCAGGCCGTCGATGCGCAGCGTGGGCTGGCCGACACCCACCGGCACCGACTGGCCGTCCTTGCCGCAGGTGCCGATGCCGGCGTCGAGCGCGAGGTCGTTGCCGACCATCGTCACGCGCGTCAGCGCATCGGGACCGTTACCGATCAGCGTGGCGCCTTTCACCGGATAGGCGAGCTTGCCGTTCTCGACTTTCCAGGCTTCGGTCATCGAGAACACAAATTTGCCACTGGTGATGTCCACCTGTCCGCCGCCGAAGCTCGCGGCATAAAGGCCGTCCTGGACCGACGCGAGGATTTCAGCCGGATCGTGCGTGCCGTTGAGCATCACCGTGTTGGTCATGCGCGGCATCGGCAGGTGCGCGAAGGACTCGCGGCGGCCATTGCCGGTGGCGCCCGTTCGCATCAACCCGCTGTTCATGCGGTCCTGCATGTAGCCCTTGAGGATGCCGTCCTCGATCAGCACCGTGCGCTGCGTGGCGTTGCCCTCGTCGTCGACGTTGAGCGAGCCCCGGCGGTCGAGCATCGTGCCGTCGTCGACGACCGTGATGCCCGGCGCGGCGACGCGCTCGCCGACGCGCCCGGCGAAGGCGCTCGTCTCCTTGCGGTTGAAGTCGCCTTCGAGGCCATGGCCGATCGCCTCGTGCAGCAGGATGCCGGGCCAGCCCGGCCCGAGCACGACGCTCATCACTCCTGCAGGCGCATCCTTGGCGCGCAGGTTGAGGACTGCCTGGTCCACTGCGGCGCGCGCGTACGATTCGAGCATCTCATCGGTGAAATAGGCGTAGCCGAAACGTCCGCCGCCGCCGTGATAGCCCTGCTCGCGACGACCGTTTTCCTCGACGATGACCGTGATCGAGATGCGTGCCAGCGGGCGCACGTCGGCGGCGAGCGCGCCGTCGCTGCGCGCGATCAGGATCGTCTCGTGCTCGCCGGCGATCGATGCCATCACCTGCGTCACGCGCGGGTCGAGCGCGCGCGCGATGCGCTCGAGTCGCGTCACCAGCGCCACCTTGCCGGCCTCGTCGAGCGTGGTCAGCGGATCGACGCCGGTATACAGCGCGCGCACGTCGCCATGGCGCGCGAGCGGGGCCGAGGCCGATTGCCCCTGGCGGCCGATCGCGCGCACGGCCTGCGCTGCGCTGCGCAGCGCTTCCAGCGAAATGTCGTCGGAATAGGCGAACGCCTGCTTGTCGCCGCTGACCGCGCGCACGCCGACCCCGCGGTCGATGCTGAATGCGCCGGATTTGACGATGCCTTCCTCGAGGCTCCAGCTCTCGTACTGCGAATGCTGGAAATAGAGGTCGGCGAAATCGACGTCGTGGGCGTGGATGTCGCGCATCACCCCGGACAGCTGGTCGAGCGAGAGCCCCGAGGGCGCGAGCAACAGGTTGCTTGCCTGTGCAATCAGCGCGGCGTGTGAGTTGGCCTGCGTGCGAGCGTTCATGTCACCTGTCTAGATGAAGCCCGGGGCCCCGAAATCAAGCAACCGGACAATGAGTCATTCTACCCGCTCCGGCGCGCCGTGATGCCGAGATAGGTGGCCGCCACGCGCGGATCGGCAGCGAGCGTCGCGCTCGCGCCGGCCAGCGCGACGTTGCCGGTTTCCAGCACGTAGCCGTAGTCGGCCACGGCGAGGGCGGCACGCGCGTTCTGCTCGACGACGAGGATCGTGACCCCGGTCTCGCGCAGCCCGGCGATGATCGTGAAGATGTCCCGCACGACTCGCGGCGCGAGGCCGAGCGACGGCTCGTCGAGCATCAGCAGCCGCGGCCGCGCCATCAGGCCGCGGCCGAGCGCCAGCATCTGCCGCTCGCCGCCCGAGAGCGTCGCCGCGAGCTGGTCGCGCCGTTCGGCCAGGCGCGGAAAGCGCCGATAGACTTCGGCGCGCGACGCCGCCACGCTGCCGTCACGGCGCCGCGCGAATGCGCCGAGGGACAGGTGATCGTCGACGCTCATCGTGGCGAACAGCTCGCGCCGCTCGGGCACGAGCACGATGCCGCGCGCGACACGCTCCTCGATCGTCAGTGGCGTGATGTCGCCGCCCGCGTAGCGGATCGTCCCGCGCGATGGCAACACCCCCATCAGCGCCGCCAGCAGCGTCGTCTTGCCCGCGCCATTGGGTCCGATCACCGTGACGATGCTGCCCGGCGCGGCGGTGATCGACACGTCGCGCACCGCCTCCACGTTGCCGTACGCGACGTCAAGGCCCCCGACCTCGAGCAGCGGCGCGCTCATCGCGGAGAAACGGCGCCCGGCACCCTGTCGATGCGGGGAGCCGGCCCTGCCTTTTGCGCGGTGCGCGGTCCCCGCGCGTGTAGCAGGCGGAGGCGGCGGTTCATGCCGGCGCACCGCCCAGGTACGCCTCGAGCACGGCAGGGTCGTTCTGGATCGCGGCCGGCGGGCCCTCGGCGAGCTTCTCGCCGAAGTCCATCACGATCAGGCGATCCGCGAGGCCCATCACGAATTCCATGTCGTGCTCGACGAGCAGGATCGTCATGCCCTCCTGGCGCAACGCCCGCAGCAGCGCGCCCAGCGTCGCTTTCTCCTGGTGGCGCAATCCGGCCGCCGGCTCGTCGAGCAGCAGCAGCGTGGGATCGGCAGCCAGCGCGCGCGCGATCTCGACGATGCGCTGCTGGCCGAGCGCGAGATTCTGTGCCTGCGCATGCAGATGGCCGGCCAGTCCGCAGCGCGCGGCCTCGCGTGCCGCTTCGGCGCGGATGCGCGCTTCTTCCCGCCTGTCGAGGCGCAGCGCCGCGCGCAGGATGCCCGCGCGCCCGCGCAGGTGCGCACCGAGCGCAATGTTGTCGAGCACGCTCATGCCGGCCACGAGCTTCACGTGCTGGAACGTGCGGCCGATGCCGCGCGCGGCGATCCGGAACGGCGCGTCGCCGGCGATCGAGTGCCCGTGGAACAGCACGTCGCCCGCGGTCGGCGCGAGTGCGCCGGACAATAGCGCAAACGTCGTGCTCTTGCCGGCGCCGTTGGGACCGATCAGGCCGACGATCTCGCCGGTGGCGAGCGTGAAACTGAGGTCGTTGACGGCCGTGAGGCCGCCGAACGCCTTGCGCGCGGCGCGCACGTCGAGGAGCGTCACGCTCGCCGCGGGCCGCGTGCGCCGCGCCAGCGGCGGTGCATCGGCGATGGGCTTCGGCAGTGCGCGCGGCAGCAGGCGTTCCGCCCAGGGCCACAGCCCGTCGCGCGTGCGCTGCAGGAGCGCGATGATCAGCACGCCGAACACCACGATCTCGAAGTTGCCGGACGTGCCGAGCAGCAACGGCAGCGCATCCTGCAGGTATTGCTTGAGGAGCGTGATGATCGTCGCGCCGACCACGGCGCCGAACACGCTGCCCGCGCCGCCGACGACTGCCATGAACAGGTATTCGATGCCCTGGTTGATGCCGAACGGCGTGGGATTGACGAAGCGCTGAAGGTGGGCGTACAGCCAGCCGGAGATGCAGGCGAGCAGCGCCGCGTAGACGAAGATGACGATCTTGAACCGCGCGCCGTCGACGCCGAACGCCTCGGCCATGTCGAGCCGTCCCTTGAGCGCGCGGATCGCACGGCCCGGGCGGGAGTCGAGCAGGTTGCGCATCGTCCACAGCGCCGCAAGCACGACGATCCAGATCAGCCAGCACATTCGCCGCTCGTCCTTCAGCTCGATGCCGGCGAGCGTCAGCGACGGGATGCCGGCGAGGCCGGTGTGACCGCCCAGGAAATCGAGGTTGCCGAACAGGAAAAAGAGACTGATCCCCCACGCGATCGTCGCCAGCGGCAGGAAGTGACCGCGCATCCGCAGCGTGACGAAACCGAGCGCCAGCGCGACGACGAACGTCAGCGCGAGCCCGGCCAGGAGCGCCAGCCACGGCGACACCCCATGGGCGGTGGTCAGCCAGGCGCTGGTGTACGCGCCGAGCCCCACGAATGCCGCCTGCCCGAACGACGTCTGCCCGGCGACGCCGGTGAGGAGCACGAGACCGAGCGCGACGATCGTGTAGAGGCCGATGTAATTGGCGAGCGTCACCCAGAATGGCGGTGCAGCGAGCGGCAGCACCGCGATCGCGGCGACGAACACCGCGATCGCCACTTGCGGGGGCCTCACTCTTCCCCCTCGTGATGGCGGGTGGCGAGGCTGCGCCAGAGCAGCACCGGGATGATCAGCGTGAACACGATCACTTCCTTGTACGCGCTGGCCCAGAACGACGCGAAAGCCTCGACGAGGCCGATGAAGAGCGCGCCCGCAGCCGCCAGCGGATAGCTGACGAGTCCGCCGATGATGGCGCCGACGAAGCCCTTCAGCGACACGATGAACCCCGAGTCGTAGTAGACCGTCGTGATCGGCCCGATCAACACGCCGCAGAACGCGCACATCAGCGCCGCCAGCATGAACGACAGCGCACCGGCGAAGTCGGGCGAGATGCCGCAAAGGCGCGCGCCGAGGCGGTTGACGGCCGTCGCGTGCAGCGCCTTGCCGAAGAGCGTGCGGCCGAAGAACAGCGCGAGCGCGGCGATCGCGAGCGCGCTCGTCACCACGACCAGCAGGCTCTGCACGCTGACCGTCATCGCGCCGAGGTCGAACGCCGCCGCCGAAAATGGCGGCGTGCGCGAACCTTCGGCGCCGAAGAAATAGAGCGAGAGTCCGGTTAGCACGAAATGCAGGGCCACGGCGACGATCAGCAGCACCAGCACCGGCGCATCGGCGATCGGCTCGAACACGATCTTCCAGCTGAGCGGGCCAAGCACCCCGGTCAGCACGAGCGCCATCGCCACTTCGGCGGCGAGAGGCAGATGCTGCGGGCCCATCCACGCCGCCACCGCGGCGAGGACGAGCGGCAGGCCCGTCCACAGCACGACGCCGCGTGCGGCCTTCAGCCGTTCGCCACGGCGCAGGCATGCCCAGGCCACGATCGCACCGGCCAGCACCGCGGCGCCGGCGACGAGATGCACGGTACCCGGCACGCGCCCCTGGTCGAACGCCGCGAGCGTCAACGTGCCGATCGTGAGGAATTCGCCGGCGGGCACCAGGATGACGCGGGTGACCGCGAACACCATCACCAGCGCCAGCGCCAGCAGCGCGTAGATCGCGCCGTTGGTGATTCCGTCCTGCGCCAGCAGCGCCGCGATGGAAAGATCCATCGTCACGCCAGTGCGGCGTGCCGCCATTGCCGCGGCAAGACGACACGGGCAGGCGCCGCGCCGCCGGCCCGCGGCCCGCTGGCGACGAGTGCTACTTCTGCAGCACCCACTTGCCGTTTTCGATTTTCACCATCACCCTGCCGCGGTTGTCGAGGCCGTTGTGATCGTGCGGCGACATCACGAATACGCCGTGCACGCCGACGACATTGGCGGTCTCGAGGGCATCGCGCAGCGCCGCGCGGAACGCCGCAGTGCCGGGCTGCGCCTTGGCGAGCGCCTTGGGAATGGCCTGGTCGAGCAGCTGCCAGGCATCCCAGGCATGGCCACCGAAAGTCGAGCGCGTGCCGAAGCGCTGCTCGTACTGCGTCACGTACGTCGCCGCGCTTTTCTTCAGCGGATTCGAATCGGGCAGCTGCTCGTACACCAGCATCGGCCCCGACGGCAGCAGCGTGCCGTTGCCGTCCTTGCCGACGACGCGCAGGAAATCGGCATTGGCCACGCCATGCGTCTGGTAGATGCGGCCCTTGTAGCCGCGCGCCACGAGCTCCTTTTGCGGCGTCGCCGCCGGCGTGCCCGACGCGCCGATCAGGATCGCATCGGGATGCGCGGCGACCAGCTTCAGCACCTGTCCCGTCACCGAGGTGTCGTTGCGGTTGTACTTCTCGGTGGCGACGATCTCGATGCCGGCGGTCTTCAGCGAATTGCGCATTTCCGCGAGCCAGCTGTCGCCATAGGCATCGGCGAATCCGATGTAGCCCATCGTGCGCACGCCGTTGGCTTTCATGCTGACGGCGATCGCGTCGGCCATCAGCGTGTCGCTCTGCGGTGTCTTGAACACCCACTTGGTGCGCGGATTGGCGGGATCGACGATGCGACTGGACGCGGCCATCGAGATCATGGGGACCTCGGCGTCCGACACGACGTCCACCATGGCGAGCGAGTTCGGCGTGACCGTCGAGCCGATGATCACGTCCGCCTTGTCCTCGGTGATGAGCTTGCGCGTGTTGGTGACGGCCTTGGTGGTGTCGGAGCCGTCGTCGAGGATCACCCAGTTGATCTTCTGGCCGCCGATCGACCGCGGCAGCAGCTCGAACGTGTTGCGCTCCGGAATGCCGAGCGAAGCCGCCGGCCCGGTGGCCGACAGCGTGACGCCGATCGTGATGTCCGCCTGCGCCACGGTCGCGACGATCGCGGTGGCGACAGCCGCCGCAAGCTTGATGCAAGGCTTCATTTCCACTCCCCCCGTAGATGTCGCGCGGCGCCAGGACCTGGTGCCGCGTCGTGACCACAGGACGCCCGCCGCGCGAGCGGCGCCGTCCTTCACTTCTTGAGTGAATCGCGGATCTGCCGCAGCAGCAGGATGTCTTCCGGCGTCGCCGGGGCCGCCGCCGCCGGCGGGTCGAGCTCCCTCTTCATCGCATTGAACTTCCGGATCATCAGGAAAATGACCAGCGCGAGGATCGCGAAGTTGAGCACGATGGTGAGGAAGTTGCCGTAGGCGAAGACCGGCACGCCGGCCTTGGTCAGTGCCTCGTAGGTCATCGGCCCCGCGTAGCCGGGCGGGGGTGCCGAGAGCATGATGAAGTAGTTCGAGAAATCGAGGCCGCCGAACAGGCGCCCGATGACCGGCATGATGAGATCCTTGACCAGGGAGTCGACGATCTTGCCGAACGCCGCGCCGATGATCACGCCGACCGCGAGGTCGACGACGTTGCCCTTCAACGCGAACTGCCGGAACTCCGAGCCGAATGACATCTTGCACCTCCGTTTTGCGCGCGCGTCGCCGCGCGCTGCATGCCGAGCGCCCGGGGGCGCGCCGCGGCCGCCGAAACGGCGGCGCTAGATCGCGGACTCGCCGCTCTCGCCGGTGCGAATGCGCACCACCTGCTCGACCGCGGTGACGAAGATCTTGCCGTCGCCGATCTTGCCGGTGCGCGCGGCCTTCACGATCGCCTCGATCGCGCGCTCGGCGAGCGCGTCCTGGAGGATCACCTCCACCTTCACTTTCGGCAGGAAGTCGACGACGTATTCGGCGCCGCGATAGAGCTCGGTATGGCCCTTCTGGCGGCCGAAACCTTTGACCTCTGTCACCGTGAGGCCGGTGACCCCGAGCTCCGAGAGCGCCTCGCGCACCTCGTCGAGCTTGAACGGCTTGACTACCGCTTCGATTTTCTTCATGGCGTCCACCGTGCTCCGCGTCGTGGCATGGCCAGGCGAGCTTACACCAACATCGTCGCTACGCGCTGCCCCCGGCGACGGTGCGCCACTCCTCCCACGCCGAGGTGATCGGATAGCGCCAATCCTTGCCGAACCCGCGCGGCGTGATGCGGATCCCCACCGCCGCCTGGCGGCGCTTGTACTCGTTGATCTTGATGAGGCGCACCACCTTGGCCACGTCGTGTGCCGCGTAGCCCGCCGCCACGATGTCGGCGGGACTCTGGTCGTGCTCGACGTATGCCTCGAGGATGGCGTCGAGCACGTCGTAGGGCGGCAGCGAGTCCTGGTCGGTCTGGTCGGCGCGCAGCTCGGCCGAGGGCGGCCGCGTGATGATGCGCTCGGGGATTACGCGCCCCCGCGCATTGCGATGGCGTGCGAGCCTGAACACCAGCGTCTTGGCGACGTCCTTCAGCACCGCGAAGCCGCCCGCCATGTCGCCATAGAGCGTCGCGTAGCCGACGGCCATCTCGGACTTGTTGCCGGTGGTGAGCACGATCGAGCCACGCTTGTTCGACAGGGCCATCAGCAGCGTGCCGCGGATGCGCGCCTGGATGTTCTCCTCCGCGGCGTCGACCGGCAATCCGGCGAAATCGCGCGACAGCGCGTCGAGGAACGCCACGAACGGTCCCTCGATCGGGATCTCGTCGTAGCGCACGCCGACGATCTGCGCCATCGCCCGCGCATCCTCGAGGCTGATCGCCGCGTTGTAGCGCGACGGCAGCATCAGCGCGCGCACGCGATCGCGGCCGAGCGCATCGACGGCGACCGCCAGCGTCAGCGCCGAATCGATGCCGCCCGACAGTCCGATCAGCACGCCGGGGAAGCGGTTCTTGTCGACGTAGTCGCGCACGCCCATCACCAGCGCCTCGTACACGTTCGTCTCGAGCGACGGGTCGATCGCGCCGCGCACGGCCTTCCACGCGCCGGCCTCGAAGTCGGCGACGGCGAGGGTCTCGCGCCATGCCGGAAACTGCTGCGCGACGCCCCCATCGGCGGCCATGGCGAACGACGCGCCGTCGAACACCAGCTCGTCCTGGCCGCCGACGCGGTTGACGTAGAGAAACGGCACGCCCGTTTCGGCGGTGCGCGCGCGCAGTTGCGCGAGGCGCAGCGCCTGTTGCCGCGTGTGGTAGGGCGAGCCGTTGACCACCACGATGAGCTCGGCACCCGCTTCGCGCGTCCTGCGCGCCGGACCGGGGAACCAGACGTCCTCGCAGATGATCGTGCCGACGCGCACGCCGCCGACGTCGAACACGCACGGCGCTTTGCCGGGCTCGAAATAGCGGTCCTCGTCGAACACCGTGTAGTTCGGCAGGCAGTGCTTGCGGTAGACGTCGGCGACGCGCCCGTCGCGCACCACCGCCAGCGCATTGGCGCGCACGCCTTCGCGCCGCTCGGGAAAGCCGACGAGGAGCGTGACGTCGCCCACCGCGGCGGCGAGGTTCACGAGCTCGGCGGCGCAGGCGTCGGTGAACGCGGGGCGCAGCACGAGATCCTCGGGCGGATAGCCGGCGAGCGACAGCTCGGGGGTGACGACCAGTGCCGCGCCGGTGCGCTGCGCGGCACGCGTGGCGTCGAGGATGCGGCGCGCGTTGCCGGCAAGATCGCCGACCACCTGATCGAGTTGCGCGACCGCGATCCGCATGACGTGAATGTTAGCAGAGCGGGTGTGGCGGCGCCGCGTTATGCTTGGCGCGAACGTCTTCGTCGATGACCTCACCGCCCCAACCTCTCGCCGCGCATGCCGGCGCTTCGCCGACCTCCGCCGTGTCGATCCGCGACGACGTCGACGTCACCGCAATCGACGCCTCGGCGTGGGATCGCCTCGCGGGCGACGCGCCGCTGGCGTCGCACGCCTTCCTCGCCGCGCTGCACGGTACGGGCGCGGCCTCGGCCGCCACCGGCTGGCGGCCGCACTACCTGACGGCCTGGCGCGACGGCGCGCTCGCCGGCGCGATGCCGCTGTATGCGAAGGCGGACTCGTACGGCGAATACGTGTTCGACTGGGCGTGGGCCGATGCCTACCGCCGGCATCGGCGACGCTACTACCCGAAGCTGCTGTGCGCGATACCGTTCACGCCGGTGAGCGGACCACGCCTGCTCACCACCGACGACCGCGTGCGCGACGCGCTGTTGGCGCGCGCGCTGGCGATGATGGGCGACGGCGGGCTGTCGTCGCTGCACGTGCTGTTCACCACCGCCGCCGACACCGCCGCGTGCGCGCGCGCCGGGATGATCGCGCGCAGCGGCGTGCAGTTCCACTGGGCGAATCGCGGCTACCGCGACTTCGCCGACTACCTGGCCGCGCTGAACCACGACAAGCGCAAGAAAATCCGCCAGGAGCGCCGCCGCCTCGACGACGCCGGCGTGGCGTTCGAGCGCCGTTGCGGCACGGACATCCGCGAGACGGACTGGGATTTCTTCTACCGCTGCTACGTCAATACCTATGCCGAGCACGGCTCGACGCCCTACCTTTCGCGCGCGTTCTTCGCCCGTCTCGCGGCGACGATGCCGGACAACCTGATGATGGTGATCGGCCGCCGTGATGGCCGGCCGCTGTGCACGGCCTTCGACGTCCACTCGCGCACGACGCTGTGGGGACGCTACTGGGGCGCGGTGGAATACGTGCCGGGCATGCACTTCGAAGCTTGCTACTACCAGGCGATCGAGTTCGCGATCGAGCGCGGCCTCGCCGCCTTCGAAGGCGGCGCGCAGGGCGTGCACAAGCTCGCGCGCGGCCTGATGCCGGTGGTCACGCATTCGGCGCATGCGATCGCCGACCCGGCGTTCGCCGAGGCGATCGCCGCGTACTGCGCGCAGGAGCGGGTCGATGTCGCGCACACCGAGGGCGAGCTCGAGCGCGCAAGCCCGTTTCGTCGCGCGCCGGATGCCGGTGACGGTAGCGCACGGCGCCCTTGAGCGGCCGCGGACGGCCGCGTCCCGGTGCTACACTTCGACGATGATTTCGCCTTCGCCAACGGTCGACGTGCATCGTGCCGATGGCGTCGCCACGTTGACGCTGTCGCGGCCGCAGGCGCTCAATGCGCTCGATTTCGCGATGATGGACGCGCTGGTCGACGTCACGCGCGAGATTGCCGGCGATTCGTCGCTGCGCGTCGTGGTGCTGCGCGGCGAGGGCCGGCATTTCATGGCCGGCGGCGACATCCGCAGCTTCGAGGGCGCGCTCGCACGCGCACCGGACGAGCGCGAGGCGCTGTTCGCGCGAGTCGTCGATCGCGTCCACGCCGCCATCGAGAACCTGGTGCGCATGCCCCATCCCCTCGTCGCCCGCGTGCAGGGCGCGGTCGCCGGGTTCGGGCTGTCGCTGCTTGCCGCCTGCGATCTCGCGGTGGCCGCCGACGACGCCTATTTCGCCGCCGGCTACCGCAACATCGGACTGTCGCCGGACGGTGGCGGCACGTGGTCGCTGCCGCGCATCGTCGGGCCGCGTCGCGCCGCCGAGATCCTGCTGCTGGGCGCGCGCTTCGACGCACCGACTGCCCTGCGCATCGGGCTGGTCAACCGCGTGGTGCCGCTGGACCGGCTCGACGCCGAGGTCGACGACATCGTGGCGTCGCTGCGCGACGCACCGCGCGAGGCCGTGCGCGCGACGCGGCGGCTGCTGCGCGACTCGCCGCAGCGCTCGCTGTCCGCGCAACTGCATGAAGAGGCGCTGTCGTTCGGCCGCCTCGCGGCCCGCGCCGATTTCGTCGAAGGCGTCACCGCATTCCTCGCCAAGCGGCCGCCGTCGTTCGAGCGGTGAAACGGTGACCGCCGCGCGCACGCTGGCTGGGCGCACGCTGTTCGTCACCGGCGCATCGCGCGGCATCGGCCTCGCCATCGCGCTGCGCGCCGCGCGCGACGGCGCCAACGTCGTCGTCGCGGCGAAGACGGTCGACGCCAATCCAAATCTTCCCGGCACGATCCATACCGCGGCCGCGGCGATCGAGGCCGCCGGCGGCCACGCGCTCGCCGTGGCCTGCGACGTGCGCGACGAAGCGGCGGTCGACGCCGCGATCGCGGCCGGCGTGGCGCGCTTCGGCGGCATCGACATCCTGGTCAACAACGCGAGCGCGATCAGCCTGACCGGCACCGCCGACACGCCGCTCAAGCGCGTCGACCTGATGCTCGGCGTCAACGTGCGCGCGACGTTTCTGTGTTCGCAGCGCTGCCTGCCGCACCTGGCAGCGAGCGCCCGCGCCGGTCGCAACCCGCAGATCCTGGCGCTCGCGCCGCCGCTCGACATGCGAGCCCGCTGGTTCGCGCCGCATGTCGCCTACACGATTGCCAAGTACGGGATGAGCATGTGCGTGCTCGGCATGGCCGAGGAGCTGCGCGGCGCCGGCATCGGCGTCAACGCGCTGTGGCCGCGCACCGTGATCGCGACGGCCGCAGTGGCGATGCTGCCGGGCATCGACGTGGCACAGTGCCGCCGGCCGGAAATCGTGGCGGACGCGGCGCACGCGGTGCTGACGCGCGACGCACGTGCGCATACCGGTCGCTTCTACATCGACGAGGACGTGCTGCGCGAAGACGGCGTCACCGACTTCGAGCGCTACGCGGTCGCGCCGGGCGCCACGCTGCACACCGATCTCTTCCTCGATCCGCGCTGAATCGCTTCCGTACGCGCACGGCGCGTCAGCCGCCGCGGCTTACTTCGGCTCGTCCTCGTCCTTCGGCAGGCCTTCCCAGCGCTGCTTCGGCGGCGTATTGCCGCCCCCCTTGTTGCGCCGATGCGCCCCCGGGACATTGCCCCGGCCGAAGCCTTGCGCGTGCATCGTCAGCTGGGGCTGCGTATGCGTGGTCATCGGCGGCTGGCCGTGCGACGTGAGACGGGGCTGGCGGTTGCCGTTGCCCTCCTGTCCATAGCTGCCCTGGCCATGCCCGCCCGGCCCTCTCGCCTTGCCGGGCCGAAACGGATTGCCGCCCGGGCGCGGACCGTTCTTGCCATGCGGTCGCGGTGGCCCATTGCCGTCCGCGCGCGGTCCGGGTCCGCGCGTGTTGCCCTGACCGTCCCGCGGCCGCGCACCGGGTCCCTGGTTGCCGCGCGGCGCACCGCCCTGCCCACCCTGGCCCTTGCCGCGCCCATGGCGTGGCGGCCGCGCACCGCCCTGCGCGCCTTGCGCCGGTTGCCCGCCCTGGCCTTGCGGGGCTCGCGCGCCTTGCGGTTGACCCTGGCGCTGCCCTTGCGGAGGCCGCGCAGCTTTGCCCTGCGGCTTGCCGGGTGCGCGCAGTCCGACGGCGCCCAGCAGCGCATTGACTTCGGGCGGCGACAGCTCCTGCACGTCGCCGCGCTTGACCGCCGCCGGCATGCTGACGCGTCCGTATCGCGTGCGGATGAGCCGGCTCACCGCCACGCCCATCGCCTCGAACAGCCGCCGCACCTCGCGGTTGCGTCCCTCCTTCAGCACGACGTGATACCAGTGGTTGGCGCCTTCTTCCTCGCCTCCGCCATCCTCGACCTTGTCGCACTTGGCGACGCCGTCCTCGAGCTCGACGCCGGCCATGAGCTGCTGCATCTGCGCCTCGTCGAGGCGCCCCATGATGCGCACGGCGTACTCGCGCTCCACTTCGTAGCGCGGATGCATCAGGCGATTGGCGAGCTCCCCCGAATTGGTGAACAGCAGCAGGCCTTCGGTGTTGTAGTCGAGGCGGCCGATGGCGATCCACTTCGCGCCTTCGATCGGCGGCAGCCCCTCGAACACGGTGGTGCGTGCCTCCGGATCGTCGCGCGACACGATCTCGCCCGGCGGCTTGTGATAGATGAGCACGCGCGGCGGCGGCTCGGCGAAGCGGATCTTCACCGGCTCGCCGTTGATGCGCACCTCGTCGCCGGGTCCCACCTTCTGCCCGATCTCGGCCGGCATGCGGTTGACGGTGATGCGGCCGGCGAGGATCAGCTCCTCCATCGCGCGGCGCGAGCCGAAGCCGCACGACGCCAGCACCTTGTGCAGGCGTTGCGGTTCGTTGAAGACCTCGTCAGTGGACTGCTTGTGGCGCGGAGGCGGAAGGCTCTCCGCGATCCGCTGCAGCGCCAGGTTCGGCTGCTGCGTCGGAGGCGAGAATCGGGCTCGCGAGTGCGAGTGCCGTCTCGGCGGCCTTTGCTGGGGCATCGGGCATCTCCAGGAGGTGGGATGAATCTAGGTCGGCCAGGGGTGGGAGTTCCGTCAGCGACGTGAGGCCGAGGTCGTCGAGGAACGTGCGGGTGGTGGCGTACAGCGCGGGATGACCGGGGGTTTCGCGATGACCGACGACTTCGATCCACTGCCGGTCCTCGAGCGATTTGACGATGTTGGTCGACACCGCGACGCCGCGAATCGACTCGATGTCGCCGCGCGTCACCGGCTGGCGATAGGCGATGATCGCCAGCGTCTCCATCGCCGCGCGCGAATAGCGCGGCGGGCGCTCGGGCGTCAGGCGATCGAGGTAGCGCTGCAATTCGGATGTGCCCTGGAAGCGCCAGCCGCTCGCCACCTGCACCAGCTCGACGTGGCGGCCCTGCCATTCGGCCTTGAGGTCGTCCAGCAGCTTGCGCACGGTGTCGGTCTCGATCGGCGGCTCGAACAGGTGCGCGAGGTGGGTGACGGAGACGGGCTCGCCGGCGACGAGCAGCGCGCCTTCGAGCACGCGCTTGATTTCCGCCAGGTCGGCGGCGGGTTGGGCGTTGGCATCCATGTCGGCGGGCATCAGGAATCGGCGGCGAGCGCGAACGCGCGCTCGCCCCGGCTGTTCACGTAGATCGGCGCATAGGCCTGCGCCTGCGCGATGTCGATCAATTGCTCGCGCGCGAGCTCGAGCAGCGCGAGAAAGGTCACCACGAGGTGCGCGATGTCGGCGTGCGCGGCGAAGAGATCGATGAACTCGACGAAGCGGCCGGCAGGCAGCGACTTGAGCACGCGGCTCATCTCGGCTCGCACCGACAGTTCCTCGCGCGTCACCCTGTGGTGGCGATACGCCCTGGCGCGCGCCACGAGCGTGATCCACGCCACGCGCAGGTCCTCCGGCGCGACATCGGGCAGGCGCGCCACGGCGATTCGCTCGAACCATACCCGCGCGGTGGCGAAGTCGCGCTCGGCGAGCGGCAGCGCGTCGATCGATTGCGCCGCTGCCTTCATCTGCTCGTACTCGAGCAGGCGCCGCACGAGCTCGGCGCGCGGATCCTCGGGCTCCTCGCCGGCCGGCGCCGGCGGGCGCGGCAGGAGGAGGCGCGACTTGATCTCGATCAGCACCGCCGCCATCAGCAGGTACTCGGCAGCGAGCTCGAGCTGCGTGCGCCGCATCATCTCGACGTAGCCCAGGTACTGGCGCGTCAGCTCCGCCATCGGAATGTCGAGCACGTTGATGTTCTGGCGGCGGATCAGGTAGAGCAGCAGGTCGAGCGGGCCCTCGAACGTCTCGAGGAAGATCTCGAGCGCCTCCGGCGGGATGTACAGGTCCTGCGGCAGGTCGTTGTACGGCTCGCCGTAGACGCGCGCCAGCGGCTTGGGCGCCGCCGACGGATGCGCGAGATCGAGCGCGGCGTCGCTAGTCATAGTCGAGACCGATCGCTTCGCGCACGTCGCCCATCGTCTCCTCGGCGAGCTTCTTCGCGCGCTCGCAGCCGTCGGCGACGATGTTGCGCACGAGCTGCGGATCGTCGAGGTACTTCTGCGCGCGCTCGCGCATGGGTCCCTGCTCGGCGATGATGGCGTCGATCACCGGCTGCTTGCATTCGAGACAGCCGATGCCCGCCGTGGTGCAGCCCTTGACCACCCAGTCCTGCGTTGCCTTGTCGGAATAGATCTGGTGCAGAGGCCACACCGGGCACTTCTCGGGGTTGCCGGGATCGCTGCGCCGCACGCGCGCCGGATCGGTCTGCATCGTGCGGATCTTCTGCGTGACCTCGGCCGGGTCCTCGCGCAGCAGGATCGCGTTGCCGTACGACTTCGACATCTTGCGGCCGTCGAGGCCCGGCACGCGCGGCGTCGCGGTCAGCAGCGGCTGCGGCTCCGGCAGGATCACGCGGCGCGAGCCCTCGAGGTAGCCGAACAGGCGCTCGGAATCGCCGAGCGACAGATTCTGCGTGTCCTCCAGCAACTGCCTCGCCTCGGCCAGCGCCTTGTCGTCGCCCTGCTCCTGGAACGCCGTGCGCAGCATCTGGTAGCGCTTGGCCTTCTTCGCGCCGAGCTTCCTGATCGCGGCCTTGGCGTGCTCCTCGAAGTCGGCTTCGCGGCCGTACATGAAGTTGAAGCGCCGCGCCGCCTCGCGCGCGAACTCGAGGTGCGACACCTGGTCCTCGCCCACCGGCACCATGTTGGCGCGGTAGATCAGGATGTCCGCCGCCTGCATCAGCGGATAGCCGAGGAAGCCGTAGGTGGCGAGGTCGCGCTCCGCGAGCTGCTGCTGCTGGTCCTTGTACGTCGGCACGCGCTCGAGCCAGCCCACCGGCGTGATCATGCCGAGCAGCAGCGCCAGCTCCGCGTGCTCCTGCACCCGCGACTGGATGAAGATCGTGCAGCGCGTGGGGTCGATGCCCGCGGCGAGCCAGTCGACGATCATTTCCCACACGGTGTCCTTGATCGCCTGCGTGGATTCGTAATGCGTCGTCAGCGCATGCCAGTCGGCGGCGAAGAACAGGCACGGGTATTCCTCCTGCAGCCGGATCCAGTTCTTCAGCGCGCCGTGGTAGTGACCGATGTGCATCCGGCCCGTCGGGCGCATTCCCGACAATACGCGATCGGCGAACATGCGTTGCGTGGCGCGCGCTAGCCGACGAAAACGCCGACCAGGGCGTTGATCAGGAACTGCGCGAGCACGAGCAGCGGTTGCATCAGCGTGCCGAGCAAACCCGTCGCCAGCAGCGCGATGACGATGAAAAAGCCGTACGGCTCGACGCGCGACAGCGCGTAGGACGCGCGCCCGGGCAGCAGCGAAACGGCGATGCGGCCGCCGTCGAGAGGTGGAATCGGCAAAAGGTTCAGCGCCATCAATACGAGGTTGATCTGCACGCCCGCGCGTGCCATGAAAGCGAGGCCGTCACTGGCCCATGCGCCGCCCGGACCTGCCGCTACCGCGAGCCCGACCCATCCGAGCGCCATTACGAAGTTGCTGGCGGGCCCCGCCGCGGCGACCCAGAACATGTCGCGCTTGGGGTGGCGCAGGTTGCCGAAGTTGATCGGCACCGGCTTGGCCCAGCCGAACACGAACCCGCCGCCCAGCGCCCGCGACATCAGGAGCAGGATGCCCGGCACCAGCAACGTGCCGACCGGGTCGATGTGCTTCAGCGGATTCAGCGTGACACGGCCGAGCATCTCGGCCGTGCGGTCGCCGAACAACTTGGCGACATAGCCGTGGGACGCTTCGTGAAGCGTGATCGCGAGTATCACGGGCACCGCCGCCAGCGCGATCCGCTCGAGCGAAAGGTCCATCGGCCGCTATTTTACCCGAGTTCGGTCGTGCCTGCCGCGACAAGGCCGAGCGAAGCCGGGTCTCCGGCGCCGTGGCGGACGATGGCCGGCGGCGACACCGTGAGGTCGATCACCGTCGTCAAGGTCGATGGCGCCGGCCCGGCATCGACCACGGCGTCGAGCATCCTCTCATATCGCGCACGCACGGCCGCCGCATCCGGCAGCGCGGCGATCTCGCCCTTCGGGATCAAGGTCGAGCTCGCGAGCGGCTCGCGAAGCTCGGCCAGCAATGCGCGCACGAAAGGATGCGACGGAATGCGGATGCCGATGGTGTCGCGCTTCGCATGCTTGAACGCGCGCGGCACCGCACGCGTCGCCTTCAGCAGGAACGTGAACGGCCCGGGCCATGCGGTGCGCACGATCCGGTATTGCCGGTTGTCGAGGTAGGCGTAGCGCCCGACGTCCGCCAGGTCGCGGCACAGGAGCGCCAGATGGTGACGCTCGTCGATGCCGCGCAGCGCGCGGATGCGGCGCAGGCCGTCGACCGCGCCGATGCGGCAACCGACGGCGTAGCTCGAATCCGTCGGGTACGCGACGACCCCGCCATCGGCGACGATCGCGGCGGCGCGCCGCACGAGGCGCGGCTCGGGATGCGTCGGATGGACGCTCAGGAATTGCGCCATGGCGGATGTGCTGCCGCGGGTTGGCCTCGCGCCCCAGCAGGGGGCCCGGTGCGGCCTTCACGGCCCGGGCCGCCGCCATATAATGAAAGGTATGATAGAGCACGCATTCTTATAACCCGCGATGAATCTCCAGCAAATCCGCTACCTGTGCGCTGTCGTCGACCACGGGCTCAACGTTTCCGATGCCGCCGATGCGCTGTTCACGTCGCAGCCTGGCATCAGCAAGCAGATCCGCCAGCTCGAGGACGAACTCGGGCTCGCCGTCTTCGTGCGCCAGGGCAAGCGCCTCGCCGCGCTGACGCCGGCCGGCGAAGTGGTCGTCGCCACGGCACGTCGCGCGCTGCGCGAGATCCAGAACATGAAGCGCGTCGCCGACGAGTTCCGCGACGAGGACAGCGGCACGCTGGCGATCGCCACCACGCACACGCAGGCGCGCTACGTGCTGCCGAAAGTGCTGTCGGCGTTCGCCACGCGCTATCCCAAGGTGCGGGTGATGCTGCACCAGGGCAATCCCCACCAGGTCGCGGAGCACGCCGTGAACGGCGAGGCCGACGTCGCGATCGCCACGGAGGCCGTCAGCGACTATCCGGAGCTCGTGTCGCTGCCATGCTACACGTGGAACCGCTGCGTGCTGGTGCCCAAGGGGCATCCGCTGGCGAAGGCCAAGGCCCGGCTGACGCTCGAGGCTCTGGCGAAGTGGCCCATCATCACCTACGACTTCGCCTTCACCGGCCGCTCGCAGGTCAACGCCGCGTTCGCCGCGCGCGGCCTCGAGCCCAATATCGTGCTGAGCGCGCTCGACGCCGACGTCATCAAGACCTACGTCGATCTCGGCATGGGCATCGGCATCGTCGCGCAGATGGCGTGGGACGCGCGCAAGGACACCGCGTTCGAGCGCCTCGAGGCGGCGCACCTGTTTCCGCAGGCGACGACGCGCCTGGCGATGCGCCGCGGCGTGTTCGTGCGCGGCTACGTGTATGCGTTCATCGCGATGTTCGCCCCGCAGTACGGCAAGTCCGCGATCGACGACGCGCTCGCGGGCCGCCCGTTCGTCGAGGACGCGACGCCGACGTGACGCCCGCCGCGGCGGATCGCTCGTGGTCGTTCGCCGCGCTGCTGGCGTCGCTGGCGATGCTGGGGCCCTTCTCGATCGACATGTACCTGCCGGCGTTTCCGGCGATCGTCACGGGGTTCGGCGTGCGCCCGATCGCCGTGCAGCAGACGCTGTCGATCTACCTGTTCGCGTACGCGGCGATGATGCTGTGGCATGGCGCGCTGTCCGACGCCTTCGGACGGCGGCCGGTGGTGCTGGTGAGCCTGGCCGTCTACGGCGTCGCCACGCTCGGCTGCGCGATCGCCGGCAACATCCAGTCGCTGTGGCTGTTTCGCGCGCTGCAGGGCGCGTCCGCGGGCGCGCCGCTGGTCGTCGGACGCGCGGTCATCCGCGATCGCCACCACGGCGCCGAGGCGCAGCGGCTGATGGCGCAGATCACGATGGTGTTCGGCATCGCGCCGGCGGTGGCGCCGATCGCGGGCGGCCTTCTGCTCAACACGCTCGGCTGGCGCGCGATCTTCTGGGTGCTGCTGGTATTCGTGGTCGCCACTGCCGCGTGGACCGCGCGCGCGCTGCCGGAGACGCTGCCCGCCGCGGCGCGCCAGCCGCTCAATGCCGGCCGACTGTGGCGCAGCTACGTCGAGGTGCTGACGCATCGCGAATTCCTGATGCTCGCCACGGTTCCGGCGCTGAACTTCGCCGCATTCTTCATCTACGTCGCGCTGGCGCCGACGTTCCTCATCGACAAGCTCGGCGTGTCGACCTTCGGCTTCGCCTGCCTCTTCATCCCGCTGATCGCCGGGGTGCTGATCGGCGCGGCGATCTCGGGGCGCGCCGCCGGCCTGCTGTCGCCGCGACGCACGATCGACATCGGCTTCATGTTCATGGGCGGCGCCGCGCTGGCGAACGTCGCGATCTCGACACTGGCGCCGCCCGGCGTGATCTGGAACATCGCGCCGATCTTCGTGTACACGATCGGATCGGCGATGGTGACACCCAGCGTCACGCTGCTGCTGCTCGACCTGTTTCCGCGCATGCGCGGCCTCGCGTCGTCGCTGCAGGGCTTCCTGCAGTTCACGCTCGGCGGGTTTAACGCCGGCACGATCGCGCCGCTGCTCGATGCGACACTGTGGTCGATGGCGCTCGGCATGGCGGCGTTCACCGCGGTCAGCTTCGCGACCTGGCTCGGCTACAAGCGCCTGACACCTACGAAAACCGTAATCCCGTGAATCGAATCCTCGCCGTTGCGGCATTCCTCGTGGCGCTCGGCTGCGCCGGCGCCACCGCGCAAACCGCGCCCGCGATGCCAGTCAATGCCGGGCTCGCGAAGACGACGCTCGACGTTGCCGGCCATCGCATCAAGGCCGAAGTGGCCGATACGCCGGGCACGCGCGAGACCGGCCTGATGAACCGCTTCAGCATCCCGCCGGACGAAGGCATGCTGTTCGTGTTCCCGTCGCCCCAGTCGCTCGCGTTCTGGATGCGCAACACCTACATGCCGCTGTCGATCGCGTTCATCGACGCCGACGGCCGCGTGATCAACATCGACGACATGGCGCCGCGCACCGACGACACCCACCTGTCCCACGGCGACGCGCAGTACGCGCTGGAGATGCGCCAGGGTTGGTTCCGGCGCCACGGCGTCGACAGCGGCGTGGTCGTCAAGGGCCTGCCGCCGGCGTCGCGGCAGTAGCCCGCGCGGCGCCACGCTCAGCCGTGGAGAGCGAGCCAGCCGCGCAGCGCGGCGACCGAATCGAGCGTCGCCAGCGGCGCGCCGCCCGCCAGTCCGTCGCGGTCGTGCGCGCCGCCGGCGACCGCGAGCGCGTGCACACCGGCGTTGCGCGCGAGATCGAGGTCATGCGTCGTATCGCCCACCATCAGCGTATGGCCGGCCGGTGTCGCCGTCGCCGCCATCAGTGCCAGCAGCATGTCCGGATGCGGCTTGGGCCGGCCTTCGTCGGCGCAGCGCGTGGCGTGGAAGTGCCCTGCGAGGCCGTGGCGCGCAAGGGCGCGGTCGAGGCCGACGCGCGTCTTGCCGGTCGCCACGGCGAGCCGGAAGCCGGCCGCACGCATATCTTCGAGCAGCGTTCGCGCGCCGTCGAACAGCGGGATGTCGGCATCGTGCGAAAGGTAGTGGTGCCGGTAGCGCGCGGCGAGTTCGCCATACCGCGCGACCGGCAGGTCCGGCGCGACGTGGCGCAGCGATTCGGCGAGCCCAAGCCCGATCACGTAACGCGCAGTGTCGGTGTCCGGCACCGTGCAGCCGATGTCTGCGCACGCGCAACGGATCGCCTCGGCAATCATCGCCGTGGAATCGGCGAGCGTGCCGTCCCAGTCGAATACGACGAGGCGGTACCGGCGCGACGCGAGAAGCGCGACGGGCGCGCTCGCGGCCACTGGCGCGGGGCCGGCCATCAGCGCGACACCGCGGCGGCGCAGATCATTCGCGATGCGTGCCCGCGCCCAGTGTCGCCAGGAAGCGCTCGAGGTCGGGCGGCAGCGGCGACGCGAGCGAAAGGCGCGCGCCGGTTATGGGGTGCTCGAACGCGAGCTCGGCGGCGTGCAGGAACATCCGCTTGAGGCCGGCCTTGGCGAGCTCGCGGTTCCACGCGAAGTCGCCGTACTTGTCGTCGCCGGCGAGCGGGAACCCGAGATGGGTCAGGTGCACGCGGATCTGGTGCGTGCGCCCGGTGCGCAGCTCCGCTTCGAGAAGCGCCAGCGGCGGCTCGTGCCGAGGCCAGGTGTCGATGCGGCGGAACACCGTCAGCGCCTGCTGGCCCTCGTCGTCGACGCGCACGCGGCGCTCGCCCTCGCGCGTGACGAACTTGTGCACGCTGAGCGCGACCTTGCGCGTGGCGTCGCGCCAGCGTCCGCGCACCAGCACCCGGTAGCGCTTGTCCACGGCGCCGTCGCGCCAGGCCGCGTGCAGCGCGGTGAGCGCCGCGCGCTTCTTGGCGACCAGCAGCACCCCCGACGTCTCGCGATCGAGGCGGTGCACGAGCTCGAGAAAGCGCGCCTGCGGACGCGCGGCGCGCAGCTGCTCGATGAGGCCATGGGCGACGCCGCTGCCGCCGTGCACGGCGAGCCCTGCCGGCTTGTCGACCGCCAGCAGCGCCTCGTCCTCGTACAGCACGTGCGCGTCGAGTGGCCGCGCACGCGCCGCGACGTCACGCCGGGCGACACGGATCGGCGGCACGCGCAGCCGGTCGCCGGCTGCCAGGCGCGTATCGGGCCCGGCGCGGCGGCTGTTCACCCGCACTTCGCCGGATCGCAGGATCCGGTAGATGTGGCTCTTCGGAACGCCCTTGAGCACGCGGGCGAGGAAGTTGTCGAGGCGCTGGCCGGCGCTATCCTCGGTCACGTCGACCACGTTGACGGCGTCCTGGCGCAGCTCGGGCATCGATGAAACGGGATGGGCAGGCGGCAAAACCGCGATCATAGGCCATGCGCCGAACCCCTTCGCGCCTCGCCGCACGCCGCGGCATGCGCCGCCCCGCAACGCCCGGCCGCAATGCGGGCGTTGGCAGAAAGTCTCGGCGGCTCAGCGGTTTAGCTTGTGCATTTCGACCGCCGACCGCTATAATGGCGCCGGATCGTCTGCCGCGCTGCGGCGCCAACCGGGCCTTCGTGCCCTGGCCGCTGCGCATGCGCCTCCTCGACTGCTGCCGGCCATGCCACGCAGCGCAGTGCCGGGAAGCAGGATGCGGCCGATCCGCGAAGGCCGGTTTGGTTGCTCGCCGGCGGGTCGGCGCTTGGCGCCACCTGAAGAAAAGAGCAGCGTTTAAGTATTGGCGCAGTCGACGCCCCCTACGGGATGAAGCGAGGCGGCTGCGCGGCGACGTAGGCGGGATGCCGAGGTCGTGGATGCCGCGTGCCGTGGCGACGTCAAGAGCGTCGGCGGCCGCTGGAATCCACCGCGGCGTCCCGGCAGTGAACGCTGCCTTGTGGCAGCCCCACGCACGACGAACGAACCGATGACGATGCCTGCCCCCGCGCGCGAAGGCGCCGCTGGCAGATCCGCGATGCCAGGAATGCTTTGCACCCGCCCCGTTCTCGCCCGCCAGCGCACGTTTGCGCAGGCGCCGTTCGCCGCACCCGCCGCGCGCTGACGTAACCGCGACGCGCGCTCAAACGCGCGCATCGCCCGCTTCCGCCCTCGGGGACCGCGTCGCATGACGCGCCTCAAGGACAAGACGCATGAAGCGCATGCTGTTCAATGCCACGCAAGCCGAAGAGCTTCGCGTGGCCATCGTCGACGGGCAGAAGCTCATCGACCTCGACATCGAATCCGCTGCCAAAGAGCAGCGCAAATCCAACATCTACAAGGCGGTGATCACCCGCGTCGAGCCGTCGCTCGAGGCGTGCTTCGTCGACTACGGCACCGAGCGCCATGGCTTCCTGCCGTTCAAGGAGATCTCGCCGCAGTACCTGAAGGACGGCGGCCGCGGCCGCACGGCGGACCACCTCAAGGAAGGCCAGGAGCTGATCGTCCAGGTGGACAAGGACGAGCGCGGCAGCAAGGGCGCGGCACTCACCACCTACATCTCGCTCGCCGGGCGCTACCTGGTGCTGATGCCCAACAACCCGCGCGGCGGCGGCGTGTCGCGCCGCGTCGAGGGCGAGGAGCGCAACGAGCTGCGTGACGCCATCGCCGGCCTCGACGTGCCGGACGGCATGAGCGTCATCGCCCGCACCGCCGGCATCGGCCGCAGCACCGAAGAGCTGCAGTGGGACCTGAACTACCTGATGCAGCTGTGGCACGCGGTCGAGGATGCCGCCAAGATCCAGTCGGGCGCCTACCTGATCTACCAGGAATCGAGCCTCGTCATCCGCGCGATCCGCGACTATTTTTCTCCGGACATCGGCGAGCTCCTGATCGACACCGAGGCGATCTTCGAGCAGGCGCAGCAGTTCATGGGGCACGTGATGCCGGGCAACGTGTCGCGCGTCAAGCTCTACCGCGACGACGTGCCGCTGTTCTCGCGGTTCCAGATCGAGCACCAGATCGAGACCGCGTACGCGCGCACCGTGCCGCTGCCTTCGGGCGGCGCCGTGGTGATCGACCACACCGAGGCACTGGTGTCGGTCGACGTCAACT
>DATBOK010000123.1:0-3463 GCA_036553845.1 Casimicrobiaceae bacterium
AGTTGTGCGGCGCTTGGCACTGCGGCGGCCCTGCGTACTTCCGCACCGCGGTCGATCCCTGAACGGCGGCGCGTCCGCCGTTCTCGCAGCGTGTCGCGGCCGGCCAGCGGGGCACGATGCGGCGCACGATTGACGCTTGGCGCCGGCTCGCATAGCCTGTGCCGGTCGCGCACCCCCGGGCATGCGTGGATCCGCTCGCCGAACCCGTCCATCCAGCTCTTTTGCAATTTTCGATGGCCCACCTCATCGAACCAATGTCTGCGACCACTGCGGCGCCTGCATCGCGGGGTCACGCCAAGGTCGTCCATCCGGTGGTGATGATGCTGCTGATCATTGCCGGCGCAATCCTGTTGACCTACCTCGTCGGCTCCGGCGAGTACCAGCGCAAGGACGGCCTCGTGGTGCCCGGGACCTATCATGCGATCGCGAAGGACGCGGGACTCGACGCGCTGCTTCGCGGTACGCCACCCAAGAGCACGGCCGCCAGAGCGTACCCGGCCAGCGCCGTGTCGCTGTTCGCAGCCATTCCCGCGGGCATGATCCGAGCGGCGCCACTCATCTTCATGGTGATGTTCATCGGCGGCATGTTCGGCGTGCTGCGCAAGACCGGTGCGCTGGACGCCGGCATCGATCGCCTGCTGGCGCTCACACGGGGCAACGTCTATTGGCTGACGCCGCTCCTGATGATCGTGATCTGCGCCGGCAGTTCGTTCCTGGGCCTCATCTCCGAATACCTCGTGATCATCCCGATGGTGGTGCTGCTGGCCGAGCGCGTCGGGCTCGGCCCGCTCTTCGCCACAGCGCTGGTCGCGATTGCCGCCAAGCTGGGGTACCTGTCGTCGGTCACCAACCCGCTCGCGGTCGGCGTTGCGCAGCCGATCGTCGGCGTACCGGTGTTCAGCGGGCTGTGGCTGCGCCTCGTGATCTTCGTCGTCTACCTGGGCATCGGCATCGCCTACCTCCTGTGGACCGTGCGGCGCACGGGCTTCAAGCCGAAGACCGGATCTGCCGGCGCGGTGCGGCTGTCGCCGCGACATCTCGCAATCCTGCTGATTCTCGCCGCCAGCGTCATCGGGCTGGTGATGGGCACGCGCACCTGGGGATGGAAGAGCTCGGAGCTCGCCGCGTACTACATCTTCCTGGCGTTCGTCATCGCGCTCGTCTCGGGCATGGCGGCGCGCGAATCGGCCGATGCCTTCATCGACGGCATGAAGGGCATGATCCTCGGTGGCCTGCTGATCGGCCTCGCGAGCTCGGTGGAGATCATCCTGCACGACAGCCTGGTGCTCGACACCGTCATCCGCGATCTCGCGAGCTGGGTCGAAGGCAAGTCGTCGATCGTCGTCGCGCAGGGCATGGTGCTGATCGAAGTGGTGCTCGACGTGCTGATCCCGTCGACGTCCGGCAAGGCGGCGATCAGCATGCCGATCCTCGGCCCCATCGGCACGCTGGCGGGCGTGACGCCGCAGACCACGGTGCTGGCGTTCCTGTTCGGCAATGGGCTCACCAACATGGTGACGCCGACGTCCGGCATGCTGCTTGCGTACCTTGCGACGGGCGGCGTCGGCTACACGACCTGGATCCGATTCATCGCACCGCTGGTCGGCATCCTGTTCGTGCTGTCGATGATCGTCATGGCAATCGCCGTCGTCGTCGGCTATTGAGCGCGGCACGCGCCGCGCTGTCTGCCGCGACCATGACCGACGCCGCGCCACCACCCTACCGCCTCGAGCGGCCGGCGACAGGCACGCTGCCGCTATTGTTCGATTCGCCGCACAGTGGCCGTTACTACCCGCGCGACTGGTCGACGCCGCTGACACGGGCAGAACTGCGGCCGGGAGAAGATGCCTACGTCGACGAGCTGATCGCCTCGGCGCCCGCACACGGCATCACGGTGCTGGCCGCGGAATACCCGCGCTGCTACATCGACGTCAACCGCGACGCGGACGACATCGACCCGGCGCTGCTCGACGCGTCCTGGCCCGGCGCGGCGCTGCAGCCGAGCGAAAAGAGCCGCAAGGGCCTCGGCCTCATCCGCCGCTTCGTGGTGCCGGGCGTGGCGATCGTCACGCAGCCGCTGCCAGTGGCAGAGGTGCGCGCGCGCATCGACCGCGTCTACCGACCTTACCACCAGGCCCTTTCAGGCGAGCTCGACGCATTGGCCGCGAAATTCGGTTTCGTGTGGCACGTCGACTGGCATTCGATGAAATCGCGCGGCAATGCGATGACGCCTGATGGCGAGGGCGCGCGGCGTCCGGACATGGTGGTGGGCGATCTCGACGGATCCAGCGCGGCGCCGCGCTTCGTCGAACTGGTCGTCGCGCACTTGCGCGAGCGTGGCTATCGCGTGAGCGTCAACGATCCGTACAAGGGCGCCACGATCGTGCGCCGCTATGGGCAGCCTGCACGCGGGCGCAGCACGCTGCAGATCGAGATGAACCGCGCGTTGTATCTCGACGAGGCCAGCGTCACGCACGGCACGGGATTCGCCACGCTGAAGGCATCGCTCGAATCGCTGATGGAAGCGCTCGCGGCCGAAGTACGCCGCGCGCAGTCTCGCTGAATCCCTGGACGAGTGCGCCGGTCCCCGGACCGGCGGCCCCGCGCTGCGCGAAACCCTACAACAATCGCCCGAGGAATTCGCGCGTGCGTGCCTCGCGCGGCGCGTGCAGCACCTGCGACGGCGCCCCGCGCTCGGCGACCACGCCACCCTCCATGAACACGACCTCGTCCGCCACTTCGCGGGCGAAGCTGATTTCGTGCGTCACGACAACCATGGTCATGCCGTCGGCGGCGAGCGTGCGCATGACGTCGAGCACCTCGCCGACGAGCTCCGGGTCGAGCGCCGATGTGGCCTCGTCGAACAGCATCACCGATGGCTCCATCGCCAGCGACCGCGCGATCGCCACGCGCTGCTGCTCGCCGCCCGACAAGCGGTTCGGATAGCGATGCTCCGTGCAGGCGAGCCCGACGCGCTCCAGCAGCGCGAGCGCCTTGCGCTCGGCGTCCGCTGCGCCGAGCTTGCGTGCAAGCCTCGGCGCGAGCGTCACGTTGTCGAGCACGGTCATGTTCTGGAACAGGTTGAAGCGCTGGAACACCATGCCGATCGACGCGCGTGCCGCGCAGAGCTCCCGCTCCTCCACTTCCTGCAGTCGATCACCGACGCGCCGATACCCGACGAAGCGGCCACCGACGCGCACGTAGCCGGCATCGGGCCGCTCGAGATGGTTGATGCAGCGAAGCAGCGTCGACTTGCCGGAGCCCGAGGGACCGATCACGCAGACGACCTGCCCGGGCGCCACGTCGAGGTCGATGCCTTTCAGCACCTCGACGCCGCCGAATCGCTTGTGCAGGCCGTGGACCTCGATCATGGGTGCCACGCTGTCGGCGGCAGCCGGTCGCCCGCTCGTCGCGTTCGCCATCGCCGTCACGCGCGTCCGCCGCGAGCGACGTCCTGGACGCT
>DATBOK010000159.1:0-2332 GCA_036553845.1 Casimicrobiaceae bacterium
GTGCTGGACGAGAACGCGATGCGCGCGCCGTCGGGGGCGAAGCGCGGCTCCATCTCGAGGCCCGGATCGGACAGATAGGGCGTGGCGTTGGCGATGCGCGCGGCCAGTGGCGCAGCGACGCTGTCGCCGCCGTCGCGAAGATGCAGCGCCAGCGCCGCAGCGGCGGCGACGGCGATCGACAACGCTGCCGCACCCAGCACGCGCCGGCGCGTGTCGCGCCGGGTCGCCATCGGCAGGCGCGCGCCGTCATCCGGTGCCTCGCCGGAAGGCGCTGCCACGGCGGCATCCGGTGCCGGGACGGTGGGGTGCCCGGTCGCGACGCCGGTTGCAGTGCCGGCGCCGGCACTGCGGTCCGCTGCGAAGGCGTCGACCGTGATTCCCGGCAGCGACCCGCGCGCGCGATTCGTGGCACCCATCGCCTGCGTGTCGCCGTGGTCGGAGCCGGTGCCCGCATTGCCGTTCGCGGCCGCGATGTGCCCGGCGTCGGGTTCCGCGGCGACCGGCATGCGCGCCTCGTGTCCGTCGTCGGTGCGCGCCGGGCGCGCGACGGCATGCGCGGGCAGCGACGGCGCATCCTCGACGGTCGCCACCAATCGGTAGCCGACGGTGGGAATCGTCTCGATGTAGGACGGATGACGCGGGTCGTCGCCGAGCACCGTGCGCAACTCGGCGATCGTGCGCGACAGCACTTCGTCGCTGACCATGCGTCGCGGCCAGACCTCCTCGAGCAGGCGATTGCGCGCGACGACGACGCCCGGCTCGGCGGCGAGCCGCAGCAGCACGTCCATCAGCCGCGGTCGCACGCGCACGATGCCCGCGGGTCCGGCGAGCTCGTTCGATGCCGGATGCACGACGAATGCGCCGATCCGCCGCGGCGCGTCCTGGCGCCATTGCGGCGGCAGCGAGCGGATGAGCGCGAGCGACGACAGGTCGTTCATGGCGTGCGGCGGAGGAAAATCGGGCGAAAAAAGGAGAATATTTTCCGGACGCGGGGGCGTCCAAGCGTCGATAGTTCGATCGAACCCCGTCGCCGGAGTCCCGCGCATGCCATCAGAGCCACCCCGCCATCCGAACGTGCGTTCGCGATTGTCCACTCGAGCGGCGTGCGTCCGCAACCCCGGCCATGAAAATTGACCTGACGCCGTCCTTGGCCGAATCCACCGACGAGCGCTGGCTGCCCCCGGAACGCGCGTACCTCGCGCGCATCGCCGTGCGCACGCTCGACCGCATCGTCATCGTCGCGGTCGCCGACATCGTGCGCATCGACGCCGAGGACAACTACGTGCGCATCCACGCCGATCGGCCGTACCTGCATCGCGAGACGCTCGCGGGTATCGTCGCCCGCCTCGACCCCGCGCATTTCCTGCGCGTGCACCGCTCGCACGCGATCAACGTCGACCGCGTGCGCGAGCTGCGCCCGCTGTCGCATGGCGAATACCGGATCGTGCTGTCCGACGGCGGCGCGATCACCTCGGCCCGCAGCTACCGCGCGCGCATCCAGGACGCGCTGGGACTCGCGCACGGCCTGCGCTGAAGCCCGGGTCGGCGCGCAAATCCGCTGCACGTGATGCGCGCCGCGGGCGCCGAGTTCAGCGCGGCGAAGGCTGGCGGTGCGCGACGATGAGATGGCGGGCGATGCGCGCCACCGCGGTGACCGGGAGGTAGGCCTCGGCACGCGCCTGCGCGCGTTCCCAGTGCGGCATCGCCGCGTCGAAGCGGCGCCTTCCGAGCGCGGTGCAGGTGACCACGCGCACGCGGCGATCGTCGCCGCGGACGATCTTGCACAGGCGAGCGCGCGACAGCCGCAGCACCGTGCGCGACAGCGTGGTGACGTCGGTGAGCGTGGCTTCGGCGAGGCGAGACATCGGCGCGGGCTCGAGCGCGACGATCGCCCACAGCAGCGCCAGCTCGCTCGCGCGCAGTCCGCTCGGTTCGAGTGCTTCGTCATACAGCGTCCCGATCGCCCTCGCCATCAGTTTCAGGTTGGCGTACGCGCACTCCCGCCCGCGCCGGCGGTAGTCGGCGGCGGGCGTTGCGCGTGCCGCACGGCGCGACACGTTCATGCTCATTCCCCAGGAGGCGTGATACGCCCTTGCTTGCGTGGCGCGGCCAGGCGGTGCCCGGTCCGGTCCCGCGGCGCGCGATATTTGCATATGCAAGTATTGCCCAGAATACCGCAGCGGGCGCTGCGATGCAACGCCCGCGGGCCGCTGGCAACACTCGCGTCCCGCCTCGCCCCGCGCCGCCACCGCTTCGCGGAATCGGCGTTGCCGGCACATGCGCCCGCGTGCACAGTTGCCATCGTGCCGGGGCGCAACACCAGCTTTCAACG